>CASEEV010000026.1 GCA_949287065.1 uncultured Collinsella sp.
CACCCGCACCCGCCCCGGCGCCGGCCGCCGCTCCCGCTCCGGCCGCCGCTCCCGCCGTGGCACCGTCGGCCGAGGCTCCCGCCGGCGCCCACACCCAGGCTGCTCCCATGCCCGGTTCGATCATCGACATCAAGGTGAACGTCGGCGACGCGGTCAAGGTCAACCAGCCCGTGGTCATTCTCGAGGCCATGAAGATGGAGTCCGAGATCGTGGCCGAGAAGGACGGCGTCATTGCCTCCATCAACGTCGCGAAGGGCGACATGGTGAACCCCGGCGACGTGCTGTTCAGCATCAGCTAAGGCGCCCGAGGCAAACACGACCCTGATTCCGCAGCGCCTTGGGCGCGCGGCGCGATAAGAGAAAGGCATCCCGTTGGAAACTCTGGTTCAAGGATTCATCGGCATGGCGACCGAGCCCGGGCGTCTGGTGATGATCCTCATCGGCGTCATCCTCATGTACCTGGGCATTAAGAAGGAGTACGAGCCCACGCTGCTCGTGCCCATGGGCCTCGGCACCATCCTCGTCAACATCCCCGACTCCGGCGTGCTCATGACCGGTGGCGAGGCGGGCCCGTTCCAGATCCTGTTCGACATGGGCATCTCGACGGAGCTCTTCCCGCTGCTGCTCTTCATCGGCATCGGCGCGATGATCGACTTCGGCCCGCTGCTCTCCAATCCGTTCCTGCTCATGTTCGGCGCGGCGGCGCAGTTCGGCATCTTCTTCGTCATCATCGTGGCGTCGCTTCTCGGCTTCCATATCGAGGACGCCGCCTCCATCGGCATCATCGCCGCCGCCGACGGCCCCACCTCGATCTTCGTGGCCAACTCGCTCGGCTCGCAGTACATGGGCGCCATCATGGTCGCCGCGTACTCCTACATGGCGCTCGTGCCGATCATCCAGCCCGTTGCCATCAAGGCCGTCACCACCAAGAAGGAGCGCCAGATCCGCATGGAGTACCATCCTGGCGCGGTCTCGCAGACGGCCAAGATCATCTTCCCGGTGGTTATCTGCATCATCGCCGGCCTTATCGCGCCGGTCTCGCTGCCCCTCGTCGGCTTCCTCATGTTCGGCAACCTGCTGCGCGAGTGCGGCGTGCTCGACAGTCTCTCGCGCTCCGCTCAGAACGAGCTCGTGAACCTTATCTCGATCCTTCTGGGCCTCTGCGTCTCGGTCAAGATGGTCTACACCGACTTCCTCCAGATCGACACCCTGCTCGTCATGGGCCTCGGCCTGCTCGGCTTTGTCATGGACTCCGTGGGCGGCGTGATGTTCGCCAAGATCCTGAACCTCTTCCGCAAGGAGAAGATCAACCCCATGGTCGGCGCTGCCGGCATCTCGGCCTTCCCTATGTCCTCCCGCGTCATCCAGAAGATGGCTACCGAGGAGGATCCGCAGAACTTCATCCTCATGCAGGCTGCTGCCGCTAACGTCTCGGGCCAGATCGCATCGGTCGTCGCCGGCGGTCTCGTGCTTGGCCTGCTCATCTAAGAAAGGACGTGATCGATGTGTCGGAAACTCTGTTGATCGCGCTCGAGATCCTCGGCCTTGGCTGGGGCGGCGTCTTTCTCGTCCTGTTCGTGATCTACCTGTGCTCCTTCGCGCTTTCCAAGCTGTTCCCTCCGAAGGACGATAAGGGAGGTGCCGCGTAATGCCCCGTGCCATCCGCTTCATGGAGACCGTCCTGCGCGACGGTCAGCAGAGCCAGATCGCCACGCGCATGCCGATCGAGGACATGCTTCCCATCCTCGAGACCATGGACCAGGTCGGCTACGAGGCCATGGAGGTCTGGGGCGGTGCCACGTTTGACTCGTGCCTGCGCTTTTTGAACGAGGACCCGTGGGAGCGCCTGCGCACCATCCGCGCCCATGTTAAGAACACCAAGCTCCAGATGCTGCTCCGCGGCCAGAACCTGCTCGGCTATCACAACTACGCCGACGACGTGGTGGCCTCCTTCGTCAAGAAGTCCATCGAGAACGGCATCGACGTTCTGCGCATCTTCGACGCGCTGAACGACACGCGCAACCTCGTGACGTCGATCCGCGCCGCCAAGGAGGCGGGCGGCAGCGTGCAGGCAACCATCTGCTACACCACGAGCGACGTCCACACCGTGCGCTACTTTGCCTCGCTTGCCGTTGAGATGGAGCGCGCCGGCGCCGACAGCCTGTGCATCAAGGACATGGCGGGCGTGCTGCTGCCGAGCGTTGCCTACCAGCTCGTGACCGAGATCAAGAACGCCACGCGCCTTCCGGTCCAGGTCCACACCCACGCCACGGCGGGCATCGCGCAGATGACCTACCTCAAGGCCGTCGAGGCGGGCGCCGATATCATCGATACCTGCATCTCGCCGTTCGCCGAGGGCACGAGCCAGCCGTCCACCGAGTCCATGGCCATGGCGCTCCAGGACCTCGGGTACCGCGTCGATCTCGACATGGACAAGCTCGAGGCGGTTGCCGAGCACTTCGCCCCGATCCAGAGGCGCTTCTTGGACGAGGGCATTCTCAACCCCAAGGTGCTTCAGGTCGAGCCCAAGGCGCTGCTCTACAAGGTGCCGGGCGGAATGCTCTCCAACCTCATCAACCAGCTCAAGGAACTCGGCGTGGAGGATCGCTACGCCGAGGTTCTCGCCGAGGTGCCCCGTGTGCGCGCCGACCTCGGCTACCCGCCGCTCGTAACGCCGCTCTCGCAGATGGTGGGCACGCAGGCGCTCATGAACGTGCTTTCGGGCGAGCGCTACAAGGTCGTGCCCTCCGAGATCAAGGACTACGTGCGCGGCATGTACGGCCGCCCGCCGGTAACGATCAGCCGCAAGATGCGTGCCGCCATCATCGGCGAGGAAGAGGTCGTGACCTGCCGTCCCGCCGACCTTCTCGAGCCGGAGCTCCCGAAGCTTCGCGAGGAGATCAGCTGCTACGCGCACTCCGAGGAAGACGTGCTCAGCTACGCGCTCTTCCCCGAGCAGGCGCGCGACTTCCTCGGCCGTCGCGAGGACCCGTTCTACGACGTTCCCGTGCAGGAGGTCAACGTCTCCATCGCCGTGTAACGCACGCGACAGCACCCCGTACGCCAGAGCCGGCGCCCAAGACTCGGGCGTCGGCTTTTTTGGTTTTTCTCGCGCACGAGGCTCCGCGCCAAAACGCGTTCGGTGCGGGCATGCCGCGCAAAGCGGTACGCCGTGTATGCGGGTTATTCGAAGAGGCTGGTCTTGCCGAGTTCGGCGGCTTCTTTCTCTGCGGCGCGGTGGCGCTCGT
Organism: uncultured Collinsella sp.; assembly: GCA_949287065.1. Lineage (GTDB taxonomy): Bacteria > Actinomycetota > Coriobacteriia > Coriobacteriales > Coriobacteriaceae > CALUOB01. The sequence goes on from CASEEV010000026.1 coordinate 3,249, forward strand.
CTTGGAGGGGGAGTGGACGGCCTGCGGCGAGGATGCCCTGGTAGTACGACATCTTGCGGGCGAAGAGGCGTGCGTAGTCGGCCTCGAAGTAGCAGGCGTAGAGCACGTCGAGCACGTGGAGAAGCGACAAGCGCGTCGCAAACGACGAGACCTTGTGGTAGTGGTTCTCCTGGGCGCAGAGGCGCAGGCGATACGTGGCAAGGCCGTCGATGGGCGTCGGGTCTGCCGAGGCGATGAGGAGAATGGGCACGCCCTTCTCGTGAAGTAGGCGCGCGAGGCGCTCGGCGAGCATGCCGCGGCCGCCGAACGAGATGATCATTGCCAGATGCAGCTCGTCGGACGATGCGGCGGTGAGGCGCTGCTCGTACTCCTCGACGGGAACGTTGACCGTGATGCCGATCTCGCGCATTTGGAACCGGAAGTTCTCCGCAAAGAAGACGTTGCCCGCGCTCGTGTAGATATCGATGACATGCGCGCCGCGGAGCGCATCCACGCAGCGCTCGAGCTCGGTGACATCAAACAGGTTGCGGGTGGCTGCGAGGGTCTGGTCGTAGTCCTCGCCCATGTTGCGCACGACTTCGGTGCAGCTCTGGTTCGGCTTGATGGGGAAGTTGAAGTCGAAGGAGCCGTTCTCGCGCCGGTAGGTGCCGAGCGCACCCGAGACCCTCGTCTTGAGCTCCGAGAGGCCGGAACATCCGAGTTTGGAGCAGAGGCGGTAGATCGTGGCTTGCGATACGTAACTGCGCGCGGCGAGCTGCTTGCCGCCCTCGTGCAGAAACCGCTCGGGGTCGTCGAGGATCGTGGCGGCGACCGCCTGCTCCTGAACGGTCAGGCCTTGTGCGAGCTGCATCTGCTTGAGGATGTTCATGCTGGCTCCCCCGTGCCGAATTGCCTGATGCAAGTATACGCCAGCGGGTTTGGGCGCCATCGCGCGTCCTCGGCGGGCGCGTGCGGTAGTGGCGGTTGAAACGTGCTTTTCAGGTTGGAGCCAGCCGGCCGGGGGAGCTTGACAAAAAGCTCCGAAGGGCGCGGCGTCGGGGCGCGCGCGGCCTTCGGAGCCTTACAGTGGTGGTGTCAAGAGCCTGCGGTCTCCCTTTTCTTCAGCGCGGCGCAGGTTGCGACGCCGTTGGGGGTCTTGGGATGCCCTCGTCGGCAACACTCCTTTGCGCCCGGGCACGCGCCCGGGCGTTTCCGTGCCCGGCCTGCGAGAGGTGCGAGAAACGAGCGGCCGGACGGGGCGCAACGGCACGCCGCCGCGCCGTTGCGCCCCGTCTAGATCTTCTCGACGCGCATGCAGCGCATGGCGTTCAGGATTGCGATCATGGCAACGCCCACGTCGCCAAAGACGGCGAGCCACATGTTGGCGATGCCGAGCGCCGCGAGTACCAGGATGGCGATCTTTACGCCCAGGGCGAAGACGATGTTCTGCCATACGATCCGCATGGTCTTGCGCGCCACGCGCATGGCCCGCGCGATGTTGGAGGGCTTGTCGTCCATGAGGACCACGTCGGCGGCCTCGATGGCGGCGTCGGAGCCCATGGCGCCCATGGCAATGCCCACGTCGGCGCGCATGAGGACCGGGGCGTCGTTGATGCCGTCGCCCACGAAGGCGAGCTTGCTGTTTGGATCCTGGTCGGCGAGCAGGCGCTCGACGGCGTTGACCTTGTCTTCGGGCAGGAGCTGCGCGTGCACCTCGTCGATGCCGATCTTGTTGGCTACGGCCTCGGCAACGTCGCGACGGTCTCCCGTAAGCATGGCGCACTTCTTGACGCCCGCCTCGTGCAGGCTCTTGACGGTCTCGGCGGCGTCGTCTTTCACAACGTCGGCGATTACGATGTGGCCGGCGTACGCGCCGTCTACGGCAACGTGCAGGATAGTGCCGGTGAGCTTGCAGTCGTGCCAGCTGGCGCCGTGCTCCGCCATGAGCTTGTCGTTTCCTACGAGCACCACGCGCTCGTCGACGGTGGCCGAGACGCCGTGGCCGGACTCCTCGCGCGCGTCTTTGATGCGACGCTGGTCGATGTCGCCCGCATAGGCCTTTTTGATCGAGAGCGCAATGGGGTGGTCCGAGAACGCCTCGGCGTACGCGGCGTTGCTGAGCACGTAGTCGGGGTCCACGCCCGCCTCGGGGTGGACGGCCACGACGTTGAAGGTGCCTGAGGTGAGGGTGCCGGTCTTGTCGAACACGACAGTGTCGACGTGGGCGAGCTGCTCGAGGTAGTTGGAGCCCTTGACGAGGATGCCGATCTTGGATGCGCCGCCGATGCCGCCGAAGAAGCTGAGCGGCACCGAGATCACGAGCGCGCACGGGCAGGAGACGACGAGGAACGTGAGGCCGCGCAGGATCCAGTCGGACCATGCGCCCATGCCGGCGAGCGGTGGGATCACGGCGATAGCAAGCGCCGAGAACGTGACGACGGGCGTGTACCAGCGGGCGAAGCGCGTGATGAAGTTCTCGGTCTTGGCTTTCTTCTCGCTCGCGTTCTCCACGAGCTCGAGGATGCGCGCCACGGTGGACTCGCCGAAGGGCTTGGTCGTCTTGATGCGCAGGGTTCCGGTCATGTTGATGCAGCCCGAGATCACGCCGGCGCCCGCCTCCACGTGGCGCGGGATCGACTCGCCCGTAAGGGCGGCGGTGTCGAGCTGCGAGGACCCCTCGACCACGGTGCCGTCAATGGGCACGCGCTCGCCGGGCTTGACGACGATGACGCTGCCCACGGGCACGTCGTCGGGGTCGACCTCGACAAGCTCCCCGCCCTGCTCGATGTTGGCGTAGTCGGGGGCGATGTCCATCATGGCGCTGATGGACTTGCGGCTCTGGCCCACGGCGTAGCTTTGGAAGAGCTCGCCGACCTGGTAGAAGAGCATGACGGCCGCACCTTCGGCCATGTGGGGGTCGGTCTCGGGGAAGAAGACCATCCCAAAGGCGCCGAGCGAGGCGACCGACATGAGAAACGCCTCGTCAAAGGGGTCGCCGCGGCGGATGTTGTGCGCGGCTTCGAGAAGCGTCTTGTATCCTGCGATGAGGTAGGGGATCAGAAAAAGCACGAACGCCGCGTACACGCTGCCCGTGGGGCCAAAGATGGTCTCGAGCAGGCCGGTCTCTTCGACGATCATGACGACGGCAAAGATCGCCAGCGCTACGATGATGCGGTTGCGCCACCTGATCTGCTTCTTGTTCATTCGGTACTCCAAATGCACTCGTGAACATGCGTTCATATATAGGGTGGAGAAATGGGCCGCGCGGAGCGGCCCCGGTGCCTAACGGAGGATCTCGCAGTCGGGCTCGACGTCGGCGGCGAGCTTGACCACGCGGTCGAGCACGTCGTTGAAGTCGGCTTCGTCAGACGTGGTGAGCGTCAGCTTCTGCGTGAGGAAGTTCACGCGGGCGTCGGCAACGCCGTCGACCTTCTTGATGGCGTCTTCGAGCTTCTGCGCGCACATCGCGCAATCGATCTCGTCGAGTTTGAAGGACTTGCGCATAGGTGGTTCCTTTCGCATGAGGGGGGTAGTTGCCGAGCGACGCGTTGCGCGCGCCGCAGGTGGGCCGAAACGGGTTACTCGCAGAGGTGGTTCATGCCCTGGGCGAGCATGGTGTGCACGTGGTCGTCGGCGAGCGAGTAGATGAGGCTGCGGCCGTCGCGGTCAAAGCGCACGAGGCGCGCTTGCTTCAGAATGCGCAGCTGGTGACTCACGGCGCTCTGCGTCGCCCCGATGATCTCGGCGATCTCGCCGACGGCGTGCGGCTCGTCCATAAGCGAGTAGAGGATCTTGATGCGCGTGGTATCGCTGAAGATCTTGAACAGATCCGCCAGGTCGTAGAGAAGCTCCTCGTCGGGCATGCAGGGCTCCTCTTCGGCCGGACGTGCGTTGTTCTCTGCCATGGTGCTCCTTCGGACGTGCTTGTTCTTTGCGTGCGGCCCGAGGCTTGAGGTCTCTTTGGGTTGCCGTTCAAGTATGATTATATGAACGCATGCTCATATGTCAACAGAGCGGGGCGCGCAATTTGAGAAAGTTTCCGTCGTTGTCGCAGGCGCGCCCCGTTGTCGGGACAGCGCCTGGAATGTGAGTGTACTTCTCGGGATGTATGCGCAGGCAGGCATGTCTTCTATTAGTATCTAGAGCGTATGTGCCGAAGTATGTCGACGATCGTCACCAAGGGGGATTCAGCACATGTCGTCTTCTGCCATCTCTCGCGATGCCGGGCTGTTTGTGCCCACCGATCTTTCGGGGCTCGTCACGCCCGAGGGCCGCACGCTCTCCGACGTGAAGCTCATCGCGTCCGACATGGACCGCACGCTGCTCGACAACAACGGCGAGTTGCCCGCAGGGTTCGAGCGCATGCTCGACGAACTGCACGAGCAGGGGGTCTATTTTGCCGCCGCGAGCGGCAGGCCCGTCTACACGCTTCGCGCGATGTTTGAGGACTACCTCGACCGCATGGTGCTTATCGGCGACAACGGCGGTTACATCACGCTCGGCAACGAGGTACTCTACGAGAGCATCATGCCGGCGAGCACGTACCGCCGCCTCGCGCAGTACGTAAACGAGAAGGGCGGCACGGGATCGGGCAACGTCTGCGCATTTGACGCCGCCTACATCGAGGAGCGCTTCCGTGACCGCGACGCGTTCTACCGCACCTTCTATTACGAGATCAAGTACGTGGACGACCTGCTCGCCCTCGACGTGCCCGCCGACAAGTTCACCGTCATGTTCCCCGACGGCACCTCCATTGAGCACTTTGAGGAGATGAAGGCCGACGGGCTCTTCGAGGGGCTCTCTGCGGCAACGAGCGGTCCCAACTGGATCGACGTTATGGAGCCGGGCGTTGACAAGGGCGCCGGCCTGCGCCATGTGGGCGAGGTTCTCGGCATCGACGTGGCCGACATGATGGCCTTCGGCGACACCTTCAACGACAAGGAGATGCTTTCGACCGCGGGCTTTGGCTTTATGGTCGCCAACGCCACGCCGGGCATGGAGAAGTACGCGCGCTACGTTGCCCCGAGCAACGACGAGGCGGGCGTGGTGTCGGTTGCGCGCGCGGTGATCGAGGCGCGGCGTGGATGCTAGCGACGCCCTGGCGGGCTTGGGAGGAGACCGCATGGACCTCAAGGTTCTGCCCGTGGACCGTCGGCCAATCGGCGTGTTCGACTCCGGCCTCGGCGGCCTGACGGTTGCGCGCGCGATCGCCGAGGCGCTGCCGTACGAGTCGATCTACTACGTGGGCGACACGCACCGCTGCCCGTACGGCGTGCGCACCGAGGACGAGGTGCGCGCCTATACGCTGCAGGCGGGCAACTGGCTCGTGGAGCGCGGCGTCAAGATCATCGTGATCGCCTGCAACACCGCCACCGCCTCGGCGCTGAAAGACGCCCAGCGCGTCTTTCAGGTGCCGGTGATCGGCGTCATCGCGCCTGGTGCGCGCGCGGCGGTGCACACCACGCGTACGCGCCGCGTGGGCGTGCTGGCGACCAATCTCACGATCCGCTCGGGCGCCTACACGCGCGCCATCCACAGCATCGACGCCGGCGTCGAGGTGTACGGATGCCCCGCGAGCGCCTTTGTCGAGGTGGTCGAGGACGCGCTCGCCTCGGGAGACCGCCTCAACCAAGATTGGCACTCCGATGAGGGCGTGTTCATGACGCCTGCCGTGCGCGCGCTTGCCGGCCAGATTCTGCAGCCCCTCGAGGGCAACGACATCGACACCGTGGTTCTCGGCTGCACGCACTTTCCGCTGCTCGCCGCGCCCATCCGCGAGGCGCTCGGGGAGGGCGTGCGCGTGGTGAGCTCCGCGGAGGAGACCACACTGGAGCTCACCGAGACCCTGCGCCGCCGCGAGCAGCTCGCGGGGTCGGACGCGCTGCCGCGCCACCGTTTTGCCACCACGTCGGAGGACCTGGCCTCCTTTGCCGTGGCGGGCAGCTTTATCTTTGGCAAGCCCCTGCGCAGCATCGAGCACATCGAGCTCGGCGAGCTTGAGAGGCTGCAGCCCTGATCATTGAGAAAGGACCGTATATGGCGGGAATCGCAAGCATTGAGGTGCCGCGTTCGGGTGGCCGCGCCGAGAACGAGATGCGCCCGGTCAAGCTCACGCGCGGCGTGATGAAAAACGCGCTCGGGAGCTGCCTGGCCGAGTTCGGCGACACGTGCGTGCTCTGCGCGGCGACCATCGAGGACGGCGTTCCGGGATGGCGCAAGGCGAGCAGGCAGGGCTGGGTCACCGCCGAGTACGCCATGCTTCCCGCCAGCACCAACCGCCGCACCAAGCGAGAGACCGGCCAGCGCAAGGGCCGCAGCCAAGAGATCGAGCGGCTCATCGGGCGCAGCCTGCGCACAGTTGTGAACATGCGGGCCTTGGGCGAGGTGACGGTCACGGTCGACTGCGACGTTATCCAGGCTGACGGCGGCACGCGCACGGCCAGCGTGACGGGCGCGTGGGTTGCGCTGCACGACGCGCTGTGGACCTGGGTCGAGGCGGGGCGCATTCCGCGCATGCCGCTCACCGGCCAGGTGGCGGCCGTCTCCATGGGCATGGTCGACGGGCGCCTGCTGCTCGACCTCGACTACCGCGAGGACAGCCGTGCCGAGGTCGACATGAACCTCGTGGGCACCGAGTCCGGCGAGTTTATCGAGGTCCAGGGCACCGGCGAGCGCACGCCGTTCTCGCGCGAGCGCTTGAGCGGCCTTCTCGACCTCGGCGAGAAGGGCATTGCGGAGCTTATCGCCCTGCAAAACGAGGTGACGGGCTTCAGGAGCTAGGCGCGCCGTTCTCGGTACAATAGGAGCAGCAACGACGCTCGAGAAAGGTCTCATATGTCAGAAACCGCCGCGCGTGAACTTCTCGCCCCCGAAACGCTTCCCGCCCGCCCCGAGGGCGCGCTCAAGGAGCGCCTTGCCAAGGTGCGCTATGTCTTTACCGACCTCGACGCCACGATGCTCGCGCCGGGCTCGACGGTCATGGCCGACAGCGCGGGCAATCCGTCTGCCGCGCTGCCCGACGTGCTCGTGGACCTCAAGCGCGCCGGGGTGTCGGTTATTCCCGTGTCGGGCCGCAACCGCTCGATGCTGCAGGAAGACTGCCGCATCCTCGGCCTCAACACGTACATCGGCGAGATGGGCGGTCTTATCATGACCGACCTCAAGGCCGACCGCTGGTCGTACTTCACCGCCGACATGGCCTACGACCCGTCGTGCGGGCTCACGCCGCACCAGGTGATCGAGCAGACGGGCATCTGCCGTCGTATCCTCGAGCGCTGGCAGGGCCTTATCGAGTACCACAACGACATGGGCCCGGGGTTCAAGCACCGCGAGGTTACGGTCACGTACCGCGGCGACGTTGACGACGACAAGTTCCGTGCCATGCTCGGCGAGTCGGGCTTGGATCTCCAGCTTGCCGACAATGGGTACGTGAACCGCATCTCCAAGCCCACGACGCTCGCCATTCCCGACGATGGCACGCGCTGCCGCAGCCTCCACATCATCCCCAAGGGTCTTACCAAGGGCAGGGGCGTGCGCCGTTGCATGCACATCATGGGAATCAAGCCGGAGGAGGGCCTTGCCATCGGCGACGCTCCGTCCGACTTCCTCATGGGCCGCAAGGTCGACAACTTCATCCTCATGAAGAACGGCCTGCCGCACCCCGGCGTGCAGAAGGCGCTCGACCACGAGATGCGCCACCATCCCGGCCGCACGCTCGTCTCGTCCGACGTTACGATCGACGGCTGGGTAGCGGCAATGCGCAGCATCCTCGCCGCCAAGGAGTAGCCTTCTCGCCGGTGATTCGCTATACTATTCACCCACGGGCGATTGGCGCAACGGTCAGCGCAGGTGCTTTACACGCACAAGGCTGGGGGTTCGAATCCCTCATCGCCCACCCATAGACTCGTAAATGCCCGGGGCATGCAACCCGGGCATTTTTGTGCCTGTTGCAGGGATTCGAACTCCGTTGGGGGCGCGAGCGTTAAGCGGATGCGGAGCATCCGTAGCGAGCGCGCGAGGGCGCGGTGTACCCGAGCGGCCGCGCGGCGCAGCCGCGCCGAATCCCTCATCGCCCACCATAGGTATGCAAACGCCCGGACTGCGGTGTCCGGGCGTTTTTCGTGCCTGCCCCGGGGGTTCGAACCCCGCTGGGGGCGCGAGCGCGAGGAGCGCCTGAACGGCCGCGCGGCGCAGCCGCGCCGAATCCCTCATCGCCCACCGCCGAGAGAAGCGCCTGGGCCTGTACTGCCCAGGCCTTTGCCCTATGTGCCCGCTACTCGAATCGCGGGTCTCCCAGGGCTAGACAGACATTAAGAAGTCCTCAGTTTTCTTGGCTGAACGACAACAGACATGAGCAAAACCTCGTTTTGCGGCTGAAAAGTGAGGATTTGCTCATGTCTATGAGAGGCTCGGGCCGCAAAGCGAGGTTTTCTTAATGTCTGTTTCATCAGGTCTGGTGCCTGGCGCCGCATTGTCCAGGCTTGGGAGAAGCGAGGGCGGAGGTCCACGGGCTCGATGCGGGCTGCTCGCGCATCGTCCTGGCTTGGGAGGGTTTCGGCTTTGCGGGACGGGAAAGGGTGGCTTACTGACGCATTTTCTCGCTTTGGGAGAAAATGACTGGAACAAGAACCTTGCTTGGGAGAACGGCCGAGAAGCGCCGGTTGAACTACCTGCGAAAATGTCAGGCAGCACATCTTTCGCAACCTGGGCATCTCTCCCAAGCCGGGACGTTGCGCAGGAAAGCAGAGAAAACCGCTCCGCGAAGGACGGAGTTCTCCCAAAGCGGGTCGATGCGCGCGCGGTTGGCCTGAGAAGAAGGCGTGCCGCGATGCGGCTCATCGAGCAGCGCCCCGTTTTGCTGCGCGGGCCTCTTCTGTGGCTTTTCCGCGCGGCTCACATGGGCTCGTACTTCGCCGCCAGTGGAGGAGGCGCATCCTCGTGCCGCAAAAAGAGGGGCGCGCGATCTGGTCGCACGCCCCTCTCGGGAAAAGGCTCTGCGCCGCTGAGCCTTGCTCTAACGTCCCTCGGCGAGAAGCTCGCGGACCTTGGCGTCCTTGATCTCAACGCCGTCGGCTTTGAGCTTGGCGATGGCGTCGGCAAACTGCGGCAGGTACTTCTCGTGTGCGATGAGGAGCTCGTTGAGAACCTGGACGGCCTCCTTGCCGTTCTCGACCATGGGGTTGATGCAGAAGGCCTCGAGCGCTTTGCCGTAGTCGCCCGAGATGGCGGCGTCGAGGACGCACTCTTCCATGGCCTTCATGAGCTGCAGCCAACCGCGCTCGAAGGAGTTCATGGCGCCCCAGGCGATCGGCTCGGCGCCGCGCGCGCCGATAAGGGCAGAGACCTCGACGATGGAGTCGGGCGGCAGGCAGGGCACCGCGCCGCGGTTCTCGGTCGAGACCACCATGTGAGTCTTGCTGTCGTTGTAGATGGCGCAGATCGTCTCGCATGCGGCGTCGGAGTAATGGGCGCCGCCGCGCTCGGCCAGCTGCTCGGGTTTGTGGTCGAGCGCGGGGTCGCGGTACAGCTCGAAGAGCTCGTCCTCGACCTTCTTGACGTGCTCGGCGCGGCTGTCGTTCTTCTCGAAGTCCTCGATGCAGGTCTTGAGCATCTCGTGTGCCATGTAGTAGTAGCGGTGGTAGCCGCACGGCAGAAGGCCGGTGGCGCTCAACAGCTCCTCGTTGAAGGGCTCGTCATGGATGTTGGCGGGCATACCGTTGTCGGGGTCGTTCAGGCGCGCGATGATGTCCTGCGTGACCTCGCGGCCGTGCTGATCGTAGACCTTGTGCCAGTGGAAGTGGTTGAGGCCGGCGAAGCGGAAGGTAAGGCGCGGGTCGTTCTCCTCGTAGCCGATGAGCTTGGGCTCGTCCATCATGGCGCCGACGGGTACGTTGCACAGGCCGATGGTCTTCTTCCAGCCGAACCGCTTGATGGCGGCCTCGGTCACCATGCCGGAGGGGTTGGTGAAGTTGATGAGCCACGCGTCGGGGCAGAGCTCGCGCATGTCGTCGATGATCTGGCCGATCACGGGAACCGTGCGGAAGGCCTTGAACATGCCGCCCGCGCCGTTGGTCTCCTGGCCGAGCATGCCGTGGGATAGCGGGATGCGCTCGTCTTTGATGCGCGCGTAGAGCAGGCCCACGCGGAACTGCGTGGTTACGAAGTCGGCGCCGGGAAGCGCCTCGCGGCGGTCGAGCGTGGTGTGCACAGTCACGTCGTAGGGGCTCGCGTCCCACATGCGCTGCGCCATGGCGGACACGATGTTGAGCTTCTCCTTGCCGTCCTCGATGTCGACGAGCCAGATCTCGCGGATCGGGAGCTTGTCGTAGCGCTTGATGAAGCCCTCCATGAGCTCGGGGGTGTAGCTCGAGCCACCGCCGATGGTCACGATCTTAACGCCGTCAGCCATGTTGCATCCCTTCTCGTGAGCGGGCCCCGCGCCCGCATCCCTGCCCACAGCTTGCCCCACGCGTGTGCGCCAGGCAAGGCACAGGCAACAGGTTGATACATCTTTTCGGCGTCTTGGGTGGTTTGCAGGGCGACGGTGATACGTATTGGCACATATGGCGGAGAACAGCAAAGCGCAGCGCGGCACAATGCCAGGCGCTGCGCTTTTGCCAGTTGCGTAACGGTTTTGGCGCGGGGCGCGCCGCCCCTCGGGGCGCTGCGCCTGTGGCCGCCTACCCGAGGATCTCGCGGCCGAGCCGGCTCAGAACCTGGGCGTCGCCCTCGTAGGGCACGGCGCCCTCGGCGCGGAGCATGCGCGTCTCGTGGCCCTTGCCGGCAACGGCCACCACGGCGGGTCCGGTGCAGCCGAGAAGGGCGGTGCGGATGGCCTCGGTGCGGTCGAGAACCACGCGCGCGTTGCCGTTGCCCTCGGCCTCGATGAAGCGCATGATCGTGGCGCAGATGTCGGCGGGATCCTCTTTGCCGGGGTCGTCCTCGGTGACGACGATGCGGTCCGCCAGCTTGCCGGCGGCTGTTCCCATGCCCTCGCGGCGCTCGATGCCCTTGGTGCCCGTGGCGCCGAACACCACGACGACCTCGCGGCCGGGATAGCGGCTGCGCAGATTGGTGAGCAGCGCCTCGAGGCTGCCGCCGTTGTGGGCGTAGTCGACGATGCCCACAACCTGGTCGCCAGGCATGTCGACGACCTGCATGCGGCCGGGCACGCGTACGTCGGCAAGGCCGTGCACGATGCTCTCCTCGCTGATGTGGAGCGCCTCGGCGCAGGCGATGGCCGACAGCGCGTTGGAGATGTTGAAGTCGGCCATCGAGGGCACCTCGACCTCGGCGATGAAGCGCGGAGTGCGCACGCGGGCCAGTGTGGCCATGCGGTCCTCGAGCGGCGTCTGGGCCATGAGGTACACGTCGGCGCGGGCGTCGGTCATGGAGTACGTAATGGTTTTGCGGCAACGTGAGGCAGCGGCGAGAATTTCGTCAACGTGGTCGGTGTCGAGATTGACCACGGCCTGGTCGCAGCGCCTGAACAGCAGGAGCTTGGAGGAGAAGTAATCCTCGAACGTGGGGTGCTCTATCGGCGAGATGTGGTCCTCGCTGATGTTCAGAAACGCGCCGACGGCAAAGTGCACGCCGATCACGCGGCCGTACTTGAGCGCCTGGCTCGACGCCTCCATCACGACCTCGCGCGCGCCCGCTTCGCGCGCGTTGGCGAGGTGCTGCTCCAGCTCGATCGGCTCGGGCGTGGTGAGCTTGGACGGGCCGGACTCGATGCCGTCGTCAAACTCGATGGTCGAGAAGATCGGGGTGCGCGTGGTGCCCAGGCGATGCGCTTCCGCGTCGAGGATGCCCTTGAGGTAGTAAGAGCTCGTCGTCTTGCCCTTGGTGCCGGTGTAGGCGCAGACGGCCAGATCGTCTGCGGGGTGGCCGTACGCCTCGGCGGCAATGAGCCCCATGGCGCGGCGAATATCGGAGACGAGCAGGCAGGACAGGGCGACGCCGCGGTACGCGCGCTCGGAGACGTAGGCAACCGCGCCCTGGGCGGCCGCCTGCTCGAGATAGCTCTGCTTGAACGCGGCGCCCTTGCAGATGAAGAGCGTGTCGGGCACGACGGTGCGCGAGTCGTAGGTTACATGGCAGATGCGCTGCCCCAGCCAGCCGGAGCCGCCGCGAATAGCAAGCAAGAGGTCGTTGGCGTCCAAAACGCGCGCGTAGCGCACGAGCGTCGTGCGGAGCTGCGCCGCGGGCTGGACAGCAGGGGCAGCATGCTCCTCAGGCTTTTGGGACGGCGCGGTGGGGTCGGACGAGAACTCGCTGCTCACGATGGCTCCTCGAAGATCGTTGTACGAGCGGCACAGGCTCTCGCCCGCGCCGCGGTCTTATCGATCTTCAATAATCCTTCAGTTCTCTGGGGTATGCAAGGAGACGCGCCGGGAGCGCCCGAGTATGCGCGCGATCTTCACGCTCCGTTGAGCACCCGTTGCGCGATATGCGTATCGCTTTCGACCTCGGGGAAGGCGTCGCCGCGGTGCTGCCGCGTCTCGTCGCCCTTGGCGAGCAAAAGGACGCAGGTCGGGGCACCCGGTTGGGGCTCCCAGGCGAGGGCGCGCTCAACCGCCTCGGTGCGGTCGGGAACCACCAGATAGGGGGTTCCCGGGGGCGTTGCGGCGGCGAGCTCGGCGCAGATGTCCTCGACGCGCTCGTGGGCTGGGTCTTCTTCGGTATAGATGATCAGGTCGGCGTAGCGCCCCGCCACGGCAGGAAGCTGCTGCCTGCGCTCGAGCGCCTTGTCTCCCGGCGCACCGAAGACGGCGACGATGGCGCGGTTCGGGTGCTCGCGCTTCATAGACGAGAAGAGCGCCTCGAACGAGAGCGGGTTGTGGGCGTAGTCGACCAAGGCCATCACGCGGCGGTCGGCCGACCAGAAAAGCTCCATGCGCCCCGGCACGCGCGCCTCGGCGAGCCCGCGCGCGATGCTTGCGACGTCGATGCCCATGACGAGGGCGATCGTGGCAGCGGCAAGCGCGTTGTCGACGTTGAAGGCGCCTGTCATGCCGATGCGCACAGGATTCCTCTCGCCCTGGTAAACGAGGTCGAAGGCGTAGCCCTCCCCGGATCCGACGACGTTCTCGGCGCGCACGTCGGCGTCTGCGCGGTCCACGCCAAAGGTCACGACCTCGTGGGCGTGGCGGGCGGCGGCGAGGACGCGGTCCGCGTGGTCCGACCCGAGGTTCACCACGGCGGTGCGGCACTGGCCGAAGAGGCGAAGCTTGGATGCGAAGTAGTCCTCGAAGTCGGGGTGCTCGACGGGCGAGATGTGGTCGCGCCCGATGTTCAGGAAGCAGCCGATGTCAAACGTGAGCCCAAGCGTGCGGTCGTACTTGAGTGCCTGGCTCGAGACCTCCATGACCATGCGACGCCGGCCGGAGCGCGCCGTGTTGGCAAGGTGGCGCCACAGGTCGGGCGCCTCGGGCGTGGTGTTGTGGCTCTCGAAGCGCTCCACGCCGTCGTCCGTTTCGATGGATCCCAGGATGGAGGCCTCGTCGCCTGCAGCGCGCAGGATGGAGCGCAGCATGTACGCCACGGTCGACTTTCCCTTGGTGCCGGTGATGCCCACGACTTCGAGCGCGCGCTCGGGGTGCCCGAGCACGAGCGGCGGCAGGGTCGCCATGGCGCGACGAATGTCGGTGACCACAATGCCGGGCACGGACTTGGCGGCGTCGGAAGAGGCCAGGGTCCTGGCCATTCCTTCGTCGGCAACCCAGCAAACGGCGCCGCGCGCGCATGCCTGCCCAAGGTAGGCGGGCTTAAAGGCGGCTCCCTTGCAGATAAAGATCGAGCCGGGCTCCGCCGCGCGCGAATCGATGGCGCACGACGTGACGGCAAACGAGGGGAACGGCTCGACTCCGATGTTCTCGAGGGCGGACCCTGCCCAGCGGACGAGCAGCCCCTCGCGGTTGAGGAGGTTCAAAATGTCGGCGGTGGTAACGCTCATGGCATACTCGCTTTCGGCGGTGGCTTGCGTGGTCCGTGCCTGTAGTATGATCAGCCTGGCCCAGGTTTCTCTCTGTATTATGCGCCCCCGCGGTTCGGGGCGCCCAGATCAGCACGAACCTGAGCGCAAGCTGCAATACCGATATGCGAAGGAGGGCACATGCCTTCGTTGGAGAAGCTCGATCCCAAAACGCTCGACCCCGAGCGCACGGTCGTGGTGGCAACGGGTAACGCGCACAAGCTCGAGGAGATCCAGGCTATTCTCGGCCCCGTTCTCCCCTCCATGCGCTTTGTTGCCTTGGGGCAGCTGGGGGACTTTCCCGAGCCCGACGAGAACGGCAGCACGTTTCTCGACAACGCGATCATCAAGGCAGAGGCCGCCGTTGCCGAGACGGGCCTTGCGGCCATTGCCGACGACTCTGGCCTTGCCGTCGACGCGCTCGACGGCGCTCCCGGCGTTCACTCGGCGCGCTACTGCGGCCACCACGGCGACGATGCGGCCAACAACGAGAAGCTCCTCGCCAACCTGGCGGACGTTCCCGACGCCGAGCGCACGGCGCGCTTCGTGAGCGTCGTGGTGCTGATCGGCCGCTCGGGGCTCGTGCTATCGGGCACCGGCACCTGCGAGGGCATGGTCGGTCGTGAGGGTCGCGGCGAGCACGGCTTTGGATACGACCCGCTCTTCTTGCCCGAGGACACCCCGGGCCGCACGATGGCCGAGCTTCTCCCCGACGAGAAGAACGCCATCAGCCATCGCTTCCATGCGCTCGAGGACCTTATCCCGCAGCTCGAGGGATGGACGACCGCGTAAGCGCATTTGCCCGAGCACTGACTGCGGCGGCCCGCTGGGCGCGCTGCCAGAAAGGAGGCCAGCCATGGCCCTGCAAAACGAGCGCGTTGCCCGCGTTATGGACGCCGCGCGCAAACAAGGCATCGGCCAGATTCTCGTGACCGATCCGCTCTCGATCTTCTACCTCGTGGAGCGCATCACCGAGCCCATGGAGCGCTTCCTTGGGCTCTTGCTTGCCTGCGACAAGGCGCCTGTGCTCTTTGCCAACGAGCTCTTTGGCATGGAGCCGGTCGAGGGCTGCGCCTACGTGAAGCTCACCGACAACGACGACGTCTGCGCGCTGCTTGCCGAGCATATCGATCCCGAGCAGGTGCTGGGCGTCGACAAGAACCTTCCCGCGCGCGTGCTTGTGCCGCTTATGGCGAGCGGCGCCGCGCCGGCTGTGGAACTCGGCTCCTTTGCCGTTGACGGCGCGCGCGAGATCAAGGACGCGCGCGAGCAGGAGCTCATGCGCCGGGCGTCGGCGACCAACGACGCCTGCATGGCCGAGTTCGCCGCACTCGTGCACGAGGGCGCCACGGAGCGCGGGATCGCCTCGCAGCTCGAGGACATCTACTGCGCACACGGCGCCGAGGGGCACTCGTTCCCGCCCATCGTGAGCTTCGGCGCCAATGCTGCCGACCCGCATCACGCGCCCGACGACACGCGTCTCAAGCCCGGCGACGTGGTGCTCTTTGACGTGGGGTGCCGCCGGGAGGGCTACTGCTCCGATATGACGCGCACGTTTTTCTGGGGCGAGCCGAGCGAGGAGACCGCGCGCATCTACGACGTCGTACGCGCTGCCAACGAGGCTGCCGAGGCCGTGGTGCGCCCGGGCGTGCGCTTTTGCGACATCGACGCCGCTGCGCGCGACCTTATCGCCGAGGCGGGGTACGGCCCGTACTTCACTCACCGGCTGGGGCACCAGATCGGCCTCGGAGAGCACGAGCCCGGTGACGTTTCGGCCGTGCATGACGAGCCGGTGCGCCCGGGCATGATCTTCTCGATCGAGCCGGGCATCTACCTGCCCGGAAGGACCGGCGTGCGCATCGAGGACCTGGTGCTTGTTACCGAGGACGGCTGCGAGGTTCTCAACAGCTACAGCAAGGAGCCGCGCCGCCTGGACGCGTAAGGCTCAGGCGCTGCGGCTGCGGCAGAAGGGAGGGCGCGCGTGAAAGCAGTGGTGCAGCGCGTGCGCGAGGCGCGCGTGACGGTTGACGGCGCGACGGTCGGCGAGATCGGCGCCGGATACCTGGTGCTTCTCGGCGTGGCACAGGGCGACACCGACGCCTGCGCCGAGAAGCTCTGGCGCAAGCTTTGGGGCCTGCGCATCAACGAGGACAACCAGGGCAAGACCAACGTGTCGCTTGCCGACACAGGGGGCAGCGTGCTCGTGGTGAGCCAGTTCACGCTGCTCGCCGATTGCCGGCGCGGCCGCCGCCCCTCGTTCGCGCACGCGGCTGAACCGGGGGAGGCAAAGCGGTTGTACGAGCACTTCTGCGACCTCGCCCGGGCCGATGCCGGTGCCGACCGCGTGGCAACGGGGCGCTTCGCGGCGCACATGCAGGTGTCGCTCACAAACGACGGTCCGTTTACGATCCTTCTCGACACAGACGAGCTCGCCTGACGTCGGGGCTTGCGGGCGGGCTCCTCCGTAATATGCAAATGCGGGGGAGCCTTGTGTTACGTGCTACCATTACCCTTCGGCATAATGATCATATTGGGCGCATTCTCGCCCAAATGCGGAGGCATAGCATGGAAGAGCAGGAAGTCAACCACGTCGAAGAGATCCACGCCAAGCTGCAGGAGCTCGTGGGGGCGCGGGTCAAGGTGCGCGCCAACATGGGCCGCACGCGCATCGTGGAGCGCATGGGCACCGTCATGAACGTGCATCCTTCGGTGTTCATCGTCGAGGTCGACGAGCGTCGCGGCCGCAAGTCGCGCCAGAGCTACCAGTACGTCGACGTCCTCACGGGCACGGTCGAGCTGTTTGACCCCGAGACGGGCGAGCGCCTGTTCCAGCCTGCGGGAGATCCGCTCGAGGAGGAGTAATGACTGCCCAGGCCCCCTTTGTCATGATCACCGCTCCTGCCAAGATCAATCTCTACCTCGGGGTTCATCCTGAGCGCGACGAGCGCGGCTACCACAAGGTCGACTCGGTCATGACCTGCATTGACCTTGCCGACACCGTGGCCATTGCCCCGGGCAGCGAGCTCATGGTCAAGATGGTCCCGGCGGGCAACCTGCCGCAGGAGAAGAACGCCGCCTGGAAGGCCGCGCGCGCCATGAGCGAGGCGTTTGGGCGCCCCGCCGACTTTACGATCGTGATCGACAAGCACATTCCCGCGGGCTCCGGGCTCGGCGGCGCCTCGGCTGACGCGGCTGCGGTGATCCGCGGCATCAGCGAGTACTGGGGGCTTGATCCGATGGACGAGCGCATCGACGCCGTGGCGCGTTCCGTGGGTGCCGACGTGCCGTTCTTCCTGTACGGTCCCCCCGCCTACCTCGACGGTGCCGGCGACCGTACGCGCGAGCTCTTCCGTCCGCTCACGGGAACGCCCGTTGCGCTCGTGAAGCCCTGGGACGACGCCGTGTCCACGCCCGAGGCGTACCGTCGCTTTGACGAGACCGCGCCCGCGGCGGGCCCTTTGGAGCCCGTGCTCGACGCACTGCGGCTTCACAGCGAGGAGGCGCTCTTCTCGAGCCTCTCGAACAACTTCGAGCCGGTTATCACCGACGCGCTTCCCGAGGTCGCCGAGATCATGGCATGGCTGGCCGAGCAGCCCGACGTGCGCGCGGTGCGCATGACCGGGTCGGGCTCGTGCGTGTACGCGGTTTGCAACACGCAGATGGCCGCCGAGAAGATCGCTCTTGCCGCCCTCAACGAGCAGAAGTGGTGGGCCCAGGCCGCCAAGATGCTCGAGCAGGGTCCGTTCGTCGCGGTAGGCTAAGGGCACGAAGCGGCGCTTTCGCAGCGAACCGACGGGCATTGTGCGCGCCTTATGTGCCGGAATGCTCGTCCGAAAAAGTCCGTGCAATTATCGCGGGCATCTGCTAAGATATCCAACGCATTCGGGTTGTGGCTCAGTTTGGTAGAGCACCGCGTTCGGGACGCGGGGGTCGCTGGTTCAAATCCAGTCAACCCGACCATCGCATTTGCGCAGGCCAGAGTGGTTATCCGCTCTGGCCTGCTTGCGTTTTAGGTGCTGTTCTCAATTCTATAGAGCGGGTCTGGGGTCGAAGAGAGCTCCTTGTCGAAAACGCGCTGTTTGCTCTTGGCGAGAAGTTCCGCCGCGCGCGCCCTGCGCCAAAAAGAGCACGATACAGATGCTCTGCGCAAAAAGGTTCACGTTACGGGTGGCTTGCGCAGAAAAGGCCACGGTGCGGGTGCTCCGCGCAAAAGAGGCTGCGATACAGGCGTGCTTCCTCGTCTGTTGTCAAAATAATCAACAAAACAATCAGATACGTAGCACAAATGTGGGCTCACCACGACTCATTTTTGCGGTGAAGCGCTTCGGACTTCGGAAGCCGCCCGTATCAAAGCTCTTTTTGCCCGGCATCCCCGTATCACGCATTGTTCTGCGCGGGACACCCGTATCGAAGTCGTTTTTGCGCAACAACCTGCACCGAAGCATACTTGGCTCCGGCCTACCTGCCGCGACAGCCTTCGGTTGGCTGTTGTGCGCAGAGTGCGTCATGATCCGGTAAACTTGGGGCGCTGATAGACTGCGCTGATGGAGGAGGGCCCTCCGCAGCTAGGATTGCCCGCTGGAGGTACTGCGGCAAAGCGCGTGATGTCTGGCTTCTTGATGCACGGGAAACAATGGGAGGCGCCATGAAGGTCGACAAGAATACTGCCGCTCTGCTTGTAATCGATGCCATCGAGGCGGTGGGGGAGGACTCGCTGTACGATCCGGACGCGGCGACTGCGGCGTACCGCGATGCCGTTGCCCGCGCCGTTGCCGCATGTCATGCGGCTCATGTCCCCGTGATCTTCTGCAATGACGCTCATATCCGCGGCCTGGATCGCGAGCTCGAGCTTTGGGGCGAGCACGGCATCGCCGGCGAGTCTCGGATCTTCCCCGAGATCGAGGTGGGCGAGAACGACATTATCATTCCCAAGCGCCGCTACTCCGGCTTCTTCCAGACCGACCTCGACCTCACGCTGCGCGAGCTCGGCGTCACGGCCGTCATCGCCGTGGGCGCCGACACCAATATCTGCGTGCTGCACACTTTGGCCGACGCCTACTTCCTCGGCTACGAATCTGTCGTGGTGACCGACGCGACCATGACGTTCCTCTGCGGCACGCAGGAGGGCGCGTTGGAGCACTGCGAGAAGTGCTACGGTTCGACTCTCCTCACGGTGGGCGCTCTCGAGGCCGCGCTGGCGTAGGCCAGGCTGTGCGCGACGTGCCGGCTTCCAAAAGCGCTTCGTAGGGACCGCGTGTGCACGAGGTAAGCGGCGCGTTAACCCGCTCCCTTTTTCGTGAATGAGTTGTTGCGGACTGGCTCTCGCGGTATACTCGTTCGAGCTGATCGCAAAAATGATCGCACCGTTACCTGCGTTTTAACGCTCGTACTAGGAGGATATTCATGCGTCTGGGTCCTTGGGAAATCATCGCCATCCTGGCTGTTGTCCTGCTCATCTTCGGTCCGAAGAACCTTCCGAAGCTCGGCAAGTCGCTCGGCCAGACCGTCAAGAACATCCGCGAGGGCATGGAGGGCGACGACGCCGCCGAGGAGGAACTCTCCGAGGAGGACAAGGAGATCAAGGAGCTCGAGGCCAAGCTCGCCGAGGCCAAGGCCAAGAAGGCCGAGGCCGCTCCGGTCGACGACGAGGACGCCGACAAATAACCTGCCTGCAAGCTTGTGGTGCTTGTGATGAACTGAAGCGACGCGCGGTGCGTATGGACCGCGCGTCGTTTGCCGTATATGATACGAGGGATTTAAGCATGCGGCAGAGCCGCGTCGTTGCCTATGAGGGAGTGTTGCATGGACGCACCTGAGATCGTACTTACTGCTGAGGGCCGCCAGAAGCTTCTTGAGGAGCTCGAGTACCGCGAGGGTACGAAGGCCAAGGAGATCATCGAGCGCATCAAGGTCGCTCGCGGCTTCGGCGACCTTTCGGAGAACTCCGAGTACGACGACGCGAAGGAAGAGCAGTCCAAGAACGCCTCGCGTATCCACGAGATCCAGGCGATCCTCGCCAACGCCAAGGAAGCTCCCTCGAGCGACGTTCACGGCGCCATCGTCTCCATCGGCTCCACGGTCACGCTCGTCGACGCCAACGGCGTTGCCACCGAGGTTACCATGGTCGGTACGACCGAGACCAACTCGCTGCGGCACAAGATCTCCAACGAGAGCCCCATCGGCCGCGCCATCATCGGCCGCGGCGAGGGCGAGGCCGTTGAGGTCGTGACCCCCTCGGGCAAGACTCGCAGCTACACGATCATCAAGATCTCGCGCTAGGGGCCGCTCGCCGCACGCGCGAACAGCTTCTAGCGCACCGCCGCTCTTCGGGCCGTTCGGCCTGAGGGGCGGCTTTTTGTTTCGGCGCAGGCGTGCTTGCCGCTTGGCGCTGCCCGAGCGCTTCTCCGCTGCCGTACGCACGTCCGGCTTGCGGGCAGCGCTCTTCTCACGAGCAACGCGCGGGCAGCCGCGCATCTTCAGAAAGGACTCCCATGGCTGATACCGAAGCCGTTCTCGACCCCGCAACCACCGACGAGCGCACGCTGCGCCTTGCCAAGCGCGCCGCCATGATCGAGGCGGGCGGCAACCCCTACCCCGAGCACTCCGACGTGACGGCTCATATCGCCGACCTCAACGAGCGCTACGCCGCGCTCGAGAACGGCGAGAACACCGAAGACGCCTACACGGTCGCCGGACGCGTGATGGCCATCCGCAACCAGGGCAAGATCGCCTTTGTGGTGCTGCGTGACTCCACGGCCGAGATCCAGCTGTTCTGCCGCGTCAACGCCATGAGCGAGGAGGCGTGGGCCTTCTTGGGCGAGGTCGACCTGGGCGACATCGTCGAGGCGTCGGGCACCGTTACCCGCACGCGCCGCGGCCAGCTCTCCATCGCGCCCACTGCGCTGCGCCTGCTCTCCAAGAGCGTGCGCCCGCTGCCCGAGAAGTTCCACGGCCTCTCCGACAAGGAGACCCGTTACCGCCAGCGCTACGTTGACCTCATCATGAACGAGGACGTGCGCGACACCTTTGCCAAGCGCTCCAAGATCCTCTCCGCCTTCCGCCGCTATATGGAGGCCGACGGCTACATGGAGGTCGAGACGCCGATCCTTCAGACCATCCAGGGCGGCGCCACGGCAAAGCCCTTCATCACGCACTTCAACGCGCTCGATCAGGAGTGCTACCTGCGCATTGCCACCGAGCTGCACCTGAAGCGCCTGCTCGTGGGCGGCTTTGAGCGCGTGTTCGAGGTCGGCCGCATCTTCCGCAACGAGGGCATGGACCAGACGCACAACCCCGAGTTCACCTCCATGGAGGCCTACCGCGCCTACAGCGACCTCGAGGGCATGAAGGAGCTCGCCGAGGGCGTTATCAAGGCTGCGGCTGCCGCCGTTGGCGCCGGCGAGCAGATCGAGTACCAGGGCCAGACGATCGACCTCTCGGGCACGTGGCCCTCTAAGCCCATGACCGAGATCGTCTCGGAGGCCATGGGCCGCAAGCTCGACCTCGACACGCCTATCGAGGAGCTGCGCGCCGCCGCCGAGGAGTGCGGCATCGAGGTCAAGTCCGAATGGGGGCCGGGCAAGCTCATCGCCGAGATCTACGACGAGAAGGGCGAGCCCTCCATCGTCAACCCGACCTTCGTGGTCGACTACCCGGTCGAGGTGAGCCCGCTCGCCAAGCGCTTCGAGGACGACCCGCGCCTCACGCACCGCTTTGAGCTCGTCATCGCCGGTCATGAGTACGCCAACGCCTTCTCCGAGCTCAACGACCCTGTTGACCAGGCCGAGCGCTTCAAGAAGCAGGTCGAGGAGAAGGCCGGCGGCGACGACGAGGCCATGGAGTACGACGCCGACTACGTGCGCGCGCTCGAGTACGGCATGCCCCCGGCGGGCGGCATCGGCATCGGCATCGACCGCGTGGTCATGCTGCTGACCGACTCCGCGAGCATCCGCGACGTGCTGCTCTTCCCGCACATGCGTCCCGAGAAGGGCGCCGGCCAGGCCATCGCAGCCGCGCGCGCCAAGCAGGAGGCCGACGCCGCCGCTGCCAAGGAGGCCGCGGCTGCCGAGGAAGCGGCTGCCCAGGCTGCGCTTTCGGTGGCGCCCAACAAGGTGCCGACTCTCGACTACAGCCAGGTGGCCGTCGAGCCGCTGTTTGCCGACTACGTCGACTTCGAGACCTTCAGCAAGTCCGATTTCCGCGCGGTCAAGGTCAAGGCCTGCGAGGCCGTCAAGAAGAGCAAGAAGCTCCTGCAGTTCACGCTCGACGACGGCACGGGCACCGACCGCACGATCCTCTCGGGCATCAGCGCCTACTACGAGCCGGAGGACCTTGTGGGCAAGACCTGCATCGCCATCGTGAACCTCCCGCCGCGCAAGATGATGGGCATCGACTCCTGCGGCATGCTCATCAGCGCCGTCCATGCCGAGAAGGACGCCGACGGCAACGAGTCCGAGCGCCTGAACCTCCTCATGGTCGACGACGCCATCCCGGCGGGCGCCAAGCTGTACTAAGGGCCCGGGAAGTTCGGGATCCGCGCCTTTCGGCGCTTCTCGTTAAGCTTCATATTCGACGCGCTCGAGCGGGCCGTTCGCATCGGCGACGGCCCGCTTTGCTATGCGCTTTCTCGGTCCAGGGGAGAGGGCGCGGTGGGCGCGCAGACTTGAGCGGCGCGTGCCGCGTGTTCTTTGCCGGTGTCGCCGCGTGCGTGCGCCCTTGTGGAGAAGTGCGCTGATGCGTTACGATACTTCAACTCTGGGTAAACAGTCACGGAAAACTGTGACGGAGTGCGTAACAGCTCGTCGCGCTCGGACGCGCGGCTGGGCGCACGCGAAGAGGTGCAAGCGTATGCTAGACAGATTCACCGATCGGGCGCGCAAGGCGATGTCGATCGCCAAGGAGGAGGCGCTCGCTCAGGGTTGCTCCAAGGTGGGCACCGAGCACCTGCTGCTCGCGCTCGCCAAAGAAAACGAGGGCATCGCCGCCGAGGCGCTGCGCTCGCTCGATATTGCCTACGACGACATTCTCGAGCAGATCAACGAGATGAAGACCACGGCCCCCGCTCCTGCCGAGGGCGCGGAGGCGGCCAAGCTCGCCTTTACGCCGCGCGTCATCGCCGTCATGGAGCGCAGCTTCCGCGAGGCGCGCGAGAACGGGCAGACCTACGTCTCGACCGAGCATCTGCTGCTCGGCATCGTTGCCGAGGGCAACGGCATGGCGGTCGACATCTTGAACCGTCTCGGCGTTTCGCCGGCGTCTGTGCGCCAGGCGGTCGAGAAGCTCACGGCGGGCGACAAGCGCAAGAAGCGCCCAATGGCCGGCTCCGCCTCCGGGCGACCGGGTGCGGGGCTGCCGTTCTTCTCGGGCGGCGAGGCGCAGGGCCGCGGCGAGGGCGAGGGCTCGATGCTCGAGCGCTTCGGCACCAACCTCACCGAGGAGGCGCGCGCTGGCAAGCTCGACCCGGTCATTGGCCGCGAGCACGAGATCTCCCGCGTAATGGAGATCCTCTCGCGCCGCAACAAGAACAACCCGCTCGTCTTGGGCGACCCGGGCGTGGGCAAGACCGCGATTGTGGAGGGGCTCGCGCAGGAGATAGCCGCAGGCAACGTGCCCGAGAACCTCATGGGCAAGAACATCTGGTCGCTCGACCTGCCCGGTCTCGTTGCCGGCGCCAAGTACCGCGGCGAGTTTGAGGAGCGCCTGAAGGGCGTGATCCAGGAAGCCACCGAGGCCGACGACCTCATCCTCTTCATCGACGAGATGCACACCCTCATCGGGGCGGGCTCCGCCGAGGGCTCCATCGACGCGAGCTCCATGCTCAAGCCCGTGCTCGCCCGCGGGGCGTTTCAGATCATCGGTGCCACAACGGCCGAGGAGTACCGCAGGCACGTCTCCAAGGATCCGGCGTTCGAGCGCCGCTTCCAGGCGGTCGACATCGGCGAGCCGAGTCCCGAGGACACGGTCGCCATCTTGAAGGCGCTTCTCCCACGCTACGAGGAGCACCACCATGTGACGTACACGCCGGCTGCCGTGGAGGCGGCGGTGTCGCTTTCGAGCCGCTATATCCAAGATCGCTTCCTGCCCGACAAGGCCATCGACCTTATCGACGAGGCGGGGGCGCGTGCGCGCATTCGCGTTAACAAGGCTCCCGAGGCCGTGCGCGAGGCCGAGAAGCGCGTAACCGAGCTCGCGGCGAGCGTGGACGAGGCCGCCAAGGCAGACGATATGAACAAGGCCGCCGAGCTCAAGGAGGAGCAGAAGGCAGCCGAGATCGCGCTCGCCGAGGCCAAGGCGGCGTGGACGGCGGAGCAGGACGCAAAGCCCGTCGTTATCGACACGCGCGAAATCGCCGACATCGTAAGCGTTGCCTCGGGCGTGCCCGTGTCGTCGCTTACCGAGGACGAGTCGCGCCGCCTGCTCAGCTGCGAGTCGGTGCTCAAAGAGCGCGTTGTGGGCCAGGACGAGGCCGTTGCCGCCGTGGCGCGCGCCATTCGCCGCAGCCGTTCGCCCCTCAAGGACCCGCGCCGTCCGGGCGGATCGTTTATCTTCCTCGGACCTACCGGCGTGGGCAAGACCGAGCTCGCCAAGACGCTCGCCGAGTACCTCTTCGGCAGCAAGGACGCGCTCATCAGCTTCGACATGTCGGAATTCGCGAGCGAGTACGAGGTCTCCAAGCTCATCGGCTCGCCGCCCGGCTACGTGGGCCACGACGAGGGCGGTCAGCTCACCAAGGCCGTTCGCCGCCGCCCGTACTCGGTGGTGCTGTTTGACGAGATCGAGAAAGCGCATCCCGACATCTTCAACATCCTGCTGCAGGTGCTCGACGAGGGTCGCCTGACCGACGGCCAGGGGCGCACGGTCGACTTCCGTAACACGGTGATCATCATGACGTCCAACGTCGGCGCTCGAGAGATCGCTCAGACCTCGAGCGTGGGCTTTGGCACCACGGGCAAGGCCGGGCTTAGCCAGGATGAGATCCGCTCGCGCGCCATGGGCGAGCTCAAGCGGCTCTTCCGCCCCGAGTTCCTCAACCGCGTCGACGACATCGTGGTCTTCTCCTCGCTTACCGACGAGAGCCTGCGCGCGATCGCCGAGCTCATGGTCGACGAGCTGCGCCAGCGCCTTATCGCCAATGGCATGTCCATCGAACTCACGCCCGCCGCGCTCGACCTTATCGTCGAGAAGGGCACCGACCGCGCCATGGGCGCCCGACCGCTGCGCCGCGCGATCCAGACCCTCATCGAGGACCCGCTGTCGGAGGAGCTGCTTGCCGGCGAGTGGACCGAGGGCGACATCGTGCTTGCCGACGTGGTGCCCGCAGCCGAGGGCAGCGCGTCCGTCGAAGGCGGGGCGCATGAGCGCCGTCTGGTCTTCTCGCATACCGCCGGCGAGGTTCCGGCGCCGCGCCGCCACGGCGCGCTGGGAGAGGGCTTTGACGAGGCGCCCAAGCCGGCACGCCCCTCGCTGGGAAGCGGCGGTGGCCGTGCCGGCCGCGGCATGGAGCGCGAGGGTGCGGGCGTACGCTAGGCCTCTCCGCTCTGTCACGGTTTCGTAAGGCTCGTAGTCATCTGCTGTTTCTTGCATGGGAGGCCGTCTTCGGACGGCCTCCCATGTTCTATACTCATAAGGGGACCATGTGTCCCGCAACGCCACCCAATCGAACCCTTAAACGCGGCACGGAGAGATGCTCATGAGCACAGCAGACCACAACGATCGTATGAGCGAGGCCATCCGCCTCACGGCTCCCGGACAGCCCCTGCGCACCGCCCTCGACATGATCATCGCGGGCCATCTCGGCGCGCTTATCTGCGTTGGAGACGTCGACCACGTTCTCGAGGTCGGCAACGACGGCTTTCCACTGAACATCTCGTTCACGTCGCACCGCCTGTTCGAGCTTTCCAAGATGGACGGCGCCATCGTCATCGACGGCAGCCTGAACCAGATCCTGCGCGCCAACTTTCACCTCAACCCCGATCCTTCGCTTGCCACGAGCGAGACGGGCATGCGCCACCGCACGGCGGCGCGTATGAGCGTGCTGACCGACGCCATCGTGATCTCGGTCTCCGAGCGCCGCTCGGTCATCAACGTTTACGTCAAGGGCAAGAGCTACCAGGTCAAGACGGTCGCCGACATCATGAACACCGTCAACCAGCTAGTCTCCACGCTCCAGACCACCCGAACCTCGCTCGACCGCGCGCTCGTTCGCCTGACGGCGCTCGAGCTCGACGACTACGTGACGCTCGCCGACGTGACCGAGATCTTCTCGAACTTCGAGCTTCTCCAACAGGCCAAGGAGGGCCTCGAGTACTGCATCGAGCAGCTGGGAAGCCAGGGCAAGCTCGTGCGCATGCAGCTCGAGCAGCTCGCGGGCGACGCCATCGAGGACGAGTACAACCTCATGATCCGCGACTACGCTGCCGATTCGTCCGAGGAGAACGTGGGCGCCGTGCGCGAGAAGTTTGCGCAGATGTCGGCGCAGGAGCTCACCAACCCCAAGCGCATCGCGTGCGCGCTGGGCTACGAGAACCTGGAGGAGGACTCCGTGCTCACGCCGCTCGGCCTGCGTACGCTCTCGCGCGTGTCGGTGGTGCGCGACGGCGTTGCCGAGCGCATCGTCGACCAGTACGACTCGTTCCAGGACGTTCTGCGCGATATTCGCAAGAACCCCGAGCGCCTGCGCGACTTCGGCGTGAACAACCCGATGATTCTCGCCAATACGCTCGACCGCATGCAGGACAAGCGAGGGGAGTAGCCGATGGGCGCTGAGCTCGGGAGCGAAGCCGCAGAGAAGTGCCCCGCCGATGTCGCTGGCCGAGCGTGTGCCGTTATCGCTGCGGGCGGGAGCGGAAGCCGACTGGGCCATGCGGGCGGCAAGCAGCTGCTCGAGGTAGCGGGGCTGCCTCTCGTAAGTTGGGCTGTTCGTGCATTTGACCAGGCGGCGAGCATCGGTCATATCGTGATCGTGTGCCCTCAGGACCGCTGCGAAGAGATGCGCGCCCGCGCGCTCGATCCGCTCGATCTTGCAACGCCGGTGAGCTTTGCCTGGGCAGGGCCGACGCGCCAGGCGTCGACGCGGGCGGGTGTTGAGGCGGCGCCCGCTTCGTGTGACATCGTTGCTATCCACGATGGCGCGCGCCCTCTCGTTACGCCTGACCTTATCGACCGCGCCGTTGCAGAGCTCGTGCGCGGCGGGGCGGACGGGCTTGTGTGCGGCCAGCCGTCGGTAGACACGCTTAAAGAGGTCGACGGCTCGGGCTTCATTGCGGGCACGCCTGATCGCGCGCGGTTCTGGACGGTTCAGACGCCGCAGGTGTTCCCGGTCGGCGTGATGCTCAGGGCTTTTGACGCTGCGGAGCAAGAGGGGTACGCCGGCACCGACGACGCCTCGCTCGTGGAGCGTCTGGGCTGCCGCGTCGCGTTGTTCCCGGCTCCACGCGACAACGTCAAGGTTACCGTGCCCGAAGACGTTCCCCTCGTGGAAGCCTTGCTGCGCGCACGCCTCGGCTGAGGTCAAAAACCGCCCGAAGTGTTCAAAATTGCACGTTTTCAGTTGTTCTCCGGCGTCCGAACGGCTGTTTGCCGTTGTGCCGATAAACTTATCTGCGCAAACGGCATTCAGAAAGTATTCAGAATAGCGAAAACAACTGAAAACGTGCGTTTTTGAACAGTTTGGCGCCGAGTTGTCTGCGGGCTTCTTGTATGGCGCGGTTTTCGGGCATTCGCCGCGCTCATTCGCCGCTCTGCCGGATGCGGTATGATGCAGACGTTCGACGAACCTGCAGAAAGGGCCGCATTGTGCAAAACGCGTTACGCATAGGTCATGGCTACGACGTGCATCGGCTCGTTGCCGGTCGCCGGTGCATCATCGGCGGCGTTGAGATCCCCTACGAGAAGGGCCTGCTCGGCCATTCCGACGCCGACGTGCTGGCGCATGCGCTGGCAGACGCCATCCTCGGCGCCTGCCGCGGCGGCGATATCGGCAAGCTCTTCCCCGACACCGATCCCGCCTATGAGGGCGCCGACTCGCTCGTGCTCCTGAAGCGGGTCATGGAGTACGCGCGCGAGCTGGGCTATGAGTTCGTTGACGCTGACTGCACGATTGCCTGCCAGGCCCCCAAGATCAGCCCATATCGGGATCAGATGCGCGAGAACCTCGCCGGCGCGCTCGGCGTGCCGGCCGACCAGGTGGGCATCAAAGCCACTACGACCGAGAAGCTCGGCTGGGAGGGCAAGGGCGAGGGCGTCGGCGCATGGGCGGTGTGTCTGCTCGAACGATGTAGCTAAGCGCATGAGCGCAATCCGGCAAACGTCCCATGCAATGCAACTACACTCCGCAGGAGAAGCATCATCATGAAGATCTACAACAGCAGCACCCATAAGAAAGAAGAGTTCCGCCCGGTAGAAGAGGGCAAGGTCCGCATGTACGTGTGCGGACCCACGGTCTACGACAACATCCACATCGGCAACGCGCGCACGTTCATCAGCTTCGACGTGATCCGTCGCTGGCTCATCGCGAGCGGCTACGAGGTGACGTTCGCCCAGAACCTCACCGATGTGGACGACAAGATCATCAACCGCGCTAACGAGCAGGGTCGTACGGCCAAGGAGGTTGCCGAGGAGTTCTCGAAGAAGTTCATCGACGTGATGCGCCGCGCCAACGTGATGGACCCCGACGTGCGCCCGCGCGCAACCAAAGAGATCGGCCCTATGATCGGCATGATCAAGACCTTGATCGAGCAGGGCCACGCCTATGCTGCCGACAACGGCGACGTGTACTTTTCGGTGAGGAGCGATCCGTCTTACGGCGAGGTCTCGGGTCGCAAGATCGACGACCTTATGGTCGGCGCCCGTATCGAGGAGAACGAGGACAAGAACGACCCGCTCGACTTTGCCCTCTGGAAGGCCGCCAAGCCCGGCGAACCCATGTGGAACTCGCCGTGGGGCAAGGGCCGCCCCGGCTGGCATACCGAGTGCGCCGCGATGGTGCACCGTTACCTGGGGTGCCCGATCGACATTCACGGCGGCGGCTCCGACCTGGCCTTTCCGCATCACGAGAACGAGTGCGCCCAGGCAACCTGCGCCTGGCACCAGGGCTTTGCCAACACCTGGATGCACACGGGCATGCTTCTCGTGGACGGCGAGAAGATGAGCAAGAGCCTGGGCAACTTCTTCACGTTGGAAGAGGTGCTCGAGAAGCACTCCGCCGCAGCGCTTCGCCTGCTCATGCTCCAGACGCATTACCGCAGCCCGCTCGACTTCTCGTGGGAGCGGCTCGAGGGTGCGGAGAACTCGCTCGCGCGCATCGCGGGCACGGTGCGCAACCTCAAGTGGGCGGCGGACCACGTGGAGGGGCAGCCGGATGCTGAGCTTGCTGCCGGCCTCACGTCTGCCATGGAGCGCGCCGCTGCCGAGTACGAGACGTGCATGAACGACGACTTCAACACTGCCGGCGCCGTCGCAGCGTACTTCCAGCTCGTCACCGAGGCCAACACCTATCTCGATCAAGCAGCGGGCGCGGTCGATCCCGAGGCGGCCCGCGTATGCGGCGCTGTGATCGCGGGGGCTTTCGCGCAGCTGGGCGTCGAGCTTCCGGTTATCGAGGAACCGCTTCCGATTGGGCTTCTCGGCGTTGCCGCGGGACTGTGCGCCTATACCGGCGACGACGTCGACGAGGCGGCCGAGAAGATCCTTGCCGCCCGCGCCGAGGCGCGCGCTGCCAAGAACTGGGAGGTGGCCGACGCCATCCGAGACCAGCTCAAGGACATGGGCCTCATGATCGAAGACACCTCCGCCGGCTCCCGCATCAAGCACCTCGCTTCCTAGTGCGACCCACCTCGCTGTTCGATTCCAACGGCGAGCCTTAGGGTGCGGCCCAGGACGGCCTTAGCCGTAGGTTCCTTTGAGGGGTTCGGGTTATCAGGCGCAGATGAGCATCGCGCGGGCGACCGTGCCTCCGGGCGGGGCGCGCGTCGTCTGGGCGATGCTTTTTTCTCGATAGGGCTGGCGCTGGCGCGTTCGGGGCGCGCCGTTGCGCGCGACAGTGTGACAATAGGCGGAACAGCAAGCGCGGCTTTCATGTGAAAAGGAGAACCCATGGCTAAACAGGGCCGACCGACATCAGAGCGCGGGCGTTCCGGTAAACGGACGCACTCCGGCGCCGCCCACGGTTCGCGCGCATCCGAGAGGCGCGGCTCCGGCGCCTCTCGACCCGGACGCCCCCAGGGACCTCGCTCGGGGGCGCCTCGCGGCAACTACATCGAAGGCCGACGCGCTGCGGCAGAGGCTTTACGCTGCGGTTTTCCTGTCAAACGGGCGCTTATCGCCAAGGAGGCCGTAGCGCCGGGCCAAGGGCGCGGGCGTGACCCCGAGTTCGACCGCATCGTCGCAGAGGTGACGCGCGCGGGCGTTCCCGTGCGGGAGGTTCCGCGCTCCGAGCTCGATCGCCTGAGCTCTCACGGTGCCCATCAGGGTATCGTGCTCGAGGCCAAGGCGTTCCCGTACGTTTCGGTCGAGGAGGTCATTGCATCCGCGGGCAGCGGTCCGGCGCTGGTGGTGGTTCTCGACCATGTGACCGACGAAGGCAACTTTGGCGCCATCGTTCGCTCGGCCGAGGTCGTGGGCGCCGCAGGTGTCGTCATTGCCGGCAAACGCGCGGCGAGCGTGGGCGTGGGCGCGTACAAGACGAGCGCCGGTGCCGTTATGCACATCCCCATCGCCCAAGTTCCCAATATCGCCACGGCGCTCGACCAGCTCAAAGAGGCCGGCTTTTGGGTCGGCGGGTCGAGCGAGCATGCCGCGCAGGACGTGTGGGGGTCCCCGCTCGAAGGCCGCATTGTGCTGGTCATGGGCTCGGAGGGCGCTGGCATTTCGCGCCTTGTGCTCGAGAAGTGCGACTTTCTCATCAAGCTGCCCCAGCGCGGGGCAACCGAGAGCCTGAACGTGGCTCAAGCGGCAACCGTTATGTGCTACGAGTGGCTGCGGGCCAACTGGGCAGTGCTCGGAGCCGATGAAGGGACGGGAGCGTAGCATGGGGAATCGCAAGAAGGCCAAGGCAAAGCGCTTCGCCAAGGTCGACCGCGGCTCTGCGGGTGCTTCTCCGGTATATACGCACGGCGTGGGCAATGCGTTCGGCTCCGCTCCTGCTCGGTCGGGACTTCCGGCGCCGGGGAGTCGCGCGCGCTCGGGCAAGCGGCCGCTTCTCGTCGTTGACGGCTACAACGTCATCTATGCCACGCCTCGCTACGAGCGGCTCGTCTACGATCACAGCGACGACCCGCTTTCGCGCGACGTCTACCCCCGTGCGCGCGAGGCGCTGATCTCCGACGTCGCGGCGTTTGCGCAGGCAAGCTACGAGGCGGTCGTGGTGTTTGACGGTGCCGGGAACAAGAACCCGGAGCGCCCCAACATAGGCGCCGCGGGCGTGAGGGTGGTCTTCTCCCCGCCCAACGTGTCGGCGGATCGTGTGATCGAGCAGCTTTGCACCGACGCGCGTGAGGAGGGCCGCGAGGTCGCCGTGGCAACGAGCGACGGGACGATCCAAGCGGTCGCGATGGGCAAGGGCGTCACGCGCATTTCCGCGCGCATGCTCACCGAGGAGATCCGCGAGGTCAACGAGTCGGTTCAGCGCGAGATCGACGAGGCCCCGCCCATGAAGCTCACCATGGCGGATCGTCTGAGCCCCGAGGCGCGCGCAAAGCTCGACGCCCTGCGCGGTCGCGTCTAGGGCACGTCACGCCAAAGCTTGCAGTTTCGAGCCGCGGACGATATCCTAAGTACCGCCGCAGGCGCCCAACGGTCTCCTGCCGCAAACAAAACCGCCAGCGTGGCTCAACGGTAGAGCAAGTGATTTGTAATCACTGGGTTGCGGGTTCGATTCCTGTCGCTGGCTCCAGAAACGCTACGGGCCCGGTCCGATACCAGGACCGGGCCCGTTTCTGCATCGCGCCGGAATCGAACACGGTTGCGGGCGCGGAGCTGAGCGAACGCGCGAGCGTTCGCCAGCGCAGCGCGCAAGGGCCCGGAGGGCCCGCAGCGGGGGCGCGGCGCCAGCCGCGCCGATTCCTGTCGCTGGCTCCAGAAACCCTACGGGCCCGGTCCGATACCAGGACCGGGCCCGTTTCTGCATCGCGCCGGAATCGAACACGGTTGCGGGCGCGGAGCTGAGCGAACGCGCGAGCGTTC
>CASEEV010000027.1 GCA_949287065.1 uncultured Collinsella sp.
GTGCTCGCCGGCCTGGTACATGGCCATGTTGAGCTCGAGGTTGGAGATGAGGGCGGCGGAGATTGCGGGCTCGATGATGGAGGGGCCGTGGACGCCTACAAACCAGAAGAGAGACATGGCGCCGTAGATGATGGCGAGGCCCAAATAGCCATCTGCCGCGGAGAAGAGCGGCTGGAACACCTGGATAACGCCTTGGGCGAAGCAGAAGCCAAAGATGTTGCGGAATGCAAAGTCAAAGCCCCAGAAGAAGAGCAGGCAGACGCCAAAGGGGATGATGTCCTTGAAGGTCTGGGAGATATTGGGCGGCACCTGTTCGGGCATCTTGATGGTGATGTTGCGCTTGATAAAGAACTTGTAGATGATGCCGGTGGCGAACGCACAGATAAAGGCGGTTAGCAGGCCCTTGGAACCCATGTAGCCGTTGGCGAGGCCGGAGATGGAGACGCCGTTATCCGTGAAGCTGATGGCGTCGCTGGAGAGCAGCAGAAAACCGATGAGCGATGCAATCATGACCGAGATGAAGTTGATCTGGTTGTTCTTGGGCAGGTCGCGATTCTGCGCATCGCAGAAGTGCTTGGCCGTGGTGGCCGCTGCGCAG
Organism: uncultured Collinsella sp.; assembly: GCA_949287065.1. Classification (GTDB taxonomy): domain Bacteria; phylum Actinomycetota; class Coriobacteriia; order Coriobacteriales; family Coriobacteriaceae; genus CALUOB01. The sequence goes on from CASEEV010000027.1 coordinate 599, forward strand.
ATGCCGACGATGCCCATGGAGTAGTTGTAGGCCTTCATGAGAACGTCGTTGATCCCTGCCGGCCAGTAGAAGCCCCAGACATTGGGGACGGCACTGACCAAAAGAAAGATGCTGGAGACGATGATGATGGGCATGACGGAAATGAAGCCGTCGCGAATTGCCTTGAGGTACTTGTTGCGCGCGATGGCGTTGAAGAAAGGCTTGCCTTTCTCGATGAACGCTATGAGCTTTTCCATGGACCCTCCGTTTGCATGGTTTTGCTTTTGCAGCCACTAAACGTGCTGATAGAGATGGCTGCCAGGGTGAGCTTGCGCTGCTTACGAGTATGTTTGCCCGGATGTTACTCGTTATGAGCACGTGCTCATTTCTACAATGAGCACGTTATCATAAGTTGATAGCGGTGCAAGGGGTGTTGGGGGTAAAGGGATGCGAGCGGTCGATTATCGGCGGCAAGCGGCGGGATAGACGTAGACAGAGGTGCGCGGAAAAGGTGATGGCCTTCGTCCAATGCGCACGTGCTCTTCAGCCTGCGCTCGGTTGATGCTACATTTACCTGAACAGCAGTTTGAACAGCAATTCGAGCATCAATCTGAGAGCATGCGCAATACGAGGGGAGCCGTTGGATGGAACGGGATAACAAGATGACGGCGGTAGATTCCGCAGTGCACAAGCCTGGCAGGGCGGTGTCCATGGCAGACGTCGCCAAGCTTGCCGGCGTCTCCCGACAGACGGTGTCGCGCGTGGTCAACGGGCAAGCGTGCGTGGTCGAGGAGACTCGAAGGCGCGTTATGGATGCCATGGACCAGCTTGGCTTCTACCCCAGCTTTGCCGGTAGGTCGCTGCGCGGCGGCAAGTACGGCTGCATCGGCCTGTGCATGTTCGATATCACCCATACGGGTAACGTCGCTACGCTGGAGGGGCTTATGTCCGCCGCCCGCGAGTACGGTTACGCCGTCACCTTGATCGAGTTTGATAAGAGCGAGTCCGTGCGCCTGCGGGACACCGCGCGTCGCCTGGCGGAACTCCCCGTGGACGGCATGGTGTTCAACACCAACAGGACCATCGAGGATTTTGACGAGTTCGAGCCGCTCAACGGCCTGCCCACCATCATCATCTCCATGAAGGAGCACCCGCGCTGCACCACTATCGACTCCGATCAATACGGGTGTTCGCAGCTTGTGGTCGACCACCTTCGCTCGCGCGGCCATACGCAGATCAGGCACCTGGCCGGTCCCAAAGACTCGATTACGGCGGATTTCAGGACGCGCGGTTGGCGAGACTCGCTGGAGCGCGCGGGGCTCGAAGTCGTTGAGCCCCTACACGGGGATTGGACTGCGGACAGCGGCTACGAGCTTGGCGAGAAGCTCGTCCAAGACGCTGAGATGACGGCGCTCTACGCGGCCAACGATCAAATGGCCATGGGTGCCATCATGGCGCTGCGCGCCCATGGCAGGCGTGTACCGGAAGACGTGAGCGTTATAGGCGTGGACGATTCCATGCAGGGCATGGTGCCCCACAATGACCTGACCACTGTGCGCTTCGACATGCGCGAGCGTGGTCGAAAGACGTTCGACTACTTCTTCTCCCAGCTATCGAGAGAATCAAAGGTCGAGGCGGTGCGTTTGCCGGGCGAGCTGGTCGAGCGCGGCACCGTGGCTGATCGCATATAGATGAAGAGGGGGCCGCTCGGAAGCGGCCCCCTCATTAGTTGGGTTGTCTCAAAAGCTTGATGGCGCCTTGCGCTAGGCGAGCCTGGCTTCAAGTTGGGCGATGCGCTGGTAGGCATCGATGGTGAACTTGGTCTGCTTCTCAAGCAGCATGGTGGTCATCAGGGTGTCCTGGGCATGCACCATGATGAAGGTGACCTCCATTTCGCCGCCTCCGGCTTCCTGGGAGAGAAGCCTGGTCTGGACGTCGTGGGCGTCGATAAGAGCTTGCTTTGCAGATTCGTGAAGGGCACGCGCCCCATCGATGTCGCCTTGGCTTGCCTTTTCGCATGCGGCGATTAGGTCGGTCTGGGCGTCGCCAGCGTAGGCGACAATCTCAAAGCCGATCATCGAGATCTCTTCTTTTGATGCCATGGTTCCTCCCGTAGTATGAGCACGTGCTCATTTTGTTGCGCAATTTTGCTTACTGTTGGAATATCCGGGCAAGTCGAACAATACCATCTCAACAAAACCAAACAAGATGATACGTGATATTTACAGTGTGAGCGGCATAAAAACTGCCGTAAACGGTCTTGTACGGCTGTTTACGTGGGAAATCGCTTTTTTCTGACAGTCTAGAACTTAGGTGATGGATCGAGCGCCCCGGCAGAACGGGATATACTCTTCCCAGCCAAACGTAGAATTTGCCCGAGCGCCCACCCGGATCTATGTTTGGCGACATTCCCTCCGGGTGGGCGTTCGGGCGGATGGGAAGACTCCGCCATGAAGCGACTGAACCCCTACTCGGGGCTCGTCGGCGGCCTGTCCGCCGGCAAGCTCGAGCTCCTTTCCGCTGCCGTCGAGGAAAGGAGGCTCAGGGAGGAGATCGGCGTCGGCACGCTCGCCGAGGCCGCCGACCGCTACCGCCCCCGCCCGGCGTGCTCCGCCTGCGGGGAGGCGTCGCCGTGGAGGGACGGGCGCGAGCCGTCCGGCGTCCGGCGCTGGCGCTGCCCGAGCTGCGGGGCGAGGTTCACCTCGCTCACGGGAACCGTCCTCGAGAACTGCAAGAAGCCGCTGTCGACCTGGGTATCCTTCATTCGGCTCGCGCTGTTCGCCGTGCCGCTCGACGCCTGTGCCGAAGCCTGCCGCATCACCCACCAGACCGCTTGGAAGTGGCGCCACCGCCTGTTCGCGGCCGTGGACGGATACCAGGACCGCATCGTGCTCCGCGGGACCGTGTGGGTGGATGAGACGTACATCAACGACACCGACCTCTCCCGCGGCTACGGCCAGGCGAGGAAGCGCGGGCTCTCCAGGCAGAAGGTCTGCATCGCCGTCGGCATCGACTCCCGCAAGGAGCCGGTTGCCGTGGCCTGCGGGCACGGCAAGCCCTCCTCGGGGCGCATCATGGAGGCGATGGGGGGCTCATGTGGAGAAGGGGGCGCGCCTCGTGCACGACAGGTGATAAAGTCAATATAAAAATCGACGATGGCGTCACCGTTCCTTCGCCACGGGCGCAACCGCATGATCGTCGTCGGCGTCACCGCGCTTTCGCCGCGTCCGATCACCCCTCCCTCCTCTTGTCGGCCGGCAGGTCCTTGAGCCTGTAGGACCTGCCCGTTATCTTGATCAGGGTGCAGTGGTGGCAGACTCTGTCCACGATGGCGCCCGCGGTCACCTCGTCTCCGAACACCTTCGACCAGCCGCCTATGCCGACGTTGGTGGTTATGATGGTCGAGCGCTGCTCGTAGTGCGTCGACACCAGCTGGAACATGAGGTCGGCGCCCAGCTCGTCGACCACGAGGAGCTTAGAGTGCGCGTAGTACTTCAGCCTGTTCTTGAGTATCCCGCGCGACGAGGCGTCCTTCAGGTCCTCGACCAGCCTGGCGCAGTCGGTGAATCGCACCTCGCGGCCCGCCTTGACGGCCTCGATGCCGATCGCCACCGCAAGGTGGGTCTTTCCCACGCCCGGGCTCCCCACCAGCAGGACGTTCTCCGCCCCGTCCATGAACCGCAGCGTCGCCAGCTCCTCGACCTTGGCTCTGGGCACGCTCGGCTGGAAGGACCAGTCGAAGTCGGCGAGCGTCTTCACGTACGGGAAGCCCGACGAGCGTATGCGCTGGCGCATGATGCGCTCGCGCCTGGCGGCGACCTCCGCCTGCGTCATCTCGGCCACGGCCTGCGCGAAGTCTCGCTCGCCGTCGGCGACCATGCGCACGTAGTCGGGCATGGCTGCGCACATCCGGTCGAGCTTGAGCTCGGAGAGGTTGGCCCGCGCCCTCATGTAGGGGCTCGATTCGCTCAGCGCCCCCATGCTACTCGCCCCCCAGCCGGTCGAGGAGCTCGAGGTTCGCGCGGGCCGCCTCGCGTATGTCGGAGTCGCCGAACCAGGACCCGAGCGGGCTCTCCCTCCGCGGGACGCCCTCGGCCCGAATCACCGGGGCCGTGCGGCGAGACAGCAACGAGGTGGAGGAGTACACGAAGACGAGTACCTCGCGCCGGACCGTCCCGCTAGACGACTACACGGCCGAGGTCGTCGGCGAGTGGCTCGACCTGAAGCGGAGGCGGCTGAGGGGAATGGGTATCAGGTCGGTTGACGGACTGCCCGTCGTTGCGGAGCTCGACGCGATCAAGCCGTACAGCTCATTCTTCAACGAGTGGCATAAGTTCATCGAGAAGACCGGATTCGACGGCACGAGGCCCTATGCGCTCAGGCACACCTTCGCCACCCTCAACCTCGCCTGCGGAGAGAACATCAAGACCATCTCGGTCATCCGCGGGCACGCGACCCCGTCGTACACCTTCGACCTCTATGTCGGGTACATACCGTCGACGAGTGCGGAGCTCTCGAACCGCTACATGGGCAGGGTCGAGATGGTTGCCGCGTGAGCCGTTTTCGTGCTGATCGCGTCCGTTTGCGCGGCGATGCCTTGTCCCGCGAAAACTGGCACGGTATACTATCCCCTACGCTGGTACTTCCGGCGAAGACGCACGCGGGCGTCGCCAAGTGGTAAGGCCCCAGCTTCCCATGCTGGCATCCGCGGGTTCGAATCCCGTCGCCCGCTCCAGAGACTCGGACGCCGGTCCTCACGTGAGGGCCGGCGTTTTCTCTGCAAAGCCTTCCTGTTTTTTCCGAACTTTTTCCGAACGAGACGTTTTCCAGTTTTCGCATCCAGTAAAGTACCAGCTCAAGCGGGTTGTTTTTGAAAGGACTTGGCGATGCAGGCATCAGCTTCCCAAGCTGACACTCGCGGGTTCGAGTCCCGTTGCCCGCTCCAGCGATTGTAAGACTCCCGGCAATGGGAGTCTTTTTTCTTTGGGCACATTCCATGGACTCGAACCCGATTGCGGGCGCGGAGCTGTGGAAAGTGCGCGAGCACTTTTCCAGCGCAGCGCGCATGGGCCCGCTGGGCCCGCAGCGTTTGCGGGGCGAAGCCGCGCCGAGTCCCGTTGCCCGCTCCATTGATTGTTGGGCCTCCAGTAATGGAGGCCTTTTCTTGTTTAGGCACATTTCATGGACTCGAACCCCGCAGGTTTTTGTGCTTCTCTCCCAGCTTCAAAGATTGCGCAGCCGCACGTATGTGCCACAAGATTACGCAATCAACCTAAGCTATAGCCCCGACGGTGCGTGCAGCTGCGGCCTGTTGCGTAATCTTGTGGGCGGGAGGCTCCTGTAAGGCGTGCCGTAACCGTTTTAGGGCAATCCGTGACGGCATTAACGGACCGAAGGCACGCCGCGTGCTGCGGTAAAATCTATGGATACGCACAGCTACTGCCGAGGAGGCTCGCATGATCGACCGTTACACGCGCCCCGAGATGGGCCACATCTTCTCTCTCGAGAACAAGTACGCCGTATGGCAGGAGATCGAGGTGCTGGCGTGCGAGGCGCAGGCCGAACTCGGCAAGATCGGCATCACGCGCGAGGAGGCGCAGTGGATCCGCGACCACGCTCATTTTGAGAAGGACGAGGTCGACGCTATCGAGGCTGTTACCAACCACGACGTGATCTCGTTCCTCACCAACATGGGCGAGTACATCGATAAGGACGTGCCCGAGGGCGAGCCCAAGCCGAGCCGTTGGGTGCATTACGGCATGACGAGCTCCGATCTGGGGGACACGGCGCTGTGCTACCAGCTCACCCAAGCGTGCGACATCATCATCGAGGATGTGCGCAAGCTTGGCGAGATCTGCAAGCGTCGTGCGTTTGAGGAGAAGGAGACGCTTTGCGTGGGCCGCACGCACGGCATCCACGCCGAGCCCATGACCTTCGGCATGAAGTTCGGCAGCTGGGCATGGGAGCTCAAGCGCGATCTCGACCGCATGATCGACGCCCGCAAGAACGTGGCGTTCGGCGCCATCTCGGGTGCCGTGGGAACCTACTCTTCCATTGACCCCGAGGTCGAGGAGTACGTCTGCGAGCATCTGGGCCTCGTGCACGATCCGCTGTCCACGCAGGTCATCAGCCGCGACCACCATGCCTACCTCGCCGGCGTGCTCGCCACGACCGCGGCGACCTGCGAGCGCATTGCCACCGAGGTCCGCAACCTGCAGAAGACCGATACCCTCGAGGCCGAGGAGCCCTTCAAGAAGGGTCAGAAGGGCAGCTCCGCTATGCCGCACAAGCGCAACCCCATCACCATGGAGAAGGTTTGCGGCCTTTCGCGCGTGGTCAAGGCCAACGCGCAGGTGGCCTTTGACAACGTTGCCCTCTGGCATGAGCGCGATATCTCCCACAGCTCCGCCGAGCGCGTGGCGCAGGCTGACAGCTTCATCGCGCTTGATCATATGTTCCAGTGCCTCATCCGCGTGATCGACGGTTTGATCCTCTACCCCGAGCAGATGAAGGCCAACCTTAACAAGACGCGCGGTCTCATCTTCTCGTCCAAGGTGCTGCTGGCGCTGGTCGACACGGGCATCACGCGCGAGGATGCCTACAAGGTGGTTCAGGAGAACGCTATGGCCACGTGGCGCGAGGTGCAGCAGTGCGCTGGCGGCACGACCTTCCGCGAGAAGCTCGAAGCCGACCCGCGCTGCACGGTGAGCGCCGAGAAGCTCGATGAGATCTTTGATCCGTGGGACTTCCTGACGCGCAAGGACATTGTCTTCAAGCGTCTCGAGGCGCTGTCGTTCGAGTAGGCGTAGAGGTTGCGCCGAAGGCGCACTCGCTGGGAACATAACCGGTAAAACAGGTAAAGCCGCAGGTAGAATACCTGCGGCTTTACGTATGTCCGAGCAAGAGCGAAAGTTGGGACTGAGTGGTCGGGTGTATTGCTCGGTGTGTTACTCGATCTCGCCGGCTTCGCGCATGTACTGGTCAACGCGGCTGTCGCGCAGCGAGCAGTTCTCGGTCAGGAGGCAGTCGACGCACATCGAGTCGCAGGGCAGCACTTCGTCGAGCTGCGCGAGCGTGAAGTGCTTCTCGCGTAGGAAAAAATCGCCGATAAGCGCCTTGATTGCTTCGCGCGCGTAGCCGAGCGTGTACTTGCGGCCCACCGGAAGGCCGTCAAGCATTTCAAGAAGGTCATCGTCGCTAATTGCCAAGGCCTCTTGAAACGACTTGCCGCGCAGCAGGTGTGCCGTAACTGTGGCGCAGCCAATAGCAGCAAGGCATCCGTGGCTGCGGAACCCTACTTCCTCAAAGCGCTCGGTCTCGAGGTTAATGCGCGCGAAGAGCTGCATCTGCACAGTTCCGCGCTTCTCTCGGCCAACGCTCGCAAAGGCGTTGGCGCCTTCGGGGATGCCGCCGTTGTTGGCAGTGGCAATCAGGGCAAGGGTCTTCTCTGAGTACTCGGTGATGGGCGCATCGTTTTCGATCTGGTACATGTCGGCCGTACGCAGAAACGGCGTATCCTCGGTGAGGTGCGGACGAGGCATGCAGGCTCCTTTGGCAGATGGTGTACGGGAAGTGCGTGGTTGCGCGGTATAGGCGGGAAACCCGGGAAAACCGGGAAATCCGCGAAATTACGGATTGCGCTGGCGTTCGACGCCGTAAAACTCGGCAAGAGCTTTTGCCTGTGCGTCGCGCAAATACAGGTCGGAGTAGAAGTACCATTGCCCGATGCTCGTGACGGTGACCTTGATGTCGGGAAACGACCCTGCTTCTTGCGTCCGCGCAAAGAGCTGCTTTGCTTTGGCAACCGACCACAAAAACGGAGGGTTCCTAAAGCTCGACGCTGCCATAGGGCGAGGGTAGATCTTGGATTCGTTGCGCACTTGGTCAACAAAGGTGCCCAGATCGTCATCTTCGGCAGTCAAAAAGAGCATGTGGGCGTAGTTGTTGGCCATAAGCGCCTCGGAGTAGAGGTAAGCGCCCTTCTTGCCCCAGAGCAGCACGATGTCGTTGACTGCAAGCTCGGGCAAGGCCTCGTCATCCGAGGATTCTCCATTCCCGAGAAGGGCGGCTAGGTCCTGCGGCACGGCAATGCGACCGGCATGCGCCTCGCCGGAGCTGTGATCGTGTTCTTCGATGTAGGTCAGCACCTTTTCCTCAAACGCCCGCGCGTCTGTTCCCTCGGGCTGCATCGCGCGTTTGCGCCAACGGGCGGGTGTGGTGATCTTTCCCTCGTCGGAGCGCTGGCGGAGGTCGGCGAGAACGGCGTCGAGCGCACGGATGAAGGCGTTGCGCTCGAGGCGCGCCTCGAGTTCGGTGTCCTGCTCCTCCGAGGGAGCCTCGTCGCTGCTGTCAGCTGGCTCGTCGACCGCCATCTGAACGTCTTGAACATCGCTCGCTGCGTCTGCGACAGGTGCGACCTCCTGAGCGCCGACGCTCTGCTCTTCCGCTGTGGTAGGCACGGGCAATCCCTCCCGAATTCTTGCCGCGTACTCGTCGTAGAAGCTAATATAGTACAGATACCCTGCAAGAGGGTACGTGGTTTGCCGGGAAGGGAGTGCGGTCACCTCAAGTGTCAGCACGTACCGGCTCACAATCGGCGGCTTCGTGCCGCTTTTTCGTGATGTGCAAATTGGTTCGAGACACGGGGTGGCGCGCATGGCCGAGGCAATGCGAGAAGAGCGGGACCTGAGCGTCATGCCGCCGTTCTCTCTCGAGGCGTACCGTTCGCTGCTCCCCAGCATCGCGGGGCTGAGCCTGTCGTCCACCACGGTTTCCGCGATCGTGCAGGGGGCTCGCCACAGCACGGGCGTCTCCGCCGATGGCGGCACCGCGGTTTTGGTTTCGTGCGCCATAGCGGCGCTGCTGTTTGTCTCGACGTTATTTGTGAAGCGCTATACCAAGCGCTTCGTGTTCCTGGGAACGTTCTTTGCCATCCATCTCTCGGGCTTGTCGGCGCTTGCGCTTGCTATGCTCGGCTTTGCGCATGCCGACCCGTCGCCTCTCTTGAGCCTCGCGCTCAGCGTAGGCGTTACCTGCGGGAGTACGTGGCTGCAGTTCTATTGGCTGCGCAAGCTGCGCGGAGCCTCTGCCCAGGCGGCGGTTATCGTGGTGTTCTCAGCTCTCGGCATCAGCGAGTTTCTCGGGTACGTTCTCAGCTTCGTTTCCCAGCCGGTTGTGTGCCTTCTCGGGGTTGGGCTGACGTTTGCCCAGTTCGGAGCCGTGCGCATCTCGCGCGTTCTCGATGTTCCCAGCGACGTGTTCCCGGCGATTTCCCAGAGTTACCTGGGAACCGACCCGGAGCACTTCTCTAACACCGGCTTTTTGGTGGCCGCCGCCGTGGGCATTTGGTTCCTTTCGGTTCCCCTCGGCATGGGGCGCGGGTTCCCTGCGGGGGAGGCTATTGCCATGAGCCTGGTTCCGCGCTTCTTGAGTCTGGTGTTTACGCTCGTGGTCTGCGTGTTCTGGGTGCGCCACGGTCTGCGCTCGCGCATGCGCGCCATCACCACGAGCATCTGGGTGGTCATGGAAGCGTTTTTGGGTCTTGCCGCCGTGTTCTTTGCCATCTGGCCCAACACGGTCTCGGTGGGCGCGTCCTTTGTTATGGGCGCGTCGTCGGTGCTTACGGCGTTTGTTTGGTACTTGAGCATCGCGTTCGTGAGCTTTGGGTGGCGCGATCCGTTTTACTACACCTCGGGCGCGTGGATCACGGTGAACCTGCTGACCGTTGCGGGCATGCGTCTCGATGCCCTGGCAACCCAGGTGTTCCCTTCCAACACGCCGGTCATCATCGCGTTCATGTGCCTCTTTACGCTCGTGAGCACGCAGGTCGTCTTCACGCGCCTGCTTGCGAGCCCGAGCCAGGAGCGCGAGGAGCGCGAAGTTCTCACTCAGGCCGAGGCGTCTGCACCTGCCGGGGCGTCACGTGGCCAAACGGCGGGCGAGCAGGGCGCACCCCATCCTGAGCCGCAGCAACAACCGACGCTTGATGCCATCAGGCGCGTGCCGCTGATGGGCGTGCTCGCCATTGCGCAGCCGCAGCAGGTTCCCATGGTCAGCCAAAGTCCCGACGCGCGCATCGCGAGCTCGGTCATTGCCCTTGGTCAGCGCTTTGGACTCACCGGACGCGAGATCGAGGTGCTTACGCTCTACGCGCTCGGTCACACCCAGGCGCGTGTGAGCGAGGAGCTCCAGCTTTCGCAGAACACCGTCCATACGCACATCAAGCGCATCTACGAGAAGACCGACCTTCATTCGCGTCAGGAGATTCTCGACTACATCAACGAATACGGCGCTGCCGGGGTGTAGCCTTGACCCGCCCATCGGGTCGGCTCGGTCCGTATGCCGAATTGAGCGGATCGAGAGGCCCGTAAGCGGGTAGGGTGTGCATCAAGGTGCGTCGGCGGGTCTTGTCGCCGGCGATGAAGACAATTGCGGTGCGCGCATGGCGCGCTGCTGAACGTAGGGCATGCCATGCGCCTCCGTCGGACCAAGGAGGTTGGCTATGGGTGCGCCTGAAACCGCCAAAGTGAGGAACGTCGTCTTGGTTGGCCAGGGAGGAGTAGGAAAGACCTCTCTGGCAGAAGCGATGTTGCATCTTTCAGGCAAGACGGCCCGCCTGGGAGGCCATGCGGGCACCAAGCCGACGCTTGACTACGATCAGGAGGAGGTCAAGCGCGGCGTTTCTATCTCTACGTCCATCGCGCCGATCGACTGGAAGGGCTACCGCCTGAACATTCTCGACGCGCCCTGCTACCCCGACTTTATCGGCGACGCCTACGCGGCCATGGCCGTGAGCGAGACCGCGCTTTTTGTGGTCGACGCCGCCGAGGGCCCGCAGCCCACCACGGTCAAGCTGTGGTACGCCGCCGAGGACCTGCGTCTTGCCCGCGCGGTCTTTATGAACCGCATCGACAAGGAGAACGCCGACTATGCCACCACGATGGCGCAGCTCCGCGACCGCTTTGGCATGCGCTTGGGCGCCGTGACCCTGCCATGGGGCACGGGCGACGACTTTGAGGGCGTCATCGACATCGTGCGCATGAAGGCGCGCCACTGCGAGGGCGCCAAGCAGACCGAGTTCGATATCCCCGAGGAGTACCGAGCCCAGGCCGAGGAGGCCCGCGAGACGCTCTGCGAGCTTGTGGCCGAAGCCGACGACGACCTTATGGAGAAGTACCTCGAGGGCGAGCAGCTCACGCAGGACGAGGTCGAGAGTCTGCTCGGTAAGGCCATTGCCCAGCGCCTCTTTGTTCCGGTGTTCGTGGGTTCCTGCACGCATGAGCTCGGCGTGCACTCCGTCATGGACGACATCGTGACGTACTTCCCGGCTCCCACCGACTACGGTGAGATGCCGCTCGTCGACGGCGAGACTCTCAAGATCTCCTCTGAGGACGACCGTCCGGTTGTCTTTGTCTTCAAGACGCTCAATGATCCGCAGCAGGGTCGCATCAGCTTCCTCAAGGTGCTCACCGGTACGCTCAAGCCCGGCATCGAGCTTGTAAACGCGCGCACCCGCAAGTCCGAGCGCCTGGCGCACCTCTACGTCATGTGCGGCCGCGAGACCACCGAGGTCGGCAAGGCCGAGGCCGGTGACATCATCGTGACCACCAAGATCGCCGCCGAGACCGGCGACACCCTCTCTGTCACCGGCAAGGTCGAGGCGGCTGCCTTCCAGTTCCCCAACAGCCAGTACCGCATCGCCATCGCGGCCGAGAACCGCGGCGACGAGGAGAAGCTCTACACCTTCATCGAGCGCGCCTGTGACGCCGATCCTACGATGAAGATCACGCGCGACGAAGAGACCGGTCAGACCATCATCTCCGCGGTGGGCGAGGCCCAGGTCAGCGTGCTTCTCAACCGTCTGGAGGAGCACACCAAGGTCAAGGCGCACAGCGTGCCGCTCAAGATCCCGTATCGCGAGACCATCCGCCGCGTGGCAAGCGCTCAGGGACGTCATAAGAAGCAGACCGGCGGCGCCGGCCAGTTTGGCGACTGCTATCTGCGCGTCGAGCCGCTCATGGACGGCACCGACTACGAGTTCGTCGACGAGGTCGTGGGCGGCCGCATTCCGCGCGCGCTTATCCCCGCCGTTGACAAGGGCGTTCAGGAAACCATGAAGCACGGCGTCATTGCCGGTTTCCCGCTCACCGGCATCCGCGTTGCCTGCTACGACGGTTCGTATCACCCGGTCGATTCCAACGAGATGGCGTTCCGCGCCGCCGCCCGCATTGCCCTGCAGAAGGCGTGCGCCGAGGCGAGCCCGGCGGTTCTCGAGCCTATGGAGAACATCACCGTGACCATTCCCGACAGCTACGCCGGCGCGGTCATGGGCGACGTCTCTGCCAGCCGCGGCCGCGTGACCGGCATGGACACCGACGACCGCGGCAACACGGTGGTCACCGCGACGGTGCCCTATGCCGAGCTCACCGACTACGCCACGCGCCTGCGCTCCATTACGCGCGGCACGGGCGACTTCACCATGGAGCCCGCCGGTTACGAGCAGGTTCCGCACGATGTCCAGGAGCGTCTGGTGAAGGAGTACCAGGACGCCCGCGAGAAGGGCAACAAGTAGCCTGTACGACGCTTGATTTCAATGAAGGCGGGGGAGCAATCAAGGTTGCTCCCCCGCCTTTTCTGTTGGAATCCGTGCTGTTCGGCGTGCCGTCGCGTTGCGACCCGACGGGTGCGCTACTCCCGGCCGCGCTGCTCTTTGCGCTGTGGGAGAGCGCCGAGCGCGCGCCGGACCTCGATGATCTTGCGCTTGGGAATGGGCAACAGCGTTTCATCGGCGAGCAGGATCGTGTTGCCCTCGACCTTGGAGACGTACAGCACGTTGACGATGTGCTTGCGCGAGATGCGTACGAACTCGCGCGGGAGCGAATTCTCTATAGAGCCGAGTAGCTGGCGTACGGTCGTTGTGCCGCTGATGAGATGCAGGACGCTCTCTTTGCCTTGCGCCTCCGCGTAGAGAAGGTCCCCAGGGTTCACATATACCGTTGACGATCCCGATGCGAGCGCAATGCTCCCCTGCGCACCGCCGAGCTGCTTGCTGGCGCGCAGAATCGCCTGGACATAGCGGTAGGTCTGTTCGCTGACCCTGAGGGGGAAGTTCTGGTCCTCGCCGAGCGGTGCCCAGCGGTTGGAGACATGCACCAGATAGGCGCGCCAGCGCTCGCCGTTCCAGCGCAGGTTCATGGTGATGCGCTGGATCTCCGACGAGATCGTCTTGGTGTCGCCGTCCGAGAAGATCGCGTAACTGCCCGCCACGACGATGTCGTTCTCTGAGTCGGTGGGGACAACCTCGAAGTGCTCGTCGCGCACGGTGTACCGGGGAATAGCCGGTGCTTTTCCCATGCGTTGCTCGAGGTCTTCCCGACCGCGAAACGTGTTGGCGCCTGCGCCGATAAAGATGCAGTCGTCAGTCACGTGCGCGAGCAGCGTGTCGAAGTTCCCGGTAAACGCATCTCGGATCATGGCGATGACGAGGGCGACGGGATCGTTGTTTGCTGGCGCATTGTTGTGCGCCGTGGGCGTAGTCATAGTGGCACCGACCCTTTTCGAACACTCAAACCGACCTATTGAGCGATGGGACTTTATCGTAGCGCAGCGCCGTGTGCTGTAGTGCCGGTCGCGTCCGAACGGCTCGTCTGCCGCGCGAGCGGTAGGGTGTCTGAACGAGTTGTGGATAAAATCCGGGGGAATCGAAGCGCCTTCCAGTGGAATGTATGCGCTTTCCTCACAACTAACGGTTGAAAAAGGATAGCGTAATACCGTTCTCGTGCATCAGGATAGGAGTTTTGTGGCAAGGCGTGGGCAACAAGCATACGACGAGGAGCGCTCTCTGTGGGCAGGGCCGGTCTTGCGCGTGCTTGCGGTTCTCGTGCTTGCGGCCGCGGTTGGCGCGCTCGTTGCCTGGACGCTGACCGACTGGCTGGTGACGCCGCTGTACACGGCCGAGGCGCGCCTGTTTGTTTCCGAGGAGCCGTCAGAGGGCTCCGGCGGGGAGTCGTCGGCCTCGGAGGGTGGCGATCTGGCGTCCTCGTGTGCGGTCATGATCGAGTCCGATGACCTGCTCGTATACGTGGCGACGCAGACGGAGTTTCCGTATGTTGTCGATACGCTGCGCGAAGCCATTGAGGTGGAGCCCGGCGCCTCTCAGGACGAGCTTCTCGTACGCGTGACGCTTGGCAACGCCGAGGAGGCTGCCTCGGTTGCCAATACCGTGGTGAGAGTCGCCGTCGACAGGCTTCCCGGTATGCTCGCGGGAGCTTCGGCGACCGTTGTTGCCGAGGCCGAGGTTCCCCAGGTGCCCTCTTCGCCCGATATGCTCGTTGCTGTGTGCACAGGGGCGGTGGCGGGCGCCTTCTTTGGCGGCACGGCTCTGGCGGCGGCAGCCTTGCTCGACAACCGCGTGCACGGCGCCTCGACGTTGAGGCGCATCAGCTCCTTGCCGGTGCTGGCGCGCATTCCCGACCCGCGGCTGCTTGCGGGTGCCGAGGGCAGCGACGCCCCGGGCGGGCCGTCGCTTCGCTGCCGGCCCGACGGCGCTGACTGCACGACGCAGCTGACGGGAGAGGCTGATGAGTTTACCCGTGCGTTCAGGCTTTTGAGCGTAAACCTCGAGTCCGCGCTTCCTTTGCGTGACCGCCGTGCTGCTGCGCGCATGGTCGGCGTTACCAGCTCGGTGCACGGCGAGGGCAAAACATGCACGGCAGTCAATCTGGCCATTGTGCTCGGGCAAAGCGGGTACCGTACCCTGCTCATAGATGCCGACATACATGCGCCGCGCGTGGCGCCCTTGCTCTCGCTCGCGGCGGCCCCCGGTCTTTCGGACGTTCTGGTCGGCTCGGTCGATCTGCGCAATCCCCTTCAGTACGTGCCGGGTGCCGACCGCCTGTTTGCCCTCGTTGCGGGGAGGCCGGTGAGCCGTCCGGCAAGCTTGCTGCGCGGTGATCGCGTCAAGGCCGTGATGCGCGCGTACGCGCAGGCGTTCGACGTGATTATTGTCAACCTGCCGCCTGTGGTGCCCGCAACCGACGAGCTGCTCTTCTCGCGTATGACCGACGGCGTGCTCGTGGTTGCGCAGCGCGGCAAAAGCAAGAACGAGGACGTGCGCGAAACGCTTGAGAAGCTCGAGCTTGCACATGCGCCCGTGCTTGGCTTCGTGCTCACCTGTGCGACTGTTTCGGGTCGTAAGAGATCTTTGTCGGACACAACTTCGGAGTAAGTTGTTTCCGGTGTCCCGGCACGCTTTGCACCTATCTACTTTCCCGGTTTTCTCGGTTAGTTCTCGGCTGCTTGCTCGGCGTTCGGCGCATCAGTATCGGCAGAAAAAAAGTGCTGAAGGCAGCGGGCTGTTTTTTTCGACTGGGAACACAACCGGGAAAACCGTGCAAAGCTCGGTATTCGGTCTAGATATGTAACAAAAATGGACGCATATATTAGAGGACGAATCAGGCATTAAGGCCGCCGTTGGCCGGGTATGATCCCATACGAACGTCTCTGCGCTTACCGCGGACGGCGTCCGTGCTTCAGCAACCAGTGCGTTTCTCAAGAGAGAGGACCCGTGCACATGCTTAACGCCATTGAGGTTTCGCCCAAGGTCTGGTGGGTCGGCGGTATCGACTGGAACGAGCGCTCGTTCCACGGTTACACCACCGAGAAGGGCATCACCTACAACGCCTATCTCATTATGGACGAGAAGATCACCCTTATCGACACGGCCAAGGCGCCGTTTGCCGACGAGCTGATCGAGCGCATCAGCGAGGTCGTTGACCCCGCCAAGATCGAGGTCGTCATTGCCAACCATGTTGAGATGGACCACTCGGGCAGCCTGCCGCGCATCAAGAAGGAGTGCCCCAACGCCACCATCTACGCGAGCGCGCCCCAGGGCGTCAAGGGCATTAAGGCGCACTTCGGCATCGACTGCGAGGGCGTCAAGACCGGCGACACCCTCAACATCGGCGAGCGCACGCTGCACTTCGTGACCACCTCGATGGTGCACTGGCCCGACAACATGGTGACCTACTCCGACGTTGACGGCATCCTCTTCTCCAACGACGCCTTTGGCCAGCACTTTGCCTCCACCAAGCGCTTTGACGACGAGAACGACCTGTGCGAGGTCATGAAGCAGGCCAAGAAGTACTACGCCAACATCGTGTGGCCCTACGGTATGCAGGCGCACAAGGCGCTCGAGGCCTGCGGCGGACTCGACATCAAGCTCATCTGCCCGAGCCACGGCGTGATCTGGCGCAGCCACATTGCCGACATTCTCGCCAAGTACGAGGCCTGGACCACCTACCAGACCGAGGAGAAGGCCGTGGTGGTGTACGACTCCATGTGGCACTCCACCGAGGCCATGGCCCGCGAGATCGTGGACGCCTTTATCAAGGGGGGCATCTCGGCGCAGCTGCTCGACGTGAAGGACAACCACATCTCCGACATCATGCTCGCGTGCTGCGACGCCCGCTACATGGCGGTCGGCTCGCCCACGCTCAACTCCAACATGATGCCCACCGTGGCGTCGTTCCTCACCTACTTCCGCGGCCTGTCGCCCAAGAACAGCCAGCGCATCGGCATTGCGTTCGGTTCTTACGGTTGGGCTCCCATGGGTCCCAAGCAGGTTGATGAGCAGATGAAGGCCATCGGCTTCGAGATGCCGCTCCCGGTTATCACGCAGCAGTGGATCCCGAGCAAAGAGAAGCTCTCCGAGATCCAGCAGACCGTCTGCAAGATGATCGAGGACACCCGCGCCTAACGGCCCGTTCTCCCCATAACGTACCCCTTCTTCGGCGGCACGCACTCTTCCAGGGTGCGTGCCGCCGTATTTTGTCACGCTCCGGAAGCCCCGCCTACAGCGGCCCGCCCTTCTCGCTTTGCAGCTTAAAGAGAACACGCTCGAAGGCCAGGATGCAGCAGCCGGTAAAGCTTCCCGATTCGTAGTTCATAGAGTCCAGTGGCTGGTCGTCTTCTACGAGGAACAACATATCTGCCGCCTCAGCTATAGGGCTGCTCACGTTGCCTACGAACGCGGCAAGCGGGATCCCGTGCTCGGCGCACTCCCGCGCCGTGTTGACCGTAGCGGCGGTGGTTCCGGACTTGGACACCACAATGACCATCGAGAGCTTGTCGATCAAACCGTGAACAAACTGGTCGGAGTCGAGGTAGCTCTGCTCCACAACGGGGTAGCCGCGCCCTAAAAGCTTGCGCTGCATGTACTCGCTAATCAGGTGGGAATATCCTTCCCCCTTGATGCCTATCAACTGTTTTTGGTTAAGCAGCCGGTAGAACCGCTCAAGATGCTCGGCGCTGTACACCACGTTCGCGCGCAGTTCTTTGGAGGTGATGATGGTGTGTCGGTCAGGTCTTTCAGTAGCGCGCAGGCCGTAGACCATCTCGCGAAACCCGGCGTAGCCGAGCTTTTTCGCAACGCGCGTAACCGTCGTCATGCTCGTGTAGCAGGCGTCGGCGACCTTGCGGATAGAGAGGCGCTCCTCTTCGGGCGCATGGTCGATCAGGTAGGTGAGGACGTTTTTCTCGGTTAGTGTGAGCGTGTTGTTGGGAAAAAGCTTGTCGGCCTTGGTTTGTTCGTTGTCTGCCATGGCGCTCCTCGGTTTGACCGTCGTATAAGCGTCGTACAGCGTTGGGATTAAAGCAACTGTTATGCACAATGTGAATATTCACAGAAACGCGCATTCATATCACGAGCTTGTTCGGACATCACCTTACTACAATCAAAAACGGCAGAAAAGAGCAGATCAACGCACCGGTGCTCACGTTGTCTGAGGTACTTCGCAAGCAATTTACCAACAACTAATAAAGGGGGAGAAAGCTGTGAAAGACACATCGACCGGCAAGCACCGGATCGGTATGGCCGAGTTTCAGCGCTTCGGCGGCGCCATGCTGACACCTGTGCTCTTCTTCATGTTCTCCGGTATCGTCGTGGCGATCACCTCGGTGCTCACGAACACCATGCTTGTGGGCGACATCGCGGCTGAGGGCACGGTGTGGTACGGCTTCTGGACGACCGTCAACAACGGTGGCTGGACGGTCTTCAACAACATGGAGATTCTCTTCGCCATCGGCCTCGCTTTTGGCCTGTCCAATGAGGCGAAGGGACGCGCGGCGCTCGAAGCGTTCGTGCTTTACATGACCTTCAACGTCTTTGTTAACAACATCCTGACGTTCTTTGGTCCGACGTTCGGCATTGACCTCGAAACCGCCGAGACGGGCATCAAGGCCATCGGCGGCATCACGACGCTCGATACCGGATTCCTCGGCGCCATCTTCGTTGCGGCTGTGATCGTGTGGCTGCACAACCGCTTCTTCAACAAGCGCCTGCCCGAGTGGCTCGGCATTTTCCAGGGCTCCGCTCTTGTGGCTGCCGTGGGTTTCCCGGTCATGCTGGCGCTTGCGTTCCTGTTCTGCCTGGTTTGGCCCACGGTTCAGGGCGCGATCAACTCGCTGCAGTACTTCATGTCCAACGCCGGCCTTCTCGGCGTGTGGATCTACACCTTCCTCGAGAAGGCGCTGCTGCCCACTGGTCTCCATCACTTCATTTACAGCCCGTTCCAGTACGGCCCGGCGGTTGTAGAGGGCGGTATCACCTACTACTGGATGGAGCATCTGCAGGAGTTTGCCACCTCTACGCAGGGGCTCACGACGATCTTCCCCGAGGGCGGCTTCCAGCTGCAGGGTCTGTCCAACTTCTTCGGCATTCCCGGCATCGCGCTCGCGTTCTACTTCACCTCCAAGAAGGAGAACCGCAAGAAGATGCTCGCCCTGTGCATTCCCGGTGTCATCACCGCTGCGCTGTGCGGCATTACCGAGCCGTTTGACTACACGTTCCTCTTCGTTGCTCCGCCGCTGTTCTTTGTGCACGCGTTCCTCGCTGCGACATTTGCGACGATTCAGTACGCTTGCGGCCTGTCGGGCGACATGGGCGGCGGTCTGATCGACATCTTTGCCAAGAACATCATCCCGATGTGGCAGAACCACTGGGGATCCTACGTCATGATGTTCGTAATAGGTGCTGTTTCGATTCTCGTGTACTTCCTGGTATTCCGCTTCCTGATCCTCAAGTTCGACTTCCAGACTCCCGGCCGCGGCCAGGATGTCGAGTTCCATACTAAAGCGGACTACCGCGAGAAGCTCGCGTCGGGCGCCGAGGCTGACGCGGCGTATCTCGACGAGGCCGCTGGGTATCTGATGGCGTTCGGCGGTCCCGAGAACATCGCTTCCGTAACGAACTGCATGACGCGGCTGCGCGTGTCGGTGCACGACCCGAGCCTTGTCAAGGAGGATGCAGCTTTTCAGGAGTGGGGAGCCAAGGGCGTAGTGCGCAACGGCGATGCGTTCCAGGTGATCGTGGGTCTCTCGGTCCCTCAGATTACCGAGGCCTTTAAGAAGCTCGTCGAGGGCAAAGTCCCGATTCCCGAGGGAATCGTCACTGAGTAACGAACCGTGTGGCCGGGCTTTCCCGGCCACACCTCCCAGGAAAAGGCCGATATGCGTCTGGGAGCACGCTGTCCTGAACGGAGGAATTACATGAAGCTCACGGTAATTGGCGGAGGCGGCGTACGCTCGCTCTTCTTGGCCAAGAGCCTTGCTCAGCAGGCAGAAAAACTCGGTATTACGACGCTTGTCTTCATGGACAACGACGCCGGCAAGCTCGAGATCTACGGAACGCTCGCGCGCCATGTTGCGCTGATGCTTCATCCCGGCCTCGAGTTTATCCTGACGACTGACGCTGTTGAGGCGGTGACCGATGCGGATTACGTCATTACGACGATCCGTGTTGGTGGCGACCACCTGCGCGTGCGCGACGAGCGTCTTGCCCTTGCGCACAACGTGCTTGGCCAAGAGACGACCGGCGCCGCCGGCGTGTCGTTTGCCATGCGGTCCATCCCCGCTCTCGCGGGGTATTGCGAGCTGGTGAAGCGCTACGCAAAGCCCACGGTCAAGGTGTTCAACTTTACCAATCCTGCGGGCGTGGTCTCCCAAGCGCTTCACGATATGGGTTACACGTTCACGTATGGCATCTGCGATGCTCCGAGCGGCATGCTACGGCAGTTCGCCGAGCTCTACGACGCCGATCCGGAAGCTGTTTACGGCGAGTGCTACGGCCTCAACCACCTGTCGTTCTTCTCGAGCATCACCGTTGACGGCCGCGAAGTCGTGCCCGAGCTTATCGAGAACGACGAGGCGTATCGCTCCACCGACATGCACTTCTTCGAGAAGGAACTGGTGAGGAGCCGAAAGAGCGTTCTCAACGAGTACCTGTACTACTTCTATTACCGCGAGAAGGCAGTCGAGAACATTCAGCGTGCGGGCATTACGCGCGGCGAGCAGATCGAAGAGATCAACCGGTGCATGACTGCGGAGCTTGCGCAGGTAGACATTGACGCCGACTTTGACCGAGCTCTCGCGATTTACGAGAAATGGTACGGCAGGCGCGAGAATGCGTACATGGCAAACGAAACGGGCATGAAGCGCGAGAAGCCTTGGAGTTTCGACGTGTTTAGCCCCGATGCCGGGGGGTACGCGGGTGTTGCCCTGCGGTACATCGAACTAGTGCAGTCGGGCGAGAGGGGCCGCATGATTCTGTGCGCTCCTAACAACGGCGCCATCCCGACGCTCGAGGACGACGACGTGGTTGAGATCACCTGCGACATCACTGCCGACGAGTGTGTGCCGCATCGATTTGCTCCGGGAGACATCCCTGCTGGCAACCTTGAGCTTATCCGTCGTGTGAAATACTATGAGCGGCTTGCTGCCCGCGGCATTGTGAACCGGTCAAGAGCCGACATCGTGGAGTGCCTGACCATGCACCCGTTGGTGAACTCGTATTCCATCGCTACAGACCTCGCCGATAAGTACATCGAGCTCAACAAGGACTTCATCGACGGCTGGAAGTAAGTCTCAGGGTTTGCGGTCCTGTTTTACTGGTCGGGCGCCCTTCTCCGAAACGTGCTTCTCGGTTAAGGGCGCCCGCTGCGCATGAGTCTGTCGCATGCCTTGTGCCTCGTGCGCCGTGCCGCCCCTTTTTGCACCCAGCGCTTCTCCCGCCTACAGCGGCCCGCCCTTCTCGCTTTGCAGTTCAGTTTGCGTGGGCTGCTGTTCTTGGTATGCCGTAGCTCGTGAGGATCGCTGTGAGCCGCGCGGGGTCCATGATGTCGCGGTAGCTAAGGCGCAGCATCGGCGCGCCGAGGAGCGTGAGCTGCGACTCTCGGTGCTGCTCGTCGGCCAGTACGCGCGCGGCGGTTCTCCCCTTGAGCAGGCGCGGGTCCTCGTACTTTGCATTACCGTCAAACTCGCCAAACACGCGGCCGCCGTCTTGCAGGGTCCAGCAGAAGTCGATGCGGTAGGTTCGGTTGGGTTCGAGCGGCCGTGCGACCTCTACCTGCAGTTCGGGAACCGCAAAACCGAGCTCGATCATAGCGGCGCGCGCCATAGACTCGCCTGCACTCTCGCTGAGGGCGTTGGCGTGCCGCGCGGCGCATATCGCTTGCCGACGCTGCCTGTGCCTGCCCGGAATGCCCTGAAACGCGTTAACGAGCTGGTCCGGGTTCCACCCCAGCCTTCGCAGCAGCGCATCGCAGATCGCGAGCCCATGCCCAAAGTCAAACGCCCGCGCACAGTCAAACCCCGTTCGCAGCAAGGAAGTGACGCGAACGTTGCTGGCAACGACGACGTCTGCATCGCGCACGACGTGCCGTACAACTTTCTCCGCGCTGGATCGCCGTGCGCGACGTGACGCGATGTGGACTTCAGTAAGAAAACGGTGCGCAACAGGGAGCCGGTGTGCCACTGCGGCCGATTGCGTGCAAAACACCCATTGCGGGTTTACGCCCTGCATCGTCCTGAGGAGATGGATATAGCGCTGGGTTTTGCTGAGCTTTTGCCAGTAAGCTCGACGCGCATACATCCCGTGTCGGGGGCATACGGTCGACATATGATCATTGATGCCGGTTCCGCCCGGTGCATGCGCAAGCCGACGTTCGAGTAGTTGTCGCATGTGCTTATCTCCCGGAACCAGAAGCATGCCGCATCTCTCCGCTTCGGTGAGGGCAAGGTCAACAAGACGGTCATTGGCAAGGCTCATGAGGTACCTCCTTTCTATGCCGGATGCGTAGCGACTAAGGTGCAGTGAGGGCTCGTCCGTAACGTTTGGGGACGGTTGGCGCACTATTAAGTTATGGCGGTTGGTCTGGCTCACTATCTGACGGAGCTGTTTTCTCACATGATAGCAAATGGGAAAAACAGGTAGATACCTGCGTTGGAATGTTGTTTGCGCAGGGACGGGCGCGAGCCACGGCGCACCGACGAGGCGCACCGAAGGGGCGGTCCATAGACTGAGGGGGCGGCAACAGACATTAAAGAAGCCTCAGTAAATACGGCCCAAAAGCAACAGACATTAAAGAGTTCTCACTTTTGGCTTGAAAAGCGAGGACTCTTTAATGTCTGTTGATGAAAGGCTCCGAGAAACGAGGTTTTCTTAATGCCTGTTGCCGGCGATCTGGTGCGCCGGGCTTTTTGGCGTTGAGGATAAAGGAGCCGTGTAGTTGCTGGGGGCCAGCCGCAGGGTGGGAGTGTGGCGACAAGGACGTGCCGCGCGGGGCAAGAAGCCCCTCGCTAGGCGAGAAGTCCCGCACAAGCCGAGAAGTGCCGCGCAAGCCGAGAAAACCCCGTGCGCGGCGAGAAGTACCGCGCAAAGCACCGCGCAAGGCGTGCAGACCGAGAAAGCACCGCGCTAAGCGAGAAGTGCATGCATTGCTCGCGGGGAGGATGTTGGCGTGAGGAGCGTGCGAAGGCAGCCGTGCAATCCGGCCGGAGCGCTCGGACGAGGGGTCAATGCGTGCAATTTCTCACCACCGCACCTCTCTATGCGGAGTACACTCATACAGAATGGCGATTTCGTGATTTGGGAGTGATCACGGCATACGCCTGGACAGTACGGCTCCATGGGGATTCCAGAGGGGGAAAGCATGGGACTTATAGCGTTTCTCGTCGCTGCGCCGTTGATCGTAGCTGCGTTGCTGATGTTGTTCCGCAGCAATGCGCAACGCAAGGTCATCACCGTCGCGGGTGCGCTCGTTACCGGCGTTGCGTCGGTGGCGTTTGCCGCTTCATATCTGGCAAGCGGCCAGGTGTTCTTTGAGCTATCGCAGGACACCTCCTACTTGATTTCGATCGTTATGACGGCGATCGACATTCTGTTGTGCGCGGTGATTCTGTGGTTCGCCGTGCGGTACAAGAACCGCCTCGCGCTGGTGCTTGGCCTGGTGCAAACCGTCGGCGTGATCCTGTTCGCCAACATGGCCCTCGGCGCCGGCGCCGAGCATATGCTGGTCGAGCCGCTCTATACCGACCAGCTGAGCGTGATCATGACGCTCATCATCGGCCTTGTCGGCAGCGCCATCTGCGTGTACGCGCTCGGCTATATGAAGGACTTCCAGCATCACGAGCCGGCTGGCGCGCCTGATCGCCGCCATTTCTTCTCGGCGCTGATGTTCCTGTTCCTCTCCGCCATGTACGTGATCATCTTCTCTGACAACCTCGAATGGATGTTCACCGGCTGGGAGATCACCACCACCTGCTCCTTCCTGATGATTGGCTACACCCGTACCGAGGAGGCCATGAAGAGCGCCTTCCGTCAGATCATCCTCAACATGATCGGCGGCATCGCCTTCCTCTTCGCGCTGATCCTCATCCATGTCGCCGGGCTCGAGCTCTCGCTCTCGGCCATCATCGCCGATGCCGGGACCGACGCCGTCGCGCTTCTCGTGCTGCCCGTTCTGCTGCTCTCGGTTGCCGGCCTCACCAAGGCGGCCCAGATGCCGTTCCATACGTGGTTGCTCGGCGCCATGGTCGCTCCCACGCCCACGAGCGCGCTGCTCCACTCCTCCACGATGGTCAAGGCAGGCGTGTTCCTGCTCGTTAAGCTCGCTCCGCTTTACATGGCTATTCCCGTTGCGTCCACCATGGTGGTCACCATCGGCGGCGTGACGTTCGTGCTCTGCTCGTTCATGGCAATCAGCCAGAGCAACGCCAAGCGCGTGCTGGCCTACTCCACTATCGCCAACCTCGGCCTGATCTCGGCGTGCGCCGGCGTCGGTACGCCCGAGGCGCTGTGGGCCGCGATCTTCCTGATCATCTTCCACACCGTTTCCAAGTCCATCCTCTTCCTGTGCGTCGGCACCGTCGAGCATCGCATCGGCAGCCGCAACATCGAGGACATGGACGGTCTGTTCGACCGCCTGCCACACCTGTCGCGCTTCATGATGCTCGGCATCATGGGCATGTTCGTCGCGCCGTTCGGCATGCTTATCTCCAAGTGGGCAACGCTCGTGTCGTTTGCCGAGACGGGCAACGTCGTGTTTCTGATCCTGCTCGCCTTCGGCTCCGCTGCCACGTTCTTCTTCTGGGCCAAATGGCTCGGCAAGCTCGCCGGCGTTATTCAGAAGTCCACGAACGTGGAGAAGGGCGTGCATCGCTCCGAATGGTTCGCCATCGGCTTCATTGCGGTGCTGCTCCTCGGCTGCTGCCTCGGCCTGCCGCTGATCTCCATCGACGTGGTCACGCCCTACCTGAGCGGCCAGTTCGGCTCGTCGCCCGAGCTCATCGGCATCGACAACCTGATCCTCATGGTCGTCATCGTGGCGTTTATCGCCATCGTGCTGCTCACCCCGTTTGGCCGCGACACCAAGAAGCGCCGCGTGAGCGTGTACCTGTCGGGCGCCACCGTCAACAGCGAGACCCGCACCTACCAGGGCTCCATGGGCTTCTTGCGCAACGCCACCAAGCGCAACTGGTACCTCGACGGCATCTTCGGCGAGAAGCGCCTGAAGCCGCTCGGCCAGATTCTCTGCACCGCCGTGCTGCTCATGTGCTTTGCGGCGTCGCTCATCTTTGATCCCGAGGTCCTCGCCGGCGGTTCGTTCTTCGTCGAGCGCATCGTGCTGCTCGTCGGTCCCGACCTGGTCGGCATCCTCATCGGCGTCGTGGTGTTTGCCGTTCTCGCCCCCATTGCCGGCTGCCTGCTCGACGGCCTCGACCGCAAGGTGAGCGCTCGCATGCAGGGCCGCGTTGGGCCCAAGCTGCTCCAGCCTTACTACGACGTGCGCAAGCTCCTCGCCAAGGAGCAGGTCACCGTCAACGGCGTCGACGAGGCCTACGTCAGCTGCGCCATCATCTTCGTGATGCTCGCTGGCGGCTTGTTCATCTCGGGCTCCAACCTGCTGATGACCATCTTCCTCGTGACGCTCGCCACGCTCTTCGTCATCATCTCGGCGTTCTCGGGCCGCAGCCCCTACGCCGACACCGGTGCCGACCGCGAATGCCTGCAGGTCATGTCCTACGAGCCGATGCTCATGATCATGACGGTTGGCTTCTTCACCGTGACCCAGTCCTTCGACACCGCGGTTCTCTTCCAGCTCGACCGTCCGATCATCGGCATGCTGCTGCCCATCTTCTTCGGTCTGCTCTTCATCCTGACCATCAAGCTGCGCAAGTCGCCGTTTGACCTCTCCTACAGCCACCATGCGCACCAGGAGATCGTCAAGGGCATCACGACCGAGATGAACGGCCGCACGCTCGCCAAGGTCGAGGTCATGCACTGGTGCGAGAGCATCCTGTTCCTCATGTGGGTCGGCATGTTCTTCGTCTGGAACAACCCCGTCTCGATCGTCGTCGCGCTTGTCGTGATGGCCGTCGTGTGGTTCCTCGAGGTGCTCACCGACAACAACTTCGCGCGCGTTAAGTGGCAGACCTGCCTCGGCAGCGCTTGGCTCGTGGCCCTTGTTGCCGGCGTGGTCAACCTCTTCTACGTCATCGTCATCCCCTTCATGTAAGGAGCGGCTATGGGTTACTCTTCTAAGTCTCCGTGGCTGATCCATTACGACGGATCCAGCTGCAACGGATGCGACATCGAGGTGCTCGACTCCATGATGCCGCTCTACGACATCGAGCGCTTTGGCATCATCAACACCGGCAACCCCAAGCACGCGGACATCTTCCTCGTGACCGGGTCCATCAACCATCAGAACGTCAAGGTCGTGCGCGAGATCTACGACCAGATGACCGAGCCCAAGGTCGTCGTGGCCTGCGGCATCTGCGCCTGCACCGGCGGCGTGTTTCGCGACTGCTACAACGTCCTCGGCGGCGTCGACAAGGCCATTCCGGTCGACATGTACGTTCCCGGCTGCGCCGTTCGCCCCGAGAACATCATCGACGCCGTGCTCAAGGCGGTCGACATTCTCGACGAGAAGGCCAAGAAGCTCGCGGCAGGCGAGACGATCGAGAAGCGCGAGGTCGGCGCGTCCCTGCACGAGGCTGTCGACGGCGAGCTGCCCGTACGTCAGCCCGAACACACTAAGCCCGGCGCCAAGAGGGAGGCGTAATGTATACCGTTGAGTTCCAAGAGCTGAAGCTCGAGGACTTGCTGCCGACCGTGCAGTCGCTCAAGTACCTCGGTGCGCGCTTCGTCCAGATGTTTGCCGAGAACCCCGAGTCGGGTCTCGACCTTGTGTACACGTTCTACGACGAGCAGGCGCAAGTTGCCACCAACTACGTCGTCGGCGGCATCACGCCCGAGACGCCCGTGCCCTCCATTCAGAACCTGTACCTCTCCTCGTTCAGCTACGAGAACGAGGCGCACGACCTCTTTGGCGTGTGGTTCGTCAATATGAAGCTCGACTTCGGCGGCCATTTCTTCAACGTTGCCGAAGAGGCGCCTATGGCGATCATCACCCCCGAGGTGGCCGCGGCCCGTGCTAAGCGCGCCAAGGTTCGCGCCGCTCAGGAAGCCAAGGCCAAGGCCGCGGCTGCCAAGGAGAAGGCCGCTGCCGCAGGTGCCGGCGCCGCTGCTGCGGGCACTGCCCAGGCTGCCGCCGTTGCCGCTGCCAAGGCCCAGGCCGCTGCCGACGCTGCTCCGGCGAGCAAGGCAAACCCCAACGCGTCTACGCCGGTCGAGGTCAAGACGACCTCCGAGGCTGGCGGCATTACGGCCGACCGGCGCGCCAAGATGATGGAAGAGAAGCTCGCCGCCATGGATCCCGAGAAGGCGGCTAAGGTCCGCGCGGCACTTGCTGCGAAGGCGGCCCGCGAAGCCGCCGCGAAGGATGGTGAGTAGCCGATGGCACGTCAGACGATCCTGCCCTTCGGCCCGCAGCACCCGGTGCTGCCGGAGCCGATCCATCTCGACCTTATCGTCGAGGACGAGCACGTGGTCGAGGCCGTTCCCCAGATCGGCTTCGTGCATCGCGGTCTCGAGAAGCTCGTGCAGACGCGCGACTACAACCAGTTCGTCTACATTGCCGAGCGCGTGTGCGGCATCTGCAGCTTCGGTCACGGCTACGGCTACGCAAGCGCGACCGAGCAGCTGCTCGGCATCGAGATCCCGCGCCGTGCCGAGTACCTCCGCGCGATCTTCGAGGAGCTGTCGCGCGTGCACTCGCACCTGCTGTGGCTCGGCCTGCTCGCCGACGCCTTTGGCTTCGAGGCGCTGTTCAACCACTGCTGGCGCCTGCGCGAGACCGTGCTCGACATCTTCCAGGAGACCTGCGGCGGCCGCATCATTCTGTCGATCGTCATGGTCGGCGGCATGAACCACGACATTCCCGACGAGACCCTTGCCGGCATCTGCCAGAAGCTCGACTCCATCAAGCGCGACTATCGCGAGATCGTCAACACCATGCTCAACGACTCCTCGATCAAGAGCCGTCTGTGCGGCGTCGGCTACATCAGCCGCGAGGACGCCATCGACCTGAGTATGGTCGGCCCGTTCGCGCGTGCCTCTAACATCCACTACGACGTGCGCTCCACCGGCTTCGGCGCGTACGGCGACCTCGACGAGTTCGTGCCGATCGTCTCCGACGAGTGCGACTGCTACGGCCGCTGCAAGGTCCGCTGCGCCGAGGTGTACCAGGCCATCGACATCATCAAGGAGCTCGTGGCCAAGATCCCGCACGACGGCGTGGGCAAGAAGCCCGGCCCCAAGGTCCTGCCGCCCGAGAACGGCCAGGCGCACGTGCTTATCGAGCAGCCGCGCGGCGAGGCGTACTACTACGTCCGCGGCAACGGCACCAAGAACCTCGAGCGTTTCCGCCTGCGCACCCCGACCTCCCAGAACCTGGGCGGTCTGGTCAAGGCGCTCGAGAACGTCGACGTGGCCGACGTGCCGATGATCATCCTGACCATCGATCCCTGCATCAGCTGCACGGAAAGGTAGGAGCGCATGGGAAGCTTCAAACTGGGAAAACTGACGCTGCGCTCGCTGTTCAGCAAGCCGGTGACGGTGCGGTACCCCTACGAGCGCCGCACGCAGCCGCCTGAGACGCGCGGCCATGTGAAGAACAACGTCGAGGACTGCATCTTCTGCGGCATGTGCCAGCGCGCGTGCCCGGTCGGCGCCATTGCCGTCGACCGCAAGGCGGGCAACTGGGAGATCGATCCCTTCCGCTGCATCTCGTGCAAGTACTGCGTGCGCGAGTGCCCCAAGAACTGCCTCGAGATGGACGTGGACTTTACGCAGTGCGCCACCGAGATGTCGGTGACCGTGGAGCACAAGGACATGCCCGCTCCGGCAGCCAAGAAGCCCGCTGCCAAGGCCGGCGCTGCCGCAGGCGCAGCAGCGCGACCCAAGCCCAAGCTCACCCCCGAGCAGGAGGCGCGCGTGGCCGAGGCCCGCAAGAAGGCCGCGGCTAAGAAGGCCGCAGCCGCCAAGGCCGCCAAAGAGGAGCAGTAACCTCTCGAACGAGCCCGCATAACGCATGAGCCCGAGGACTCCGCCCACAAAGCGGGGTCCTCGCTGTTGTATGCCCTTTGTGGTGCGGACGCATGAGGAAGGGCGGATCCGGTGCCGTCGGCTGGGTAGAATAGCGGCAATGCGAGGATCTACCTATCTGTGACCGAGGGAGAGGCTCATGAATTACCAACAGGTCGGCGCATCGGGCGTAAAGGCTTCGCGTGTGGCGCTCGGCGTCATGCGCATCGGCGGCAAGACGGGCGACGAGGCGGCCGAGATCGTGCAGACCGCGCTCGACTGCGGCGTGAACTTCTTTGATACCGCCGACATCTACGGCGCGGGGCGCAGCTCCATGGCGCTTGGCCAGGCGTTGCGCGACGTGGGCGTGCCGCGCGAGGACGTTGTGCTTCAGACCAAGTTCGGCATCTTTATGGACCACGAGCTCAAGTTCACCACGCGCTACGACTTCTCGCGCGAGCACCTCATGGAGGCCCTCGATCTCGAGCTCGAGCGCCTGCAGACCGACTACGTGGACTTTGCGCTGCTCCACCGTCCCGACCCGCTCGTTGACCTTGACGAGCTGGCCGCGACGTTTGCCGAGATGCGCGCATCAGGCAAGGTGCGCCACTTTGGCGTAAGCAACATGGGTCCTTGGCAGATCGAGATGCTGCAGGCGGCGCTCGGGCCCGAGCTGCGCCTCGAGGCCAACCAGCTGCAGTTCGGGCTTATGCACGCCCACGCCATCCAGGCGGAGCTCCATGTGAACATGGAGGACGATGCGAGCGTCATGCACGACGGCGGCGTGATCTCTCATGCGCGTCTGCGCAACATGACGGTCCAGGCGTGGAGTCCGTTCCAGTACGGCACGTTCAGCGGCTGTTTTATCGGAGATCCGCAGTTCCCCAAGCTCAACGCAAAGCTCGATGCCGTCGGCGCCGAGCTCGGTGCGGACGCCACGGCTGTTGCCGCTGCGTGGATCCTGCGCCATCCGGCCAAGATGCAGGTGGTATGCGGCTCCATGTCGCCCGAGCACATCCGCGAGACGTGCGAAGGCGCCGAGGTTGCCGACCGTATGACGCGGCAGCAGTGGTGGGACCTGTACTTCGCGCCGGGCAACGACCTGCCGTAGCGAAGCGGCTGCGTCTTACATCCTGGTCCGCAGGACCTGGCGATCAAGCGCCCCGTCGCGTATCGTTGGCTCGGAACGGTATCCGCTACGCTTCCGTAAGAAGGGACGTATATGTCAGAGAACATCAACGTCGATGTCGACCCGGTCGAGAAGTTTGGTATGCGTCTGGCGCACGTCGGTATCAATGCCGCCACGCCCGAGGAGGCCGCCGAGATCGCAGGCTTCTTCCAGACGTTCTTCAACCTGCCTGCCGAGGATACTCCGCCCTCGTACTTCTCGGGCACGCTGGTCGAGACCATGAAGGGCTGCGGCCGAGGCGACAAGGGCCACATCGGCTTCTGGGTCAACGACATGGACGGGGCGGAGGCCTACTTCAAGGCGCGCGGTCTCACCATCAACGAGGAGTCGCGTGTGTTTTACCCCGACGGCTCGCCCAAGCTCGTGTACTTCAACGAGCAGATCGCCGGGTTTGCCATCCATATCTGCCAGCAATAGCAGCTTGCAGGGCTTTAGGCATCAGACAGCTTGCGGGGCGCGTACGTTCTTTTGGCGTATGCGCCCCGCGTATTGCTCTCTATGCTTAACAGGCATGGGGCAACGCACGTTTTAGGTTCATAATGCATAGTGCATAAACATACGCTTGCGCCAAGCGCGCAGAGGGGAGAAGCGCATGGAGAAGGCAAAGGTCTACTTCACCAACCTCCGCACGTACGCAAAAGAAAGCCAGCTCGATAAGCTCAAGCGCCTCATTCGCCGCGCCGGCATCGAGCAGATCGACTTTGAGAACAAGTTCGTGGCCATCAAGATCCACTTTGGCGAGCTGGGCAACTTGAGCTTTTTGCGCCCCAACTACGCGCGCGCCGTGGCCGACGTGGTCAAGGAACTGGGCGGCAAGCCCTTCCTCACGGACTGCAACACGCTCTACGTGGGCAGCCGCAAGAACGCGCTCGAGCACATCGACTGCGCCTACCAGAACGGCTTCACGCCCTACGCCACCGGCTGCCAGGTGATCATCGCCGACGGCCTCAAAGGCACCGACGAGACCCTCGTGCCCGTCAAGAACGGCGAGTACGTGAAGGAGGCCAAGATCGGCCACGCCCTCATGGACGCCGACA
>CASEEV010000028.1 GCA_949287065.1 uncultured Collinsella sp.
CGAAGGGCACGAGCTTCTCGGTGATCTGCGCGATGCGGGTGATACCGCCGATAAGGACGAGGCCCGCGAGCAGCGCCACGATGGCGCCGATGACGGGCAGCGGCACGCCAAAGGTGGCGTTCACGCTGCTGGCAAGGGAGTTGGCCTGCACGCTCGCGCCGATGCCGAAGGACGCAAGGAAGCCGAAGGCAGCGAACAGCATGGCGAGCCAGCCGAGCCCCAAGCCACGCGAGATGTAGTACATGGGGCCGCCCACGATCTCGCCGCGCTCGTTGCGCGTGCGGTAGGCCACCGAGAGCGTGACCTCGCAGAACTTGATGACCATGCCGGCCAGCGCAGAGAGCCACAGCCAGAAGATCGCGCCCGGACCGCCCGTGGCCACCGCGAGCGCCACGCCCACGATGTTGCCGGTGCCGAGCGTGGCCGCGAGCGCGGTGCACACCGCCTGGAAGGGCGAGATGGCGCCCTCCCCTACCTCGGACTTGTCAATGCGCTTGAAGAGCGTCTTGGTGGTGTAGCGCATCACCACGGTGAAGCGCGTAAACACCACGCCGCGCGTGACGACCAGCAGGAACACGCCGGTGCCGATCATCAGCACAACCATGGGGATGCCCCACAGCACGTTGGTGTTCAACGCGGCGATCAAAGACATGATGTGGTCGAACATACAAATACCTCTCGATCGTGGCACAAGGCTCAGCGTCACAGAACCGCATCAGTGTACGCAACCCGTGTTTCCTTCTCGTGACAGACCGGGGCAGCGCGGCCAAATAATCGCATCGGCACATGTTTTGCCCCGCGAGAACAACCGCATTGATCAGGCGAGAACAACCGCCGCGCGCCAAAGCGCGACGGCATCAACCCGGAGCGCGGCAACAAGACCCGTGGGCACCGCGCTTCTCGCCCATGGCGATAAAAACGGGGCCGGCCACGCTTGTCGGCCCCGTTAGCTGGGACTCTATGACTGGCCGCACCGCAAGCGCGGCGACAACGGTGTCCTGCCACGCACAAACGCAGGCGCCAGGCCCTACTGCGCGCGCTTCTCGGCCAGGCGCTCGTTCACCTCGGCAGCGAACTTGTCGGGGTCGATCCCGCAGCTGCCGCCGCAGGGCCCCTCGGCATCGGCCGCCACGCGGGCGCGCGCCAGAGGATCGCCGCCCTCGTCGTGCGCCGGACGGAAGCGCTGGTCGACCTCGTCCATGGCGAGCGGCTTTACGCGCTCCATGACAAAGCCCTTGCCGGCGCGCAGGTTCTCCTTGGCCACCGAGATCATGAGCTTGATGCGGTTGAGCTGGTTGACCTCCGAGGCGCCCGGGTCGTAGTCAACGGCCACGATGTTGCTCTCGGGGTGGCGGCGGCGCAGCTCCTTGATGACCGCCTTGCCCACCACGTGGTTCGGCAGGCAGGCAAACGGCTGCGTGCAGATGATGTTGGGCGCGCCGTGGTCAATGAGGTCGAGCATCTCGGCCGTGAGGAGCCACCCCTCGCCCATGTTGTTGCAAAGGCTCAGCACCTGGTTGGCCTTCTCGGCCATCACGGCAATGGGCTCGGGGCGCTCAAAGCGCGCGCTTTTCTCGAGAAGCTCGTCGACCGGCTTGCGCATCCAGTCAACAAGGCCGATCACGGCGTCCATGCTCGCGCGCGACGCCACCGAGCTGCCCAGCTCGTCCTTCTGCACCTTGGCGTTGCTCATGGAGTAGAGGAAGAAGTCGAGAAGCCCGGGCACCACGGCCTCGCAGCCCTCGCGCTCGATAACGTCGACCACGTGGTTGTTGGCCGTGGGGTGGAACTTGACGAGAATCTCGCCCACCACGCCCACGCGCGGCTTGGTGCCCTCGCCCACGAGCGGCAGCGTGTCGAACGCGCGGATCGCCTCGCGCGAGAGCTTGGTGAAGCTGCGGCGCGTGAACTTGGGCGCGAGCTTGCGGGCACGGTCCATGTACTCCTCGAAGAGGGCGTTGGCGGCACCGACTTCAGCCTCGTAGGGACGCGTGCGGTAGAGCATCTGCATCATGACGTCGCCGAAGAGCACGCAGTACACCGCCGCCTTGAGAAGGCCCGGACCGAGCTTGAAGCCGGGGTTCTGCTCGTCGAGCTTGACCGCCGACAGGCTGATGACCGGCACCTGCGGGTTGCCGCTCTCGCGCAGCGCCTTGCGGATGAGCGCGATGTAGTTGGTGGCGCGGCAGCCGCCGCCGGTCTGCGAGATGATAACGGCGGTGCGGTTGAGGTCGTACTTGCCGCTCTCGATGGCCTCCATGATCTGGCCGGTTACGAGGATCGACGGGTAGCAGATGTCGTTGTTGACGTAGCGCAGGCCCGCCTCCACGGCGCCGCGATCGGTGGAGGGCAGCAGCACAAAGTTGTAGCCGGCGGCCTTCATAACCTCCTTGACCAGGTCAAAGTGAATCGGCGCCATCTGCGGGCAGAGGATGGTGTAGCCCTGCTCGCGCATCTCCTCGGTGAACTGCACCTTGGGGAAGGCGGCGGAGTTGGCGCGGCGCTGCGCGGCGAGCGCGTACTTGTGCGTGGCAAACGCGGGCGCGTCCTCGCTCGGCGTGACGGGCGCGGCGTCGCCCTGCTCAAAGGTCTTGCCCGCGGCAGCCGCGGCGGCGGCGCGCTCGGCGGCCTGGTCCTTGAGGGCGGCCATGAGCGAGCGGATGCGGATGCGCGCGGCACCGAGGTTGGAGACCTCGTCGATCTTGAGCACGGTGTAGATCTTGCCGGAGCCCTCGAGGATCTCCTGCACCTGGTCGGTGGTGAGGGCGTCGAGGCCGCAGCCGAAGGAGTTGAGCTGGATCAGGTCGAGGTCGTTGCGCAGCGTCACGAGCTTGGCGGCGCGGTACAGACGGCTGTGGAACATCCACTGGTCCACGACGCGGATCGGGCGGTCGGGCTTCACGAGATGCGCCACCGAGTCCTCGGTGAGCACCGCGAAGCCGAAGCTCGAGATAAGCTCGGGCAGCGCATGGTTGATCTCGGGGTCGTTGTGGTAGGGGCGCCCGGCCAGCACGATGCCGTGGCCGCCGTGCTCCTCGACCCAGCGGATGGCCTCCTCGCCCATGGTCTGGATCTGCTCGTGGAAGGCGGCGTCGACCTCGTAGGCGGCGTTGACGGCGGCGTCGATCTCGGAGCGCGTGATCTTGGCCCCGCGCACGCGGCCATGGCCGGCCTCGGCGTCGGCCACGCGCTCAACGGCAATGAGCTCGTAGAGGCGGCGCTTGAGCTCGATCTTGTCGTGGTAGGGCACGAACGGGTACATGAATTCGACGTTCTTGCTCGCGATCTCGTCGATGTTGAGGCCGAGCGCCGTGGGGTAGCTCATGACGATCGGGCAGTTGTAGCAGTTGCCGGCCGCAGGATCCTCCTTGCGCTCCCAGCGCACGCACGGCATCCAGATGAAGTCGACGTCCTTGTCGATGAGGTTCATCACGTGGCCGTGGCTGAGCTTGGCCGGGTAGCACACCGACTCCGACGGCATGGACTCGATGCCCGCGTCGTAGGTCTTCTTGCTCGAGTCGTCCGAGAGCACCACGGCAAAGCCGAGCTTGGTAAAGAAGGCGTGCCAGAACGGGTAGTTCTCGTACATGTTGAGGGCGCGCGGAATGCCCACGGTGCCGCGGGGCGCCTCGTCGGGCGAGAGGCACGGACGGTCAAAGAGCAGCTGGTTCTTCTGCTTGAAGAGGTTCGGGGCCTCGGTCTTCTTCTTTTTGTGGCCCGCGCCCTTCTCGCAGCGGTTGCCGGTGATGAAGCGACGGCCGCCGCCGAAGTCGTTAATGGTGAGCAGGCAGTTGTTGGAGCAGCGGCCGCAGCGCACGTTGGTGTGCTTGACCGTGAGCGCCTGGATCTCGGGGGCGCTGAGCATGTCCGAGACGCCGTTCTCGCCTGCGCGGTCGCGGGCGAGAAGCGCGGCGCCGTACGCGCCCATGCAGCCCGCGATGTCGGGGCGCACGGCGTTGACGCCGGTCAGCAGCTCGAAGGCGCGCAGGGTAGCGTCGGACATGAACGTGCCGCCCTGGACGATGACCTGGGTGCCGATCTCGGAGGAGTCGCGCAGCTTGATGACCTTGAAGAGCGCGTTTTTGATGACGGAGTACGAAAGGCCGGCGGCGATGTCGCCCACCGTGGCGCCTTCCTTCTGCGCCTGCTTGACGCGGGAGTTCATGAAGACCGTGCAGCGGGAGCCCAGGTCAACGGGGTGCTTGGCCGCAACGGCGGCGCGCGCGAAGTCCTCGACGCCCATCTCCATGCTGATGGCGAAGCTCTCGATGAAGGAGCCGCAGCCCGACGAGCAGGCCTCGTTGAGCATGATGTGCTCGATCACGCCGTCGCGCACGCGCAGGCACTTCATGTCCTGGCCGCCGATGTCGAGGATGAACTGCACGCCGGGGAGGAACGCCTTGGAGCCGCGCAGGTGGGCCACGGTCTCGATCTCGCCGGAGTCGGCCTTGAGCGCCTCGATGAGAAGCTGCTCGCCGTAGCCGGTGCAGGTGACGTGGCCGATCTTGACGCTCGCGGGAATATGGTCGAAGAAGTCGGCCATGATGATCTTGGCGGTGCCGAGGATGTCGCCGTTGTTGCTGCCGTACCAGGTGTGGAGCAGCTGGCCGTCCTCGCCGACCATGGCCGCCTTCATGGTGGTGGAGCCGGCGTCGAGGCCGATGAAGACGCGGCGGCCGGTGTAGGTGGCCAGATCGCCCTTGGGCACGACCTCCTGGTCATGACGCTGCTTGAACTCGTTGTAGGCCGCCTCGTCGGCAAAGAGCGGGTCCAGGCGCTGGACCTCGGATCCCTGCGTGTCGCCGAGCGCGTCGATGGCGGCGATAAGCTCGGGGAAGGTGCTGAGCTTCTCGGACTCGTGCGCCATGGCCGCGCCGCCCGCCACGAAGAGGTGGGCGTTCTCGGGCACGATGCGGTGCTCCTCGTCGAGCTCGAGCGTGATGTAGAAGCGACGGCGCAGCTCGGAGAGGTACTGGAGCGGGCCGCCGAGGAAGGCCACGTTGCCGCGGATGGGACGGCCGCACGCGAGGCCCGAGATGGTCTGGGTCACCACGGACTGGAAGATCGAGGCGGCCACGTCCTCCTGGCGCGCGCCCTCGTTGAGCAGGGGCTGCACGTCGGTCTTGGCAAAGACGCCGCAGCGGCTCGCGATGGGGTAGATGGTCTCGGCGCCCTTGGCGAGCTCGTTGAGACCGCTCGCGTCGGTGTGCAGCAGCGTGGCCATCTGGTCGATGAAGGCGCCCGTGCCGCCGGCGCAGGTGCCGTTCATGCGCTGCTCGATGCCGTTGTCGAAGTAGATGATCTTGGCGTCCTCGCCGCCGAGCTCAATGGCCACGTCGGTCTGGGGGATGAACGTCTCGACCGCGCGCTTGGAGGCGATGACCTCCTGCACGAACTCGAGGCCGAGCCACTGGCTGAGCAGCAGGCCGCCCGAACCGGTGATGGCGGCGGTCATCTGCGCGTCGCCGAGGACCTTCTCGGCCTGCACGAACAGGTCGCGGGCGCAGGCGCGCACGTCGGTGTGGTGGCGCTGGTACTTGGCGTACACGATCTGGTTCTCGTCGTTGAGCACGGCGAGCTTGACCGTGGTGGAGCCCACGTCGATGCCGAGGTGCAGCGCGCCGTGGTTGTTCTCGGTGTTGATGATTGCCTTCTCGTCAGCCATTGATGCTCCCTTGGGACTCGGTTGCATGGGTTGGGTGGTCAGGTACGGGCGCCGCGGGTGGGGCGGGCTCGGGCGGCGCCTGAGCCGCGGGTGCGGCGGGCTCGGGCGGAGCGGCCGCAGGAGCCGCTGGTGCGGAGCCGTTCTTCTCAGCTCCCGGCGGGCCTTGCCGGGGCTCGCTGCCGGCAGAGACGTCGTGAAAGTTCAGGCCCATGAGCTTGAGGCCGTAGGCCGGAATGTTGATGTCGATCGGCTTGCCGTAGAGGTCGCCGGGGCGCACGAACGCGATGACCGTCATGATGCGGGCGAGCGTCTCGGGGCTTTCGGCCAGGCCGGTCTCGAACCAGCGCTGTACCACGCCCACCTCGGCCGACACCACGTAGCTCAGGTAGTAGTCAAACAGCGCGCCCACCACGCCCGGAAAGATGCCGTTCTGCATGCGGTCGGCCACCGCCTCGCGCGCGAGGTCGATGAGCCGCTTGATAAAGGCCGGGTCGCCGCCCGGACCGAGGAGCGCCCCGATGAGCGCCTGCCGGTCCTTGAGGTAGGAGAGAAGCTCGACCGAGCCGGGTGCCGGCTCGAGACGGTCGATGTTCTCGTAGAGGTCGGCGAGGCTTGCCGCCGAGATGCGCGCGATGAGGTCGCGGATGTCGGAGAGGATGTCCTGCTCGATCTGCTCGATGAAGTCGGGGATGTCGCGGTAGTGCGAGTAGAACGTGCGGCGCGTGAGGCCGGCGCGGTCGGTGAGGGCCGCGACCGTGATACGCGAAAGGTCCTCGCCGGCGCGGAGCTCCGAAGCGAGGGCATCGCGCAGCAGCTGCTGGGAACGCAGGCTGCGGCGATCGACCTTGGGAGCGGTCTGTGCGCGCTGCGTGGCAGGCGGCGCAGACTTTGCCTGGCGAGGCGTGTGCGGCGTTTGAGGCACGGTTGGGATGGTCCTCTCCTGCGAGGGGTCTTTCACTTCGCGTGTATTATTGCACGCAGTGTGCAAGATATACCGTGACCGCAATGCCCTTACGAACTCGCCACACAAATCGCGCACGGGCGGACGGGACGCGGGCGGGAGCGAGACATAAGGGCGCTGGCAGGCAATGTGGGCGCGAGCGCAGGATGTGGACGGGTACTGAGAGACGCAGCGGGCTCCCAGCATAAAAGCCCGCAGCGAAGACACCGGGTCCATAAACTCCACCTTTACGGACTCGAACATACGTTTGTGTTTTAATGCCCGGGGCAGTATACTTTTACTACGCGAACGGGCGGCGCCCTCCGTGTCCATGCAGGGAGCAAGGAGGGGTGTCCCATGGCGAAGCTCACATCGCTGCTTTTATCGGTAGCTATTGTTTTGGCTCTGATAGCAATTCTGCTGCTTATGCTGCAGTAAACGAAGCCTAGGGTGAGACTCGCCACCACATGGGAGCAGTCGCCTTGTGGAGAGGCGCTGCTCGGGCGAGTTTCACCCCAGCAACACAACCACAGGAGGGCTTTAAACCTTCTGTTCGTTACCAGTATACCCAACGGCAGCCCTGCTTGTCACGGGTATTCTCGGGAAGCAGGCCCCGGCGCGCCTCGCCGCTCCGGGGCCGCGCTTTGCATCCCGGGCATCTGCCTGTATCACAAAAGTTGTGCCGCCCGTGGGGGCGGCACTGCAGTAAAAAGCCTAAGGTGAGACTCGCCACCACATGGGAGCAGTCGCCTTGTGGCGAGGCGCGGCTCGCCGCTCCGGGGCCGCGCTTTAATCACTTAAAGTGCCGGCCGCTTCGCGCGGAATCACCAGGGACATCCCCGGGCAGCGTCGCGCGCTTCTCGCCGTCTTCTGCTCGCGCGTTGTTCTTCTCGGCCACGTTGTTTGGCACGGGCGCTGCGACTTGCCCCGCAGGAGCATTTGCCCGCGCAGCCTCGGCACGGCCCACCGCCGCGGCCCACCTGCGGTCGGCCCGGCGCCTGCGCATACGGCGCACCGAGTCGATCACCAGGTACACGCCCAAGAACAGCAGAATCACCAGCCCGGCGAGCTTGAGCGCGTTCTCGATCATGAGCAGCGGCGAGTCGCCGGCGTTGCCCGGCAGAATCTGCTTGACCGCAGCTGCCACAGGACCCGCGTCTTCTTGCGCCTCCTCGTTGGGCACACGCTCGCAGAACACGAGCATGCGCGACTGGTTGGTGCCATACGGATGGCAGGTGAGCAGGGTCACCAGATCGCGGCCCTCCTGCACGCCCACCGCCTCGGTGTCGTTGGGGGCCACTACCTTGACCTCGCGCACGGCGTAGGTCAGCTTGTCCCACGGCGTGGTAATGGTCACCGTGTCGCCCGCCTCGAGGTCCTCGATGTCGCGGAACATGGGCAGGCCAAAGTACCCGCCGCGGTGCGCCGCGATCACCGTGTTCGAGGTCTCCTCCCCCAGCGGCATCGACGTACCGGCCACAATGCCCGCGCCGTCGACCATGTTGGCCTCGGTGGCGCCCAGGTACAGCGGGATGGTCACGCCCATCTTGGGAACAGAGATGCTGCCGATAATGCCGTCGGGCAGCCCCAGCTCGGCAAGCGAGTCGTCGCTAAAGGCAAAGGGGTCGTTGACCTTGCCGCCCTCGCCCTCGCGCACGCGCTCGTTGTACGCCACGAGCTTCTCGTAGGTGGCGTCACCCTCTTTGGAGCGGAACTCGGGCTCGTCACCTGCGGCGGATGCGGCGGGCTCGGCGCTAGTGCTCTTGTCTGCCTCGGCCTCGGATCCGCCCGCGCCGCCGGCGTTGTTCTCGCCGTCCACCGCGCCGGAACGCCAGGCGGCCAGCGCCGCGTTTACGTCGTTTTGCGCGCTTACCGCCGTTACCGTGGGATACAGCACAAGCGCCAGCCCCGCAACCAGCATGACGATACCGATGAGAAGCGAGAGCCGTCCGCCGATGCGCTGCTTGCGACCGCGACCTGGCTGAGCCTCCGGCGGCTCCGGACCGCCAGCTGCGCCCGTACCATAGCGTTCGCCATACCCCGACTGAGAACCGTTTGCAATACGCACCGAGCAGCCCCTTTCAGGCTTCGTTCGTGCACATGAACTGTTGCGAGAATCTCCGTGCCCGACCCGCACGGCAGCAATGCGCCCATTATATCGCCGTTCGCCGAAGCGCGGCGCGGACGCAGGAGGGAAGGAATGGCCCCGCCACGCGCTATCGTGCTGCTGTGCGTCGCCCGTCTCTCAAGCGGCAACGTCCCGGCTTGGGAGAACCTCCTGCTGACCCGCGCGGTCACTTCTCCCAGAAATGGGACCCCAACTCTCCCAAGGCAGGTCTATGTGCCACTCGTCCCGCGCATCGTCCCACCTTGGGAGAATCCCTTGCCAGCCAGCACGATCGGTTCTCCCAAGCGGGGACGATGCGGCAAGGATGCGGCGCAACGTCTCGACTTGGGAGAGTTGAGCGGGTTCGGGCAGCGAATGCGGGCGATTCTGCCGCAACGTCCAGGCATGGGAGAAATGGCGTTGCGCAAGATCTCGCGTTGGGAGAGGCGGCGAGAAGGTCGAGCCGTTTACCTGCAGAAACGTCGGATCCCCTTCCTGTCCGAAAGGGCGGTTCTCTCCCAAGGCGGGACGATGTGCAGATACGAGCCATTTTTGACGCCCGCAAGACCGAAATTCTCCCAAGCAAGGACGATGCGCCGCTCGCCCTGCGCAACGTCCCGGCTTGGGAGAGCTTGGCCGGCTCGCGCGGCAAATGCTGGCGATCCTGGCGCAACGTCCCGGCTCGGGAGGACCTGACGGCTTTGAGGAGGAGACTCGGGTGACTCCGGCACAACGTCCCGGCTTGGGAGGGTCAGGCCCCGGAGGAATCCCGGCAGGGCTTTGTCAGACTTTGTCAGGCTTTGGCAGGCACCGGCAGAGCCCCGACGACGCCCGTTTTGAAACCGACACCTGCCCCAACACCAGACATGGAGCTTGCAAACCTAACAGAATGCTTGCCCTTGTCTTACGCGCCGCCTGCGAGCCCCTAACAAACGCATCCCACAATTGTGGCGTTTGACGCGGCACGAAACCGCGTGACGGCGGGCAGTCCCACGCGCCTGCCCGCCGCCACAAATGCGGTCGGCAGCCCCACGTGCCAGCTTGCCTCCCCTGCCGGAGAAAAACGCCGCCCCTGCAGGCGCGTCACCTCTCTCCGGAGCGATGGGCACGCTCGGATCACACGAGGAGCGCAAAGCCGCAGGCGGCACGCGAAACCGCCGCGCCACACGGCCAAAGGCAAACCGCGGCACGCGCCGCACGCAACCGTAGGAGGCACGTACATGAAGCACCATGCAGCACGTACCCGTAGCGCCGAGAACCACGCAGCCGGCAAGCCCTCCGGCGCCGCCCCCGGCGCCGCGCCCGAAGCCGAGAACCGCGATCGCGCCGGCTTCTCACGCCGCGGCTTTTTGCAGCTCGTTATGACCGCGGGCCTCGGTCTCGTGGCCGCCAACGCCACCAGCACGCCAAACATTGCCTGGGCCGACGGCACCGGCCTCTCGCGCGAAGGCGTCAAGGCGCGCTTTTTGCTCGGCAGCGACCTGCACATCAACAACAACACGGGCGCCGAGCCCCGCGACGCCGACAAGAAGCTGCAGTTTGCCTTTGACACCATCTACGCCATCGACCCCCAGCTCGACGCGTTTTGCCTGGTAGGCGACCTGACCGACAACGGCACCACCGACCAGTACACGCGCCTCATGGGCCTCATCGAAGACGGCGGCGCCCACAACACGGGCTACGCCGACGGCGCCGGCCACACCCAGATGATCCTCTGCCAGGGCAACCACGAGACGTACGACCCAGGCGTGGCGGCCGCCCCCGAGCGCTTCAAGCAGTACACTGGCCAAGACGCCACCAAGGTCGTCGACGTCAACGGCGTCACGGTCATCACCATGGGCCCGGCGGCAACCGGCTCCGGCGACGGCGACTACCGCCCGCACTATCAGTGGCTCAAAGAGCAGCTCGAGGACTACGTGGGCAGCAGCACCGACCCCTTCCTCGTGCTGACGCACCACCAGATGCAGGGCACCTCCTACACCTCGCCCGAGTGGCATGGCAACTTTGGCCAGGGCGGCTCGCAGGACCTCGCCAAGCTCATGGGCACCTACCCCAACCTCATCCAGGTCTCGGGCCACAGCCACGCCACGCTTGAGGACGAGCGCTCCATCAGCCAGGACCTCGGCTTCACCGCCATCCAGGACTCCACCATCGGCGCCTACTACGAAAACGAGACGGGCAAGGTCGACCCCGACTCCGGCAACGGCGCCTCGGTGCCGCCGCAGACCTCGCCGGCCTTTACCGAGGGCAAGAACATCCAAGAGGCCTCGCAGTGCATCATCATCGACGTGATGGAGAACGGCACCGCCAAGGTCTACCGCGTCTCGCTCGTGCGCAGCAAGGTCGAGGGCGAAGGCACCGTCTACCTCTACGAGCCGTGGGTCATCGACCCCGCCAACTTTGGCGCCTACACCTCCGCCCGCGAGTCGACTGCAGCTCCCACCTGGCCCGACGGCGCCGAGGTAACGGTCGACAACATCACCAACAACTCCGCCAGCGTGCACTTTCCCGCCGCGCAACCCGGCTCCGACAAGGGCGACGACCTCGTGCACGAGTACAAGCTCGTAGCCGAGGCCGAAGACGGCACGCAGGTGGTGCGCCGCATCTTCGGCGACTACTACCGCCCGCTCCCCTACCGCCGCGCCACCTGGGACGTGACGTTCCGTGGCCTGGCCGAGCAGACCACCTACACGCTCAACGTCTTCGCGCAGACCTCGTGGAACAAGGAGGCCGGCTCCGAAGGCTCCGGCACCTGGGCCAACAGCACCGGGCCCGCCGCCAACTCCACCTCCGCCGCGCTCGTGTCGGCGTCCTTCTCCACGTCCATGCCCAACGAGAAGCCGCGCGCGATTCTCGATATTGACTACCGCACCGGCGCAGGCGAGGACGCCATGGGCCACGCGGCCACGTTTGAGGACGGCCCGCAGATCGTTGACGACGAGGAGCTCGGGCACCCGGTGCTCGAAGCTGCGGGCAAGGGCGCGTGGGGCTATGCGCTTGCCGGCGGCGACTACGATCACTTTGCCGGAGCCTCCACGCACGAGTGCCTGTTTAAGCTCACCGACAACCAGACCGACCAGTGCCTCTTCTCCAACCAGCAGCAGGCAGGCGCCGGCTTTGAGGTCGAGAACGGCAAGATCGAGTTCTGGTACAACAACGAGTCGGGCCGCAAGATCCTGGGCGCGCCGGTCGAGACGGGCGCATGGGTGCACGCCGTGGCCACCTTTGACGGCGAGAACGTCACGCTGTACGTAAACGGCGAGCAGGTCGACCAAGCGGCGGCCGGGCGCATGACCGTGCCGAACCCCAACCGCTACTACGTGCTGTCCGATGTGAGCAGCTCAAACGGCTCCGAGATTCTCTGCAAGGCGGGCACGCGCGTGGCGTTTGCGCGCATCTTCCCCTACGCCATGACCGCAGGCCAGGCAGCCACGGCTTACTCGGCGAGCAAGCTCGCGCCGGCGCCCGAGA
Organism: uncultured Collinsella sp.; assembly: GCA_949287065.1. Classification (GTDB taxonomy): domain Bacteria; phylum Actinomycetota; class Coriobacteriia; order Coriobacteriales; family Coriobacteriaceae; genus CALUOB01. The sequence goes on from CASEEV010000028.1 coordinate 12,184, forward strand.
AGCTCCTGAGCGTCGACTTTGCCGAGGCAGCCTCGGGCGCCGACGTTGCAGACGCAGCCGGCCACGAGACGGTGCACGCCGAGCTTGCCGCGAGCGCCACGATCGCCGCCGACGAGACGCTCGGCCAGAACGTCTTTGAGGGCGACGGCAAGAGCGCGTTTGGCTTTGCCTTTACCGAGAACGACTACGCCTACCTGGGCAACGAGCACGCGCTCGAGCTTGTGTTTATGGTGCACGACACGCAGGCCGACCAGTGCTTCCTCTCCAACCAGCAGACCGCGGGCGACGGCCTGGAGGTCGCGGGCAACGGCGACACCAAGGGCAAGATCGCGTTCTGGTTCAACTCCAACGGATCCGGCACGCCTAAGCCGGCGGCCCAGGCTACGCCCGACGTGTGGCACCACGTGCTCGGCGTGTATTCCTGCGGCATGGTGCGGATCTTCCTCGACGGCAAGCTTGTTGAGGAGCTCGATGCCACGGGCGGCCTCAAGGTTCCCGCCGAGGGGGCGCGCGCCTACTACGTGGGCGCCGACGTAACTTCCGCCGGCGGCGCGGACCTCGTGATCCGCGAGGGCGCCAAGATCGCGCGCGCGGCGATTCTTTCCAAGGCCCCTTCGCGCGACGAGGCGGCGGCGCTGGCCGCGGGCTTCCCGGTGGCGCCGGGCGCCGAGTCCGACACCTTTGCCGTTACGTACGCCTGGAAGGACGGCGCGGCGCCCGAGGGCGCTGAGCTGCCGGTTGACGAAACCGCCTACGAGGCCGGCGACACCGTGACCCTGCCCGCCGAGCCCGCCGTGGGCACCGAAGTAACCGGCGAGAAGGACGGCAAGGCCGGCACGTGGACCTTTGAGGGCTGGGACCACGAGGACGGCTTTGCCATCGAGGCCGACACGACGGTAACCGGCACCTGGAGCTTTGCCGCCGATACGACCGGCGGAGACGAGCCGGGCGGGGACCAGCCGGGTGGGGACACCCCCGGCGGCGGCGATGAGCCGGACGGGGACACTCCTGGCGGCGGCACGGGCGGCGGCGACACGCCGGGCAGCGGCGATACGACCGGCGGGTCGGGC
>CASEEV010000029.1 GCA_949287065.1 uncultured Collinsella sp.
CCGCAGTAGTTCTGCCGGTACATGCCGAGCTCGCGCGAGAGGCGCGTGGCCTCGGGATAGTAGGGCCTGAAGTCGCGCACAACCGGCGTGAGACCGTGCGCGGCGCAGAGCTTCTCGAGCACCTCGTTGCAGGTATCGAACAGCTGGTAGGGCGAGACCGCAAGCGTGGTCGCGAGATACGCGAAGCCCTCGCGCTCTGCCACCCGGCACGCCTCGGCAAGGCGCAGCGCGTAGCAGGCTCGGCAGCGCCGCTCCCGGTCGGTCGAGAAGCGCGCGGGACCGCGCTCCCAGGCAGCCCGGTCGCAACCCGCAACGATCACGCGCACGCGCGCCACGTTGCGCGCCCAATCGAGAAGCACCTCGAGGCGCCGGTCATGTTCGGCCACCGGCTGGATGTTGGGGTTCGTCCAGCAGATCGTGGGCTCGAAGCCCTCGGCGCGCAGCAGCTCGAGCGGTTCGAGCGAGCAGGGGCCGCAGCACGCGTGCAGCAGCAAGGGCGTGCCGTCGGCAACCGCCTTAACGTCCGTCACGAGAGCCTCCTTCGCGGCTGCCCCGAGCATCCGCCACGGCAGAGCAGCCCTTCTCGCCAGTGCGTTCGGAGGCGTCGCCCTCGGCGTAGAACCGCACCCCCGTCGACGTATCCTCGAGCCAGCGCGCTTCGGGGCTCTCGTGGATATCGACCAGGTACAGAAGGTCTCCGGCGCATCCGGAAAGATGGAGAACGGCTACGAGAACGCCGAGAAGCGGCCAGCCCGCCGCGCACCCCGCGCAGATGAGCGCCACAGTGAGCACGACGGTCGGCGCCACGGCGATAATCTGGTACTGCCGACGCGTGTACACGACCCCCTCGGCCGACGCGTAGAGCATGAACTTCTCGGGCACCGCGCCGAAGGAAATGCGCGCGCCGGCGGGCGCGAAGAGCTTGAAGAACGCCGCATGCACCAGCTCGTGCACGGCAAGCGATCCAAAGCAGCCCGCGGCGCACGCGAAACACCACGCAGGCGTTGCCGGCCACCCGAGAGCAAAGGGATTCTCGGCAAAAGACGGCACCCCGAGCGCAAACGGCACGAGCCAGAGAGCCGCCACGGCAACGGCGGCCCCAACGACGAAGAGCCATCCCGAGAGCCGCGTCATCCGGCGCAGAAAGCCCTCGTCTTCCAGTGTGTTTATTTCTCCGATGCATCTCATGGCTCTCTAGGATACCGCGCTGCCGCGCCGCTTGTGCCATAATGTGGGGATACGCGCTCACCAGCGCGTTTTTATCGCAGATTTCCACAGGTCGGGCACAGAGGACGGCGCTTTTCCGCCCCTTGGAGCCCAACCGTTCAGAGCATGCAAGGTAAGGAGCATCAATGGCCAAGAGGTTCTCGAAGGACGCCCGCCCCGCGTTTCCCCGCCGCGCCATCGTTACCGCCGGCGAGCCGTACGGCAACAAGGGGCTGCACTTCGGCCATGTGGGCGGCGTCTTTGTGCCCGCCGACTTCTACGCCCGGTTCCTGCGCGACCGCATCGGCCGCGAGAACGTGATCTTTACCTCGGGCACCGACTGCTACGGCTCCCCCATCATGGAGGGCTACCGCAAGCGCGTGGAGTCCGAGGGCTACGACAAGAGCATCACCGACTACGTGCAGGAGAACCACGACAAGCAGGCCAGGACGCTCGAGAACTTCCAGATCAGCTGCGACATTTACGGCGGCAGCGCGCTCGAGCCCGCAGCATCCGTGCATGAGCGCATCACCGACGAGATCATCAAGCGCCTGCAGGAGCGCGGCGTGATCGAGAAGCTCTCGACCAAGCAGTTCTACGACGCCGAGGCGGGCCAGTTCTTGAACGGCCGCCAGGTCATCGGCCGTTGCCCCATTCAGGGCTGCAAGTCGGAGAAGGCCTACGCCGACGAGTGCGACCTCGGCCACCAGTACGAGCCCGAGGAGCTCATCGCGCCCAAGAGCGCGCTTACCGGCACGCGGCCCGAGCTGCGCCCGGTGGAGAACCTCTACTTTGACCTCCCCCGCTACCTTGAGTTCCTGCAGGACTACGTGGGCGGCATGGACAACGACGACCGTGTGCGCGCCGTGGTCAAAAGCACGATGCGCGAATGGCTGAACGCGCCGCAGATCTACATCCAGGAGAAGTTCCGCGCCGACTACGAGGCCGCCGCGGCGGCGCTCCCGGCGCACACCGCAAGCGAGCCCGAGAAGGGAAAGAGCTCCTTTGCCCTGACGTTCGCGACCTGGCAGGACCGCGACGCCGCCCGCGACGCCCTTGCCGAGGCGGGCGTGCGCTTCCGCTCGGGCAAGGCGCTCGTGCCGTTCCGCATCACCGGCAACATTTCGTGGGGCGTGCCCGTGAGCAGCTCCTGCGGCTGCAACGGCCTCACCTGCTGGTGCTGGCCCGAGAGCCTGTGGGCGCCCATCAGCTACACCGAGACCGTGCTCGAGAACGCCGCGCCCGGCCGCTACTCGAGCACCGACTGGCACGACTGGTGGTGCACGCCCGACGCGCACGCCTACCAGTTCATCGGCCAGGACAACATCTACTTCTACGGCATCGCGCAGTCGCCCCTCTGGGAGGCGCTCGACTGGAACATGGAGCAGAGCACGCTCGTTGCCAACTACCACATCCTCTACATGGGCAAGAAGGCGAGCTCCTCGAGCGAGACCCCGCCGCCGCCCGCCGACGACCTGCTCAACCACTACACCGCCGAGCAGCTCCGCGCCCACTGGCTGTCGCTCGGCCTGGGCGAGAAGCCGGTGAGCTTCAGCCCCAAGGCGTACGACACGCGCGTGACCGGCAAGAACGCCGACGGGAGCCCCCTGCGCGCCTGCGACGACAAGCGCGTGATCGACCCCGCTCTCAAGGAGGGGGCGCTCCTCACGGGCGTCTTCAACCGCCTTGCGCGCTCGTGCTTCTACGGCATCGCGCCCAAAGACGGCGACGACGCCCCCTACCGCACCGGCCGCATCCCTGCCGGCACGCCCTCCGAGGCCGTTGCCGACGCCGCCGAGCGGGCCGCCCTCGCCTTCGAGGACGCCATGCACCGCTTCGAGCTGCACCACGCGCTCGCCATCTGCGACGGCTACCTGCGCGCCGCCAACAAGCGCTGGAGCGACGCGAGCAAGGCGGCCAAGAACATGGACGACGCTGAGGAGGCGGCCGCCGCCATGCAGGCCGCGCTCGTCGACGCGTTCCACGAGCTGCGCTGCGCGACCGTCCTCATGCACGGCATCGTGCCCGCCGGATGCGAGCTCATCTGCGAGCACTTCCAGATCGACCCCGCCGCCTTCTTCTCGTGGGAAAACCTCTTCCTCACGATTGACGAGCTCCTCGGCAAGCTCGGGGAAGAGCCCGGTGCGCATGCGGTCAAGGCGCTTCCGCCGCGCTTCGACTTCTTCCGCAAGCACGAAAGCCAGTTCTAAGCTCCAACGGGCGCCGCGCCGCCGGACCGGGGCGCGGCGCCCAAAATAGATCATGGTTTGATCTTCTTGAGATTTGCTCTGCATAGCGGCGCGCATGAGGGGTATCATGCGCGCCGTGCGCGTTACCTAAGGCTCAGGCGAGCCCCCGTAACGCACCCGTACCCGCACGCCGCCCATCGCACACAAGGGGGATCTATGCGCGCCCTTTCGTTCCGCTTTGCCACCGCCGAAGACACCGACGCCCTTTGGGCGATCCTTCAGGACGGCATCGCCACTATCGGCGAGCTCGGCATCACGCAATGGCAGTTCGGCTACCCCAACCGCAACGTCGTTGCGCGCGATATCAGCCAGGGCCACGCGCTTCTCTGCGAGGACGCGAGCACCGGCGAGATCCTCGGCGGCCTGGCGCTCGTCTTTGATGCAGAGGCCGACTACGACGCGCCCACCGAGCGCTGGCTCACCCCCAACCCCGCAGCGGACGAAAAGCCCGTCTACGCGGTCATCCACCGCAACGCCGTCGCCCGCTCCGCAGCGCGGCAGGGCATCATGAAGGCGCTCTTTGCCGAGGCCGAGCGCATCGCGCGCGAGGCGGGCCGCGCGAGCATGCGCGTCGACACCCATCCGCAAAACGTCAACATGCGCGGACTGCTCGAAAGCCTCGGCTACACCCGCTGCGGCGATCACCCCCTCACGCCTAACGGCGGCGAGCCGCCCGAGGACCTTGTGCGCGTGGGGTACGAGAAGCTCCTTTAGGCCAGGCAGGTCTGCTCGATCATGCGAATGATCGCGCGGATGCCCTGGGCGTAGCTGCGGCGCGGCAGACGCTCGTCGGTACCGTGCACGCCGCGCGCTTCCTCCGCCTCGGTCACGAGGAAGGGCGAGAAGCGCATGCACGTGTCGCAGATGCGCTCGTAGTTGTGCGCGTCGGTGGCGCCGCGCGAGATGGCCGGCGCCGACGTCAGGGGCTCGCCGGTTTGAGGGTCGCGGAAGAAGTGGCCGAGAACCGCCGAGAGCTGGGCAAACCCGTATCCCGTGAAGCACCCCACCGCAGACGGATCGTTGCCCTGGAGCAGACGGACCTCGACCGGAAGCCCCTCAACGGCCGCACAGCAGCGCGCAAGCACGTCGTCGACCGTGGTGCCCGCGGCGAGACGGAAGTTCACCACGGCGCGCATGTCCTGCGGCATCACGTTGGGCTGCTGCGAGCCTCCCTCGATCATGGTCGGGGCTATCGTCGTCGTCACGTACGGGAACAGGTCCGCGCGAGAAGCGCATGCCTCGGCGAGCGCGGCCTCGTTGCCCTCGACGAGCTCGCCCTCGGCGCCCACGAGCGAGCAGAACGGCTCCTCGCTGATGCGGGGCGCGAGCGCCTTGAAGGTCGCAGCGGTGAGCGGCGACAGCGCCAGCGGGTACGGCGCCTCGACGATGCGCGCGATCGCCTGGGAGAGCGTGCCGAGCGACGTTCCGCCGAAGGGGTTGGAGGAATGCCCGCCGATGCTTCGCACCGTGAGCTCCACGTCGACATAGCCCTTCTCGGAGAGCTCGACCGAGAGGAAGGGCGTGCCGGGCGCGCCAAAGAGAGCTCCGTCGGCAACCGAGCTCGAGCCTTCGTCCCACACGTACTCAAGCGTAACGCCGCGCTCCTCGAGCGTGCGGGCAAGGCCCGCGGCTCCGGTGTTGTAGGTCTCCTCGTCCTCGCCGAAGGCAAGGTAGAGCGTGCGCGCAAACGAGCCGCCGTGCGCAAGCACGTACTCGGCAGCCTCGAGCTTGGCCATGACCATCTGCTTGATGTCCATAGTGCCGCGGCCCCACACGAAGTGCTCGTCGACCGCACCCGAGAACGCCGGCTCTGACCAGTCGTCCTCCGTGCCCGCGACCACGGGCACCACGTCCTGATGCGCCATCATAAGGGCGGGCCTGAGCGAGGAGTCGGACCCTGCGATCGTCACGAGCACGCTGTGCCCGATCACCTCGAACGTTGCCGCCTCCATAACATGGGGGTAGCTCGAGCGCATCAGGTCGTGCAGGCGGTCAAACGCCGACCAATCGGTGGTTGCGGGGTCGCTGTTCACCGTCTTGCAGCGGATGGCCTCCCCCAGGCGCTCGCAGGCGCCAGCTGTGTCGAGGTCGGCGTAGTCGTCCTCATGCGCAAACCAGTTAAGAACCTCGAGCGCGGCTGCGTCGCGCTCACTCAGATGCGTATCGCTCATAACGAACCTTCCTTACTCGGTAAAAAAGCCCGGAGACCTCGGAGCCTCTAAGCCCACACGGCCTCCGGGCGACAAACCCACAATAGCTGAGAAAAGCGCGACGGCGCTCGCCTAGTCGTTGAGATAGCGCGCCAAGAACTCGCGCGTGCGCGCTTCCTTCGGATGACCGAAGACCTGCGCGGGCGCGCCCTGCTCCAAGATGACGCCCTTGTCCATAAAGACCACGCGGTCGGACACCTCGCGCGCAAAGGCCATCTCGTGCGTGACCACGACCATCGTCATGCCCTGCTGCGCGAGCTGGCGCATGACCTCGAGCACCTCGCCGACGATCTCGGGATCGAGCGCCGAAGTGGGCTCGTCGAAGAGCATGACGGTCGGGTCCATGCAGAGCGCGCGGGCGATGGCCACGCGCTGGCGCTGGCCGCCCGAGAGTCGGCGCACGTCGGCATGCGCAAAGTCAGCGAGACCCACGCTCTCGAGGTGCCCCATGGCGACCTTCTCGGCCTCCGCCTTGCTCATGCGCTTGAGCGTGACCGGGGCGAGCGTGCAGTTGTCGAGCACGTTCTTGTTGGCGAAGAGGTTGAAGCTCTGGAACACCATGCCGATGTCCTGGCGCAGCTTGTCGACGTTAGTCGAGAGGTCGGTGAGGTCCTTGCCCTCGAACCACACGTGGCCCGCGTCGGGCTCCTCGAGCAGATTGATGCAGCGCAGAAGCGTCGACTTGCCCGAACCCGATGAGCCGATGATGGTTACGACCTCGCCGCGCTTGACCGAGAAGTTGATGTCTTTCAGGACCTCAAGATCGCCGAACGACTTGCGCAGCCCCTCGACGCGTACGATGGTCTCTGCCGTGTCTGCCATGGCAAGGCCTCCTTAGTTCGAGCTCGGCACGCCGTTTGAGGTCGGCGCGTCGAGACGGCGGGCAATGGCGTTCAGGATCGCGGTGGCCACCATGGTGAGCACCAGGTAAATGACCGCCGTGGTGATGTAGACCTCGGTCGTGGCGTAGTAGGTGCCCGACACGGTGCGCGAAGCGTACATGAGCTCGAAGAAGCCGATGAAGGTGAAGACCGAGGAGTCCTTGATGTTGATGACGACCTCGTTGCCGATGGCCGGGATGGCGTTGCGCACGCCCTGCGGGAACACGACCTTCATCATCGCCTGCCAGTTGGTCATACCGAGCGAGCGCGCGGCCTCCGCCTGACCGGGATCGATGGCCTCGATGGAGGCGCGCAGCGTCTCGGCGAGGTAGGCGGTGGAGTTGAGGGCGATCGTCACGAGCGCCGCGGTGAAGACCGACCAGACCTGGTTCATCTCGGCCACGCCGAGGCCCGTGATCCCCTGGATGAAGGCGTAGAAGCCGAAGTAGATGATGGAGCCCTGCACCATCATGGGCGTGCCGCGCAGCACGGTGGTGTAGACCTTGTAGAAGCCCAGGCCGAGCTTCTTCCAAAAGCGCACGAAGCCATTGTCGCGCTTCGACGGCGGGTTGAGGTGGAGAAACACGAGCAGAAGCGCGAGCACAAATGCCACGAGCGTGCCGACCACGGCGACGATGATCGTGTTGCCGAGGCCCTGGAGCAGCATGCTGCGGCCCTTCCAGGCGTAGTAGAGCACGTCGGGGAAGAACAGGTTGGTGCGCGTGTCGGCGGCGGCGACGTAGTGCGCGATGTCGACGACCGAGAGCACCACGCGGTCGACGATCACGACGGCGCACACGAGCCAAGCGAGGTACGAGAGGCAGCGCGTAATGCGCACCGCGCCCGGCTTCTTGAGGAACGTGTCGTCGTACGTGCGCCAATGCGTGGCCTTGACCACGAGGGCGACGAGCGAGAACGCGATCCACGCGCCCAAGAGCCCCTGGCAGGCAATGAGGGGCGCGCCGGCGCCGAGGAAGCTCGACAGCGTCGGCACGAAGCGCGTGAGCAGGTAGCACACCGCGGCGAGCGCCGACGTTCCCAAAAACACGTAGGTATGGTCGCGGCGGAAGAACGACACCGTCCGCTGGCCTGCCTCAACTATCGTCATAACGAACCTTTCTCACAGGGCGCCGCACAGGCGCCTAACAAAGGAGCGGCACGAGCAGCGCGGGTCTCCCCCGCGCCCGGGATCCCGGCGATTACGCCGCGGGCTGGCTGGCGATCGCCCAGTCCATGATCTCCTGGCGCTCCTCCTCCGGGATCTCGGCGAGGATGGCGTTGACCTTCTCGAGAAGGTCGGTGTCGCCCTTGCGGATGCCCACGCACGAGCCGGTGTAGCCGAGCTCGAAGCCCTTGCCCTTCTCGAACTCGACCATGACGAGCGAGTCGTCGTTTTGCGTGTAGCCGCGGCCGGAGTCGATGTCGAACGTGATGGCGTCGACCGTGCCGTTCTTGACGCGGGCGATCATGTCGGCGGTGCTGTCGACGGGCGTGGCGTGCTTGACGTCGGGGATCTGGTCGATAACGTCGTCGAGCAGGGTGTTGGTCTGCCCGAGCACCGTAGCGCCCGCGAAGTCGTCGATGGACTCGGCGTCGGCGTACGGGGACCCCTGCGGCACGAGCATGACGTAGTCGAAGTAGGTCGAGTACGACTCGGAGAAGGCGCAGGACTCCTTGCGCTCGGGGGTGTCGAGCATGCCGGCGATGATCACGTCGATCTGGCCGCCGTTGAGGGCCGAGATGAGGCCCGTGAACTCCATCTTCACCGCGACCGGCTCGAGGTCGAGGCCCTCGGCGAGGCGCTTGGCGATCTGCACGTCGTAGCCGTCGGCGTAGGCGCCCTCGACGTTCTCGATCGGGATGTTGGAGTCGGTGGGCTCCTCTTCCTGCCAGTTGTTGGGCGGATAGCCCGCCTCCATGCCGACGCGCAGAAGACCGTCCTGGCCCCAGTCGCCGCTCGCCTCAGTGCCCGAGGCGCCCTCGGTCGCCGCCACGCCGAGCGTGCCGAGCGACGGGTCGACGCCGCAGCCGGCAAGCCCCATGCCGGCGGCTGCGGCGAGCGTGCCGCCGAGCAGCGCGCGGCGCGTGATGACGGCGCGCGGGCGCAGAGACGCGGCTGCCGCTGAATCGATAGATGCGCGAGAATCGTGCATGCGTGCTCCTTCGCTTGACTGATATCAAAATCGCCCGCCGTCCGACGTCGTCGAGCGGCGGGCGCGTGAGTGCGCTCGGTTGCTGTTACGCTGCGGGCTGGTTGGCCACTGCCTCGTCCATAAGCTCGTTGCGTTCGTCGTCCGAAATCGTGGCGAGCGCGTCGTTCACGAGCTCGAGCAGGTCGGTGTCCTCCTTGCGCAGACCGACGCACGAGCCAGTATAGCCGAGCTCAAAGCCCTCTCCCTGCGGGAAGGTGATCATGACCAGATCCGGGTTAGAATCCATATAACCCTGACCGGACGGGACGTTGACCGTGATGGCGTCGACCGTGCCGTTGGTGAGGCGCGCGAGCATGTCGGAGGTGTTGTCGACCGGCGTGACGTGGTTGACGCCCGGGATCTGATCGATGACTGTGTCGAGCGAGGTCTGCGACTGGCCGAGGACCGACGCGCCCGAGAAGTCCTCGAGCGTGGTGGCGTCGGCGTACTCGGAGTCGCGCAGCACCATGAGGCCGTAGTCCTCGACCTGGTACGGGTCGGAGAAGGCAATGGACTCCTTGCGCTCCTCGGTGTCGGCCATGCCGGCGATGATCATGTCGATCTGGCCGCCGTTGAGGGCCGAGATGAGGCCCGTGAACTCCATCTTCACCGCAACCGGATCGAGCCCGAGCTCGTCGCAGACGCGACGGGCGATCTGAACGTCGTAGCCCTCGGTGTAAGCGCCGTCGACGTTCTCGATCGGGATGTTGGTGTCGGTTGCCTCGTTCTCCTGCCAGTTGAAGGGCGGGTACGCGGCCTCCATGCCGATGCGCATGACGCCGTCCTGGCCCCAGTCGGTGCCGCCTGCCTGCTCGGTATCGTCGGAAGGCGCGCTGCCTGCGTCGCCGCCTGCGGGCGCGTTGACGCCGCAGCCGGCAAGACCCATGCCGGCGAGCGCAGCGGCAGCGCCGCCGAGCAGCGCGCGGCGCGAAAGGAAGACGCGACGCGTGCTCGCGACGATGCTCTCGGCCAGATTCGTGGTGGTGGTGGTGCTCTGCATGACGTTCTCCTTCGTGCTACGCCCCGTCTTTGGGGCTTGATGTGAACAAGCTTCTCCTGTCCTGCGCGTGCCCGGCTGACATCCTGCGGATAAGCACGCCAAGACCTCATGCGCAACGTGCGCATGCCTGGGCCAGCCCCGAAACCTCGGGCGGTCCACCGGAGGTCGCCTTCCCCGATGCGCTCTCGTTGGCACGCAACCGCCGCGCCAACGGCATCGGAAAAGACGCATTACTTTCGCTTGTTCGCCTTGAAGGAGATGAAGAGTCGCTCCATGAGCTCATGACGCGAGGTTACGGAGAGGCGCTTCTTGGCAGACATACTCCCGATAATCACGCACGATCCAGTCTGCACGGCGACCAACTCCCTTCCTCGCTCCGGGCCTCAGCCCGATCCAAGCGGGCACACGCCCGCTTATTCGTTGTTCGGCATGATAGCAAATCAGCAGGCGTTCAGCTCGCGGCTCGACGAGGTATTGCCGTTTTGTTTCGACTCCCTCAAGGCACGGATGAATCGACGCGCGACTCGAGGGTGCCGCTACTTCTTGTGGTGGCCGTTGCGCCAGATGTCGCGTCCCACCATGATCGCCATCACGAACGCTGCCGCATAGCCCAAGAATCCGAGAACGGGAATGCCGAAAATAACCGGCTTGATGCCCGCGTAGTACACGATCGACGACCCCATGAAGAGGCCGGCTACGATCACGGCCATGGAGAGGCGGTCGAAGATGAAGCCCAGGCGCTGGATGATCTCCTCGGATCCGATGAACTCCGTGTTGACCTTGAGCTGACCGCGCGTGAGCATGCGCGCCGCGAGGCCGAGGTGCTCGCCGGCCTCCATGGTGCCTTTGAGCGTTCGCCCTCCTTGGTGCTCAAGGTCCTCGAGCAGCTCCTCCAGTCGCTTGAAGCTGCTCTTCTCGCGCTTTATGTGCTCGGAGATGATGTCGATCATGTTGACGTCGGGCAGATACTCGGCAAGCAGGCCCTCGAGCGTGACCATGCCGCGCGCGACCATGGTAACGACGCTCGGGAGCTCGACCTTGTGCTTGTGCGCGAGGTTGATGATCGCGGTCAAGAACTCGCCGACGTTCAGATCGGCGAGGTCGACGGTCGCGAAGTCGGCGACGATAAGATCGAGGTCCTCGAGAAGCGCCGCGTGGTCGATCTCTGCGGTGTTGCGGCTGACGGCAAAGCGCACCAGCGCGTCCTTCAGCTTGGGCGTGTCGCCTTCGGCGACAGAGAAGATGATGTCTTTCAAGATGACCCGGCTGTGGGAGGATACCCGCCCCACGATGCCGAGATCGATGAAGAACACGACGCCCTCTTTGACGATGATGTTGCCCGCGTGGGGGTCGGCGTGAAAGAAGCCGTCGTCCAAGATCTGCGTCGTGTAGTTCTCGACAACGTGCTTTCCGATAGTGGCGAGGTCGTACCCTTGCGACCGGAGCCTTGCCGAGTCGGCGATGGACGTGCCTCCGACGTACTCCATGACCACGACGTGCTCGGTGCAGTAGTCGAGGTACGGGCGCGGGCACGAGACATAGGGAACGTGCTCGTTAAACGCGTAGAACTCCTCGAGGTTGCGCGCCTCCATGAGGAAGTTCGTCTCCTCGCGAAACGAGGTCCAGAGCTCCTCGACCACCGCGCGCAGGTCGATAACGGCGTCGTCGCCGATGACGCGCGTTGCGGTGCGCGCCACCGTGCGCATGATGTCGATGTCGCGGGCCATGACCTGCTGGGCGCCCGGTCGCTGCACCTTGACGGCGACCTCCTCGCCGCTGAGAAGATGCGCCCGGTGCACCTGCGCGATGGAGGCGCTGCCGAGGGGCTTCTCGTCAATGTCGGAGAACACGCTCGCGAGCGGCTTGTTGAACTCCGCCTCGAGGCACTCGCGCACCACGCTGAACGGCACCGGATCGACCTCGGTGCGAAGCTTGCCGAGCTCGTCGCAATAGGCCTGCGGCAGAACCTCGGAACGCGTGGAGAGGATCTGGCCCATCTTGACGAATATGGGGCCGAGCTCCTCGAGCATGCAGCGCAAACGAACCGGGGTGAGGCCGCGCGTCACCTGATACTTGCGTAGGACGCCGAAGATCTCGACGATGCGGTCGCGCTTGCCCGCGAGCGTGAGCTTGTACTCCTCGGAGGGCGCCATAGCGGCGGGCTCCTCGGGCACAGCGTCGACCGCGCGGTCATGATGGAAGAACGACTCCTCCTCGAAGGCGTCTTCCTGTGCCGCGCGGCCCTCGTCCGGATCGGGAATATGTGCCTGGCTCTTAGTCATGACGCGGCTTGCTTACGCCTTCTCGTCCTCGGCATCTTGTGCTTCATCGACGTCGTCGGCGTCCTCGTCGTCGCTGTTCTCGTCAACGACTTCGACCTCGACCTCGATGTCGACCGCCTTGGGGCCTACGGAGTCGACGAGCTTCTGCACGTGCTCCACAAAGGCGGCGCGCTCGTCTTCGGGCATGTCGCGCACGCGGGCGCGGATAAGCTCGTCCAAGATCTTCTCGCTCGTCGAGGAGCCGGTTGCGCTCAGGCGCTCGGTGGCGTCGCTGATCACGCCGCCCGCCTTCTCGAAGATGTCTGACATCGAGCGCGCGAAGTCAGACGCCTCGACGTCGTTGCGCGCCGCTTCGCCGCGCGCGTTGAGGTCCTCGAGAACCTCGCGGCTCTTGTCCGCCGCCATTGCAGCTGCCCCGAAGCCGATGTTGACCATGTCGTTCACAAGCTCGTCGAACCGTACCGCCATGATGGCCTCCTCGCCTCTGCCGCCGCGCCTGCGCTCATGCGGCTGCTCCTGATGCGTTTATCCTACCCCACCTCAGCGTAGGCATTCCTTAAAGCTTGCGCTAAAACCGTGGTCAGAACGGGAAGCGGCACGGCACGGCATCAACGCGCGCGAAAAAAAGAAGGCGCCCCGAGGGGCGCCAGTGCAAGTTCTTATGCGTAAAGCCCGATATTAGAGCTTGCGAACGTTAGAAGCCTGCAGCTTGCCGTTCTGGCCCGTGGTGATCTCGAACTCAACGGCCTGACCCTCGTCGAGCGTCTTGTAGCCGTCCATCTGGATCTCGGAGAAGTGGACGAACAGGTCGTCGCCGTCCTCGCGAGAGATGAAGCCGTAGCCCTTGTCGGGATTGAACCACTTAACCGTACCCTGTGCCATGACGTGCCTTTCTTTCTTGCCTGCATGAGCAGGCAAACCGTTGCGCCGAAGCGCTCAAACATAGCGGGAAATCCGCTGCTCGCTATCATACTCCATTATGCTGGACAGCCGACCGAGAATGGTCGATTTCTCGCCACAAACGGCAATTGTGTGCGGAAAAAGTTTTGTATCCCAACCGGCAACAAAAGACACCTTAAAACGCACTGAAAACCCGGCTCAGCAACCCTGTTCAATGCCCCGTGCGGCGGCAACCACGTTTTCCATGAGCATGGCGCGCGTCATGGGACCTACGCCTCCGGGAACCGGTGTGATGGCGCCAGCGATTTTCTCGACCTCGGCGTAGTCTACATCGCCGCACAGCTTTCCCGACTCGTCGCGGTCCATGCCCACGTCGATGACCACGGCGCCCGGCTTCACCCAGTCTGCCGTGACCATTTTGGCGCGACCGGTTGCCACGACGAGAATGTCGGCGGCACGGCACGCAGCGGCCACGTCCGCGGTACCCGAATGAGCTACCGTCACCGTTGCGTTGGCTGCCAGCAGCATAAGCGACATGGGCTTGCCCACGATCGACGAGCGCCCGACGACCACGGCGTTCTTGCCCGCCGGGTCGATGCCGTACTCCTCGAGCATGCGCATAACGCCGGCCGGCGTGCAGGGCCGCAGCCCAGGAAGCCCGCGCACGAGCTTGCCGAGATTCATGGGGTGAAACCCGTCGACGTCCTTAGCGGGATCGATGGCGGCAATGACCGCCTCGGCGTCCAAATGATCAGGCAGGGGCATCTGCACGAGGATGCCGGCAACGTCGCTGCGCCCGTTGAGCTCGGAGAGCAGGCTGAGCAGCTCCTCTTGGGTGGTTTGCTCGGAAAGCGTGTAATCGAAGGACGGGATGCCGCACTCCTCGCAGTCGCGATGCTTGGCGCGAACGTAGGTGCGCGAGGCAGGATCGTTGCCCACGAGCACGACGGCGAGCCCCGGCACGACCCCTTCGGCGCGCAGCTCCTCAGCCTCCCGCTTTGCCTGAGACCTGATCTTTGCCGCAAGCGCCTTACCGTCAATGATCGTTGCCATACGAGGTCTCCCCTTCACAAAACGCCGGCTGAGCCGCGCCCGACTATCCGTCGAGCACACAAGAGTATACAGAACCACCGCTGCGCCGCTGACGACGTGCCCGTACGCAACCGCTCTGCAAAGAAATGCCCTGCGCGTTGCGGGAACACGCAGGGCTGGGCATCTTGCTTTTGAGAGAGTCGTTTACGCGCCAATCTTCTCGTACAGCGCGACGAACTCCTCGGCCAGGTCCTGCGTCACAAGGCAGGACATCACATGGGTCTGGGCGTGAACGAACAGCGGGTCGACCGACACGCGCTCTTCAAGTGCCTCGAGGTCCATTACGGCGTGCTGGACCTCATGGGCGGCCGCAAACGTCTCTTGCGACTCGTCGAGCTTGGCTTTTGCGCCCGGGATGTCGCCTTCGCGAGCCGTCTTGATGGCCTCCATGGCAATGCTGCGCGCAGCACCAGATGCCGCAATCAGCTCGAACGACGCCATCTCAAGATTCTGATCCCTGTCCATAACCTACCTCCTCGAGCCGGTGCAGGACCGACGCGTCCTGCGTTACTGCTGGTTTTCCCCAGCTCAAAGGTGGTATACGAACTGCCCGAGGAACGGAGATTGTTATCAGATCGGACCCGTTTGATACTGGTCGCTGCAAGAATTATTTCTCAAGCCATCCCTGAGCCGAAACACATGGTTTCTGCGAGAGGCCACGACTCATACGTTGGGCCGGCCGGCGTTGACGCAGCGGACAGTCGGTACGAAAGTACGCCGCGCCTCCGACAAGTCGCAGCCACCTGCGCCACGGTACCGACAATCCTCAACCACCGACGCCACGTTCCCGACAATCGGCAACCACCGACGCCACGGTACCGACACTTTCAGGCCCTGATTTTGTCGGAACCGTGGCGTCGGTCGCCAGGCGCGAACGGGACTGCGGCGCCGCGAGCCCGCGCGCCGCCCCGGCATCGTCGGGCGCAGGCGCCGGCATCGCCGGGCAGGGCCCCGCCGCGGCATGGCAACCGGTTCGCAGACGCCCGTTCCGGAAGACTTTTTCGGTTATTCGAATACTTTTCACGACACCCCGGGTAGACCGGGGTATCTGGCCGGCGTTTCCGCAGGCCAGGGCGCTGCCAGCTGCTGGTCTACTCGACAGGTCCCGAAAAGTACTCGAATAACCGTCGAAACTTGGGCGGAGGACCAAGATCGGCGACCTCCCGGCCGGCCGGGCCCCTTCCACCCCCCCGGCCCCGCCGGGGCAGGAGTTTTTACGGGAAACGGAGGTTCCCTCTGGCATCTGCGGGCAGACGGACGGCGGCGCCCAAAGAAGCCCCAGCTCAGAGCCCCGCCGCCTCCGGGGATACCCCGCGTTTCCCGAAGGAACCTCCATTTCCCGTAAAAAGGGGCGGGGCGCTAGGATCGGCGCCCTCCCGGCCGGCCGGAGCACAGCGAGGCCCGTCCTCCGAAGAGGGCGGGCCAAAGCGAAACAGGTCGAGCTCGCGAAAGCGAGGGCGCGGCTGGCGAGGCGGATCGGGCCGAAGGAGGAGGGCACTGGCCTTGCGGCCATGCCCGACGAGTGAGGCTCGAGGCGCCCGTCAGGCGCGGCCGCAGCGTCGTGCCCGTTAGAACAGCCCCGTGATGTTGCCCTCGTCGTCTACGTCGATCTTCTCGGCGGCGGGAACCTTGGGCAGGCCGGGCATGGTGAGAACCGTACCCGTCAGCGCTACCACAAAGCCGGCGCCGGCAGAGACCTTAAGCTCGCGCACCGTGATGCGGAAGTTCTCAGGCGCGCCGAGCTTGGCGGGATCGTCGGAGAAGGAGTACTGGGTCTTTGCGATGCAGACCGGCAGATTGCCGAAGCCGTTGGCCTTGAGGGTTGCGAGTTGCTTCTTGGCGGCAGGCGTAAAGTCTACGCCGTCGGCGCGGTAGACCTTGGTGGCAACGGCCTCGATGGCCTCCTCCACCGGAACGCCCGTCTCGTAGCTAAAGCGGAAGTCGTTAGGCTCGTCGACCAGGCGCATGACCTCGTCGGCGAGCGCGAGCGCGCCTTCGCCGCCCTTTGCCCAGACCTCGGAAAGCGCCACGTTCACACCGAGCTTCTTGCACTCCTCCTCGATGAGCGCGAGCTCCGCCTCGGTGTCGGACGGGAAGCGGTTGATGGCAACGACGCAGGGCAGGCCGTACACACTCTGGATGTTGTCAACGTGGCGGAGCAGGTTGGGCAGGCCGGCCTTGAGCGCGTCGAGGTTCTCGTCGTTGAGATCGGCCTTGGCAACGCCGCCGTTGTACTTGAGCGCGCGCGCCGTGGCGACAACGACCACCGCGTCGGGATGCAGGTCGGCCATGCGGCACTTGATGTCGAGGAACTTCTCGGCGCCGAGGTCAGCGCCGAAGCCCGCCTCAGTGATGGCGATGTCGCCGAAACGCATGGCCATGCGCGTTGCGATAACCGAGTTGCAGCCGTGCGCGATGTTTGCGAACGGACCGCCGTGCACGAAGGCCGGCGTGTGCTCGAGCGTCTGGACCAGGTTGGGCTTGAGCGCGTCTTTGAGCAGTGCCGTCATTGCGCCCTGGGCCTTGAGGTCGCGCGCACGAACCGGCTCGCCTGCGTAGGTGTAGCCCACGACGATGTTTCCGAGACGCTCCTTGAGGTCAGGGATAGAGGTAGCGAGGCAGAACACCGCCATGATCTCGGAGGCAACCGTGATGTCGAAGCCGTCTTCGCGCGGCACGCCGTTGGCGCCGCCGCCGAGACCGTCGACCACGTTGCGCAGCTGGCGGTCGTTCATGTCGACCGCGCGCTTCCACGTAATGCGTTTGGGATCGATACCGAGCTCGTTACCCTGCTGGATGTGGTTGTCGAGCATGGCTGCGAGCAGGTTGTTGGCCGCCCCGATGGCGTGGAAGTCGCCGGTGAAGTGCAGGTTGATGTCCTCCATGGGTATGACCTGGGCGTAGCCGCCGCCGGCAGCGCCGCCCTTCACGCCGAACACCGGGCCAAGAGAGGGCTCGCGGAGGGCGACGGCGCTCTTGACGCCGCGCAGCTGGAGCGCGTCGGCAAGGCCGATGGTCGTGGTGGTCTTGCCCTCGCCGGCAGGCGTGGGATTGATGGCGGTCACGAGAACGAGCTTGGCCTTGTGATCGGTGGGTTCGGAGAGAAGCGAGTAGTCTACCTTCGCCTTGTCGAAACCGTAC
The DNA here is from genome assembly GCA_949287065.1 of uncultured Collinsella sp. Classification (GTDB taxonomy): domain Bacteria; phylum Actinomycetota; class Coriobacteriia; order Coriobacteriales; family Coriobacteriaceae; genus CALUOB01. Next base: position 17,154 of record CASEEV010000029.1, read on the forward strand.
GGGATCAGGTGACCCGTGTCGACACCGGCCTTCTCCGCTACCTCGGTAATGGGTAGCGGCGTTGCCGCCTGCGCAATCTCGATGTCTGTCAGCATGGCGCTCCCTTCGACGCGATACGGCGATGCTCTTTCATCGTAACCCCAAGCGATACCCGACGTCCCGAACATTTTCCCAACGACGAGAAAGGTCCGCGGGCGGCTCCCGCGGGCCCGAAGCGGCTCGTTTGTTGCGCTGCGCTCGCTACACAGCGGTTTGCGGCGGCTCGATGCCCAGGTGCTCGAAAGCCGCCGGCGTGGCAACGCGCCCCTGGGGCGTGCGCACCATAAGGCCGCGCTGCAGCAGGTAGGGCTCGTACACATCTTCCAAGGTGCCGGGGTCCTCGCCCACAGCGCTCGCGAGCGTTGAGAGACCCACGGGGCGGCCGTGGAAGGTCTTGGCGAGCGTTTCGAGAATGCGCACGTCAACCCAGTCGAGCCCGAGCTCGTCGATCTCGAAGAAGACCAGGGCCTGGTGGGTCACATCGAGCGTGATGGATCCTCCGCCCTTGACCTGCGCGTAGTCGCGCACGCGCTTGAGCAGTCGGTTTGCCAGACGCGGGGTTCCGCGCGAGCGCGAGGCAACCTCGACGGCCGACTCGTAATCGATCTCAACGCCGAGGATCGTGGCGGAGCGGATGATGATCTGCGCGAGGTCCTCGATGGAGTAGTAGTCCAGGCGGAACGAGATGCCAAAGCGGTCGCGCAGAGGACCGGTGAGCATGCCCGAGCGCGTGGTGGCACCGATGAGAGTGAAGCGCGGGATGTCGAGGCGAATCGAACGCGCCGCGGGTCCCTTGCCGATAACGATGTCGAGCGAGAAGTCCTCCATAGCAGGGTAGAGAACCTCTTCCACCGAGTGGTTGAGACGATGGATCTCGTCGATGAAGAGAACATCGCCGGGCTGAAGGTTGGTAAGAATGGCGGCAAGGTCGCCGGTGCGCTCGATGGCCGGGCCGGAGGTGGTGCGGATGCTCGCGCCGAGCTCGTTGGCGACCACGCTCGCAAGGGTTGTCTTCCCAAGCCCCGGAGGGCCCGAGAACAGCACGTGGTCGAGCGTCTCGCCGCGCGTCTTGGCGGCCTCGATAAGCACGCGCAGGTTCTGCTTGATGCGTTCCTGGCCGCAGTACTCTTCGAGGCGCTGGGGCCTGAGCGTGTGCTCGACGTCGAGGTCGTCCGACGTGAGGTCGGCCGACACCATGCGCTCCGCATGAGCGGAACGCCCCTCGTCTGCCCACGGATCCTGAGACTCGTCAAGCTCCCACATACGTTTACGCACCCATTCCCAGGCGCTTCAGAGCGCCCTGCAGCATTTCTTCGGTCGTTGCCTGACCCTCATCATACCCTGCAAGCGCAAGCTCCGCCTCCTGCGGCGTAAAGCCCATGGAGAGCAGGGCGGCGTTTGCGTCGGCCAAAGCGCCGTTGTCGCGCGGCGCCAGCGGGAGCTGGTCGGGCAGCTCGTCCGAGATGCCGCTCAGGCTCTTGTCCTTAGCAAAGGTGCTCTGAAGCTCGAGGATAAGGCGCTGGGCGGTCTTTTTGCCCACACCGGGCACCGATTGCATGCGCTTGACGTCCTCGGTGACCACCACGGTGTAGAGCTCGGCCACGCGGAACTTGGACAGCACCGACAGCGCGAGCTTGGGGCCCACGCCCGACACCGACACGAGGTGGTCGAACAGCGTGCGCTCCTCTTTTGTGGCAAACCCGAAGAGCGACCAGGCGTCTTCGCGCACCTGCATCCGCGTGTAGAGGCGCACCTCCTGCCCGAGTGCGGGCAGGCTCGCGGCGGTCATGCCCGACACGCCGAGCTCGAAGCCCACGCCGCCCACGTCTATGACAACAGACGAGAGGCTCGCCTCTTCGAGGGAGCCGCGAACCTGAGCGATCATGCGTAGGCACTTCCTTTCTGCTGAACGTACGCGCCGCCCGTGAGCGCGTCGGTTTGGCGCAGGTGCGCATGGCACACCGCGCAGGCGAGCGCGTCGGCGGCGTGGTCGGGGCGCGGGTCGTGGTCGAGGTGCAAAAGCGTGCGCACCATGTAGATAACCTGGCGCTTGTCGGCAGCGCCCGTCCCTACCACCGACTGCTTGATCTGCATAGGCGTGTAATCGCCGATCTCGACGCCGCACAGCGAGCAGGCCACGAGCGCCGCGCCGCGCGCGTGCGCCGTCGGAATGGCCGAGCGCGTGTTGGCGCCGAAGTAGATGCCCTCGATGGCGGCCTCGTCGGGATGGTACTTGTCGACCACCTGCGTGAGCTCGTCGGCGATATGGCGCAGGCGCACCGCGATGGGGCTCCCTGCCGACGTATGGATGCAGCCGTACGCACGGGCGCGCATACTCGCCCCGCGGGTCTCGATGATGCCCCAACCGGTGTTGGCAAGCCCCGGGTCGATCCCCAAGATAATCACGCGCACCTCCGCCTTGCAGTTACGAACATTTGTTCTAACTATACTATGCGGAGGCAATCTGCGCAAGAAGGCGAACCGCCCGCGACGCACCGTTCAAACAGGCGGCAGGTGCGCCGTCAGTTGAGCGAGAAAAACGGGAACCCCGCGCCGTCAGGCGCTGCCGGGCCCTGCCCCTGCATAAAGGGCGGACCGGCAACGGCGCCTCCACCCGAGCTCATGGCCCGGCGAAGCTCCTGCTCAAAGCGCTCGATGCCCTCGCGCAGGCGCTGCTGGCCCTCCTCGGAGCGGAGCTGCTCCTGCTCCTCGCTGCTCAAGCCGAACAGGTCGCCGAGAAGCCCCATGATCTCGCCGCGAACGTGCTCGCCGGGATCCCCCGCCTCCTGCCGGAAGCGATCGATCTCGGCCTGCGCAAGGCCGTCGACCGTCATCGGCTCGGCGGCGTCGCAGCCCATGTCAGACCACGCGAGCCCCGAAGGCCAGCCGCGCTCGGCAAGCGAGCGCGCCGAGACGATGGCGTACGGCGGCAGCGTGCGCCGCAGGGCCTCGCCGCGCCTGACATGCATGAGCAGCAGACGGACCGCCTCCGCCGGGAGCGCCGGCGAGGCGATCTCCCCTGCCCCGCGGTTGTGATCGACGTGCGCGTCGAGGATGCTGTCGACCTGCGTTGCCTCGAGCTTTGCGAGCACGGAGGCAAGCGGCTCGGCGAGCTGGGGCATGTCCGCAAACGAGGAGAACACGCCCGCGAGCACGGCGCGCATGCGCTCTTCGACCGCGTTGAGGGTGACGAGCGGAGCGGGCACCACCGGCGACACCCCGTTGCGGTACCGGGCGAGAAACTCGAGCTGCGTGAGGTAGACGTCGCCGAAGGGGGCCACGGCGCCCTCCCGGGGGCACGGCCGCTCGACCCCTACCAGCGCGTAATCGGTCTTGGTGAGCGGGCTCACCACGCGCGCGCCGCGCGCACGGGCGACCGCGTTCACGAGCGCCTGCTCCGCCTCATGGCATGCGGCCGCAGCCTCGGCGGAGCCCCGCTGCGCCTCGGAGCGCCCGAGAACGCCGTCGATGCGGGGCGCGTCCTTCTCGACAAGGTCGATGTGGAGGCTGCGCGCGAGCTCGCGGGCGCGGGCGGCGCGCTCCTGCTCGGCAGCCTCCTGCGCGGGCGTGAAGAAGCGATCGCGGGCGATAAGCACGCCGGTGACGTTGGCGGAGCCCAAAGCGTCGACCGCGAGGGCGGCGGTAAGCGACGTCGGCAGGTCGCCGGCGAGAAGCACGCAGGCTCTCGCGGCGCCCTGTGCGGCAAACGTGTCGCGCAGATAGAGCACGAGCGCCTCCCACGTCCACGCTTCCTGCCGGTACGCCGGCAGCTCGTGGCTCCCCAGCGCCGGCATCACCCGGTCGCGGCGAATCTCCTGCAGAAGGAGGCCCTCCTCAAAGCACGGGGCCATGACGCAGACGCGGCCGTTGTCGTCCATCACAAACGAACCGCCCGTGTACGCGGCGTCCTCGAAGGCCCCGACGGGCGCCATGCAGGCGATCCACACGTGATGCTTCTCGGCGAGGTCGCTGAAGTGGCCGTCTTTGACCGACGCGACGGCCGAGGTTGACTCGTCGGTCATGTCAAAGCCGTTGACCTGGAAGTACAGCATGAGGTCGGTGCCCGTGGGCACATGCTCGACATCGCGCCGCACGTCGAACGTCACGCCGATGCGCACCCCGTCGACATCGAAGACCGGCGGGTACCACGACTCCTCCGCAGCGGGACCGCGGCGGTAGCTCGTGACCGTGCGCGTGGGGATGACGCGCCCTTCTTTGAGCATGAAGACCTCGAACAGCGTCGAGTCGCCGTAGGGCACCACGGCAGGTATAAGGCAGATGGGCTCTACGGAGCGCGCCACGCGCGCGAGACCCGAGAGCAGATCGTGCACGTAGTCGGCGGACTCGACGAGCGCGCCGGGGGCGATGCCGCCGAACAGGGGCGTGGGCGTGGCGAGAACGCGGGCCCCCGCCTCGTGGGCGAGCCTCGCCTGCTCCTCGATGCGGTCGCAGATCCCCTCGATGTCGCCCAGACGTGCGTCGATCTGTGCCAGCGCGATGATCATCCGCGCCCCTCCCTCCGTGCGTGTGCGCGAGCGCACAGCAAAAGGGCCGCCTCGCGGCGACCCCTCGCATGCGGTTGCACACCATGGTACCTGTTTTAGCTGCTGCGGACTAGAAGCTCGCCTTCCACAGACCATGGAGGTTGCAGTAGGCGTACACCGTGCCGTGGGCAACGCCGCCCGCGAAGAACGTCGTGGGGCTCTGGCCGGGCTTGAGCTGGCGCACCTCGACGCGCCCGTCGGCCTCGAGCGCAATGAACTGGATGTAGTGCTCGTCGGTCATGGGGTGCTCAACCTCGCCCACCGTCACGCGGATGATGTGCCCGTCGCGCTCGACCGAGACCGCGGGAACGTGCTTCTCGGTAGCGGCGTCGGTGGTGTTGGCTTCGAGCTTGTCCATGGGCTCACCGCAGCATTGAGGCGTCACGCCGCCGTCGACGATCGTCACGAGGAAGTTTCTGCAGTGCTTGCAAACGTAGAACTGGGCCATTGCGTATCCTTTCTCCGCACCGCCTGCCGCACCTCGGCGCGGCAGGCGGCCTGTTTTGTGCGATGCACTTCTCTTGTGCCCTGCGCCGAGGGCCCCAAGCACCATGCCAGAGAAAAGCACGCGAGGCACACACCGCGTGAAGAAAAGCTTAGGCGCGGTGCTTCTCGAGCGCCTTGAGGACGAAGGCGTTGGCCTCGCGGCACAGCTCGTCGGTCGGAGCCTCGGCGAGCGTGCGCACCAGAGGCTCGGTGCCGCTCGCACGCACGAGCACGCGGCCGCGGTCCCCCAGGAACTTGCCCGCCTCCTCGGCGGCGGCGAGCACCTCGGGGTCATTCATGGCGGCGTCGCGGTCGACGACGCGCACGTTCACGAGCTCCTGCGGGTAGAGCTTCACCGGCGCGGCGAGCTGAGAGAGCGTCTCGCGCTCGGCGCGGATGACCTCCATGATGCGCAGGCTCGTCATGATGCCGTCGCCCGTGCACTCGATGTCGCCGAAGATGATGTGGCCGGACTGCTCGCCGCCGAGGCTGTAGCCCTTCTCGCGCATGCGGGCGTACACGTACTTGTCGCCCACCTGGGTGGTCTCGTAGGAGAGCTGCGCCTCGTCGAAGGCCTTGAAGAGGCCGTAGTTGCTCATGACCGTGGGCACTACGGTGCCGGCGGAGAGGCGGCCGTGCCTGTTGAGGTACACGCCGCAGACGTAGAGGATGAGGTCGCCGTCGACCACGTTGCCGCGCTCGTCCACAGCAAGGCAGCGGTCGGCGTCGCCGTCGTAGGCAAAGCCCACGTCGAGGCCTTGCTCGACCACGTGGCGGCGCAAGCGGTCGATATGGGTGGAGCCGCAGTCGACGTTGATGTTGAGGCCGTCGGGGCTGTTGTTGATCACGCGCACGTCGGCGCCGAGCGCGTCGAACACCGGCTTGGCGACCGAGGAGGCGGCGCCGTTGGCGCAGTCGAGGCCGATCTTCATGCCCTGGAGCGAGAAGTTGGCGCTCGAGATGAGGAAGGCGATGTAGCGGTTGCGGCCCTGCATGTAGTCGATGGTGGAGCCGATGGCATCGCCCGTGGCGAGCGGCACCTCGTCGCATTCGCCGTCGATGTAGGCCTCGATGAGCTCGAGAACGTCCTCGTCCATCTTGTAGCCTTCGCCGTTGACGAGCTTGATGCCGTTGTCGGTGTAGGGGTTGTGAGACGCCGAGATCATGATGCCGCAGTCAAAGCGGCCGTCGACCGTCTCGTAGGCGAGGCCGGGCGTGGGAATGACGTGCAGCATGTACACGTCGGCGCCCGACGCCACGAGACCCGCGGTGAGCGCGGACTCGAACATGTAGCTCGAGCGGCGGGTGTCCTTGCCGAGCACGATGCGGGCCTTCTTGCCCTGGCGCGCGCCGTAGTACCAACCGACGTAGCGACCGATCTTGAACGCATGGTCAACGTTGAGGCCGTTGTTGGCCTCGCCGCGGAAACCGTCTGTGCCGAAGTACTTCATAGTGAGAATCTCCCTTGCTGCGGGATCAGTAAGCATGGGGTATTTTCCCCCAGCCCAAGCGCAAGGGCAACCCTGCGACCGGGCGTTGACAAGCTGGTAGTAACAAGTACGCCGCCGCAAGCGGCAGCCAAGGCTGTGCCCAAGACCATGGAGCAGTGCCGCGCGGGTGCGCTACCATGCGAGAAACACAGGCAGCCGCCTCGCCATGCACCTCGCCGGAAACCCTCCTAAGGAGCCCCATGGATACCAGCGCCCCGTCTTCCACGCCCGTAACCGTACGCAACGTTCTCGTGCTTCTCGACCTTACCGAGGCGCAGCGCGAGCGTCTCGAGGCGGCGGCGCCCCACGCGCGATTCTCGTACTCCACGCGCACGGAGACGCCGGCGGAGCTTCTTGCCGGGGCCGACGTTATCGTGGGCAACCCCCTGCCCGCGCAGCGCCTCTCCGAGGCCGATAGCCTCGCATTTATCCAGCTCAACTCGGCAGGCTACGACCCCTACGTCAAACCCGGCGTGCTCCCGGAGGGCGCGCGCATGGCGTCCGCCGTCGGCGCGTACGGCCAGGCGGTCTCGGAGCACATGCTCGCCATGCTGCTCGGCCTCATGAAGCGCCTCCCCGCCTACCGCGACGACCAGCACGCGCGCACCTGGACCGACGAGGGCTCCGTGACGACCCTGGCGGGCGCGCACGTGCTCGTGCTCGGCGCCGGCGACATCGGCAGCCACTTCGCTAAACTCGCACGGGCCCTCGGCGCGCACGTGACCGGCGTGCGCCGCCGCCCGGGCGCTCCCACTAGTGACTTCGAGGCCATGGCCGCCCTCGGCGACCTTCCCGAGATCCTCGGCGACTTTGACGTGGTGGCGTCGTTCTTGCCCAGCTCCGACGAAACCCGCGGGCTCGCCGGCGAGGCGTTCTTCTCGGCCATGCGCGAGGGGGCCTACTTTGCAAACGGCGGCCGCGGCGACCTGGTGGACCAGCAAGCGCTCGTGGAGGCCCTTGCCTCGGGGCACCTGGCAGGGGCCGCCCTCGACGTGACCGTGCCCGAGCCCCTGCCGGCGGACGACCCGCTCTGGGATGCGCCGAACCTCTTTATCACCCCGCACGTGTCGGGCGGCTTCCACCTCCCCGTGGTGCTCGAGAACATCACGACGATCGCAACAGAGAACATCCGCGCGCTGCAGGAGGGCAAGCCCATCCGCAACCTCGTTGAGGTGTAGCGCGAGCGCTGCCTACGCCCCGGCCCGCGAGGAGTCGCAGTTCACAACGGTTCCCAGCACATGGGCCCCGGCCTTGCGCAGCTGGTCGTACGACGAGCGCACGCTGCCGCGCGCAACAAGGCCCTCGCGCACGACCAGCACCGTGTCGTCGGCCTCGGCGGCAATGACCGCCGCGTCGACGACCGCGTGCAACGGCGGCGTGTCGATGATCACATAGTCAAAGCGGCGTTTGAGCGTGCGCAGCGTCTTCTTGAACGACTGCGTCGCGAACAAGTCCGCGGGGTTTGCGATATCCGCCTCGCCGTTGAGCAAGAAGAGGCGCGCCTGCCTGGTTGGCACGAGCGCGTCGTCCAGCGTCGCATCCCCCACGAGAACCGAACCGATGCCGCACGTCGGCGAACATCCGAGCATACGCCCCATCGTCGGCCGTCTCAGGTCCCCCTCGACCAGGCAGACCCGCCGCCCTCCTTTTGCCAACGCGTTGCCCAATGCCACAGTCAGCGTGCTCTTGCCCTCGTTGGGCAGAGAGCTCGTAATCGCTATGGCCCGCGGCTCCCCTGCGGCGCCGGCAAATCGTATGTTTGCCGCCAATGCTTCAATGGCCGCATCAAAGCGGCCCTGCGCCTCTTCGCTCATCTTCACGTACACCAACATCCAACCCAGCGCCAGCAAACCGTACAAGACATACGTCACCCGGGGTACGGTTTTTACCGGCATTCGACCCAAACGGAGCGCACGGCATTCAGGCAAAACACGAGAGCAGCCAGATGCTGATCTTATCGAGATAGATTGCGCCGACCCAAAGAGCGACTTAGAAGCTCAAAGCCGATCCTCAATGAGCTTCATCAACACTCGAAACGTATTTGCGGAATATGCTATAGTACGCCATCATTTCCCAGGCAACCGCATTGTAGCATCTCGAACCCAAATCTAAAGCCGGACCGACGCCCCGTCGCTTAGACGGTAACAATTGCATCCCCCCGCCGTCCTAACCGCAAGACGAACGAGCAGCCGCAACAAAACGCACCCGAAGCTGCCGTAACGATCCGCAAGATACGTACCGAACCGGACGTTCTCCAACAAGATAAGGACCCGAACGGACGCTTTGCCCCGCGAGAACGTCCGCTTGGGTCCTTATCATGGGCACGCTGGCGAGAAGGACGGAGGGGCCGGACGGCGGATTCGCAGGTAAGAGGCCCTGACGAGCAGCCACAACGCCGCAGCCAGACAACCAAGCCCCGGCGAGCGGGGAGCCCGCAGGTCGGGGCGGGCGGCGCGGGGCCGTACGGTGGGTCCGCACCGGGCCAAAAGGGGGACCGGTCAGCAACGCCCCTTTGCCGCGCACCCCCCGGGAGCCCCCGCGCCCCCCCCCCCCGCCCGAGGCCGCCCCCGTCCTTCACGCAAAATGA
>CASEEV010000030.1 GCA_949287065.1 uncultured Collinsella sp.
CCCAAGCGATCCCGGCGCGCTCGTAGGCGCTGCGCCGCTCGCGGCAGGCGTCGGCGAGCGCCGCGCCGTCGGCCGACACCCCCTCGTTGAGCGCGCGGAACAGCTCCGACACAAACCAGACCTGATACGCCCGCGGATAGTCGCTCCACGTGCCGCCGAGCACGATGAGCTCGATCTTGTCGGTGGGATGCCCCATCTGGGTGAGCGCCTGCAGGCGTGCCGAAACCTGCAGGTACGGGTCAAAGCAGGCGCGCTCCGCCCGCTGGCACGCGGGCTCGTCGGCAAGGTAGCTCTTGGGCATGCGCACGTCGCACGGGCAGTACAGGCAGTTGCTCGAGCAGGGCCAGGGCTTGGTGATGACCGTGATGGTGGCAACACCCGACGCCGTGCGCCGCGGCTTCATGCGCAGTGCCCGTACGAGGGCGCGCTCGAGCTCGGGCGTTACGCCCCACGCGCGCCACCGCTCGGGCTCGCGCTCCTTAACGCGCAGGTAAAACGGTAAGAGCGCCTTCTTGGAGAAGTGCTTCTCGCCCGGGGCGAGGAGCTTGTCGTGCGCGTGGAGCACGGCCTTGAGGGCGCGCTCGTCCATGCGCTCGCCGGCACGGAGCTTGTTGAGTATTTCTAGCAGAATCGATTCCATGCGCCCCAGTATAGAGGATGGGCGCCGGCGCGCGGGGCTGCGGCACAGGGGCGCGCGGCATCCGGTCACAACGGCGGCAACACGAGGCGGGCACGTAGCACTGCGCCGCCAGAGGCAAGCGGCATCGACGGCTATACTCAACGAGAAGTGCCGCCGGCGAGCGCGTGTCCCGCGCTAACGCCCCAGCGGCAGCCGAACCCCAGCAACAGGAGGAACCGTGGACCGAGAGACCGCACATGCGCTCAACGAGCTCAACGCCGTCTTTTATCGCACGCACGCCGCGTCGTTCTCGGCAACCCGCCGCGCGCCGTGGTGCGGCTGGGAGCGGCTACTCAACCTGCCCGAGGTGCGCGCCCTGCTCGGCAACGGCGCACCCCTGCCGTTGAGAGGCGCCGATGCCAACGCGGCGCCAGCGGACCCCCTCGTTGTGCTCGACGTGGCCTGCGGCAACCTCCGCTTCGAGAACTTCCTCGCCGAGCGCGCCGCCGGCCGCCCCTTACATATATATGCTGTCGACAACTGCCCCGACCTCGCAGGCCACGCCCCCGCCCTTGGCGGCGCGCCGCGGCAGCGCTGCCGCTTCAGCTTCCAGAACCGCGACATCGTCCAAGCGCTGATCGAGGGCCAAGCGACACCCGCCCTCGAGCTGCCGCCAGCGCACCTCGCGGTGAGCTTTGGCTTCATGCACCACGTCCCCGGCGCAGGGGCGCGCGAGGACTTTCTCGCCGCGCTTCTCGGCTGTCTGCGCCCGGGCGGTATCGCGGCCGTGTCGCTCTGGCGCTTTATGGACGACCCGCGGCTCGCCGCCAAAGCGCGCGCGATCACCGCGCCCTATGCCGATGCGCACGGCCTTGCGCTCGAGAAGAACGACTATCTGCTCGGCTGGCAAGACAGCGCCCACACGGTGCGCTACTGCCACCATTTTTGCGAGGAGGAGATCGCGCGGCTCGCTGACGCCGCAAGCGCGAGGGCGAGCGCCCAACTCGTAAACCGCTTTGAGGCCGACGGCAAAGGCAGCCGGCTCAATACGTACCTCGTATTCAAATGCCCAGCTCAGCGCACGCCCGTATGCAAAACCGCGCCGGCCTCCGCATAGTTTTCCACAAGGGGACCCTCGGTTTTGTTTGAATTCGGTTGGGCTCCTCGCGGGTTCTCCACACCGCTCGCCGCCCAAACATGCCGCTCAGACAGCCAAACCAACCTGCAGCGCCCCTTCCGCGCGCATGCGCCTACACTCCCCGGCACACGCCGCGCCGCCTATCGGGCGCGGCACCGACCTCGGGAGGCACTCATGCATTATGCATCGGTCAACGCGGCTGCCGTAACACCTGCAGCCAACGCCCTGCACACCTCGCGCTACGCACGCCCCGCACGGCTCGCACCACACAGCGCCTCGGCGCACACACGCCGCCTCGCTGACTACCTGAACGAGGCCGACAAGAGCGCGCCGCTTTCTCCCTATGAGGCCACGGAGCTCCGAGCGCTGCTCGATCGCGCAGAGCGCTGCTGCCGGCGCACGTCCGACCCGGCGCTTCTCAACGAGCTGGCGCGCTCGCTCGGCGCCGTCGCGCACATAGCCGACACCACCCTCATAACCCTCATGCTCCGCGACCTGCAACGGGCAAGCCACGGGCCACGCACTGCACACGCACCCGCCGCACGATAGCCCCGCAGACCGCCGAGAAGCAAGACCTTCTCGGCAAACGCCCGACCTCTGCCCATGCACCCTCCCAAGCAGATATACTTTAGATATCCAGCAAGGAGGGAGGCAACGATGGCAGCCACAACAACCGTAGGAAGGTGGGGAAACGCCATGGCGCTGAGAATTCCCCAGGCACTGTGCGACGAGATGCAGCTGAGCGTGGGCGACTCGCTCGAGGTGAGCCTCGAAGCCGGAGTGCTCGTGATCAGGCGGCCCGACGAGCGCTACACCCTGCGCGGACGTATGAGCTCCTGGAACGGCGAGGGCCGCGCCGTTTCTGAGATGGACTGGGGAGAACCCAAGGGACAGGAGGCATGGTGATGGTCAACCAAGGCGACATCATCATCGTTGACTTTGACCCCACGCGCGGGCACGAGCCGAGCAAGCGCCGCCCCGCCCTGGTGGTCAGCTCGTTTGAGTACAACGTCTCGACCTCGATGACGCTCGTGTGCCCCATCACCAGCACCGTCAGCGGGTTTTACCTCCACGACCCCCTGCCCGAGGACTGCCCCGTCCGGGGGTCAGTGGTTCTCGAACAGGTTCGCGCGCTCGACCTCAGCGCGCGCCCGTACCGCGTGGTGGGGCGGCTCGACAAGGAGCACCTGCGGCGCGCGCTTGTCTGCCTGAGGTCGTTCTTTGAGCGCAGCAGCGGGTGACGGGCGCGCTTAAGCTTCTCCTAAATCCGCGCGCCGGCGGGCAGATTGGCCCGAGAAGGGCTACCATAGTGGGCGCCGCGCGCCGCGGGCAGCCGTGCGCGCCCCAGAAAAGAGCGCGCACCGCGGAGCGCCGCGCGCCGCCGAAGGGAGGATCGCCATGCCCACCGTTAGCATCATCGTGCCGGTGCACAACGCCGCGGCAACGCTGCCGCGCTGCGTCCAAAGCATCCTCTCGCAGGAGTACCGCGACCTCGAGCTTATCCTCGTCGACGACGGGAGCACCGACGAAAGCCCCGGGCTCTGCGACGACCTCGCCGAAGACGACGACCGCGTGATCGTGATCCACCAGCAAAACGCCGGCGTCTCGGAGGCGCGCAACGCCGCGCTCGACCGGGCACGCGGAACCTACGTGCAGTTTGCCGACGCCGACGACTGGCTCGCGCCGAGCGCCACCAAGCTCATGGTGCGCGCCGCCGAGGACCACGACTGCGACCTCGTGATCGCCGACTTTTACCGCGTGGTCGACAAGCGCGTTGCCCGCAAAGGCGACATCGACCTCGAGTTCCCGCTCACGCGCGAGGAGTTCGCCGACTGCATGATCGAAAACCCCGCCGACTACTACTACGGGTCGCTCTGGAACAAGCTGTTCCGCCGCAGCATCATCGAGGCGCATCATCTGCGCATGGACCCGCAGATCAACTGGTGCGAGGACTTCATCTTCATCATGGAGTACATCGTGCACGCCAGCCGCGTGTTCCCGCTCAACGCGCCCGTGTACTACTACGTCAAGACCAAGGGCTCGCTCGTCTCGCAGGGGCTGAGCATGGCGGGCATCGTGCGCATGAAGCTCAACGTCATCGAGTACTACGACGACTTCTTCCGCCGCGTGTACGACGAGGCCGACTACGAGGCCCGTCGCGGCGAGATCCGCAGCTTCCTATTCAAGTACGCGCACGACGACGGCGCCATTGCCGGGCTGCCCGGCACCAAGAAGCTCGGGCGCGAGCGCGTGCGCGCCTTCGTGACCCCGGGAACCGAGAAGAACCCCTTCTCGTCGTTCTACTTTGTGCGCAAGGTGCTCGACCGCGCCTTCGAGACCATCGCCGACCGCTACGACCTCGAGCTCAAGGACCTCCAGGTTCTCTCGTACGTGCGCCACGCCGGCGGCACCTGCGGATTCGCCGAGATCGTCGACTTCTGCGGCCTCACGTCGGTCGCCGCCGCCTCGTCGCTCACCAAGCTCGCCGGCAAGCAACTCGTGCGCGTGAGCCCGAGCGGCGCGGCGCTTCTCGGCAAGCTCGCCGACTCCGGGTCAGACGACGAGGGCAAGCTCGCCAGCGCCCTGCGCTCCTTAAGCGAGAAGCTCGAGGCGAGCGAGCGCGCCAAACGCGAGCGCCGCGAGCGCCTGACCGAGCCTGCCGGCAATGATGAGCCGCGCGGCCTCTTCCGGTCGCTCGCCGCCGACGCCCCCGTCCCCGAGCCCGCCGTGCCGGACCCTGCCGCCCCGGCATCCGCCGCCGAAGAAGCGCCCCGCCCGCTCGTGGCCATCGGCCTCGGTAAGAAGGTCGCGCCGCTCGTGGCAGAGATCGACCGCGCCGCCGAAGACACGCGGGCACTCTGTCTCGAAGGCATAAGCGACGAGGAACGCGCGCAGATGGCCGCGGTTCTCGGCCGCATGATGGAGAACGCCAAGCGGACCTTTGCCGAATGAGCGGCGCGCGTCTTGCCTCCCGGGGCTCTTGTGCGGTTTCGGTTCTTATGCAGTTCCTAAGCCGAGGAGAACAGCGTCTTCATACCGAACAGCTAAGATGGCGCCGATATGCGTCCCGCACGCGGACGCTGGCGAGCAAAGGAGACGGTTACATGAGCGAACCGAGACGAGACGAGGACCGCACGGTCGTGTTCAGCGCCGCGTCGGACCCCCAGGTGCCTGGCGACGCCACCGCTCCCCTGAACGGAAACCCGGGCGCGGCAGAAGGCACCCGCGCCTATGCAGACAAGAGCAACGCAGCCGCACGAACCGGCTCCATGGCAGCGGCGGCCCGTGCCGCCGAGCAGCGCGCGGCCGCCGACGCGCAGGCCGATGATGCCGCGAGTCTGTGGGAAGGCTCCGCGGCCGACGAGACCGCCGGCTCGGACCGCACGCGCGTGATGCCGTACAACCAGGTGCCCTCGTCGTACCCCAGCCCCGAGGAAGACCCAGCCAACCCCTACCGCGAGCAGCCGCTCACGCAGACGCAGCTCATGCCCGCGGCAGCACGCCAACGCGCGAGCGCCGCGCGGCGCCAAAGCCCGTACGCCGCCGACCGCGGCGACGCCTACGAGCCGCGCGACTACGCAGCCCCGAGCGCCCCGGCGCCCGAGAAGGGCGCGCGCGGACCGCTCTCGACCCGCATGCTGTTTGCCCTGCTCGGCGTGGGCCTCGCCCTGCTCATCGTGGCGTTTCTGAGCCTTTCGAGCTGCTCGGGCAACACCGAGGCGGGCGCCAACGCCGTGACGAGCGACACGCTCGCGCAGGACGGCACCACCGGCACCGACGGCACCGCGGGCGAGACCGACGGCACGAGCGGGACCGACGGCGGCGCGGCCTCGGATGCCAACCTGTACGTCGACACCTCGGGCCTCGTGGGCGAGCGCTGGTCCAACGCCCGCAAGATCCTCGAGGATCGCGGCGCCGACCTGGGTTCCGTCACCGTGCTCACCGACGACGGTCAGTTTGTGCTCAACCCCTCCAACTGGACCGTCACGAGCATCGGCGTCGAGAACAACGTGCTCACCGTGTACCTCACGCACGCAACCGACGAGGATACGAGCGCGGACGCGAGCAACGGATACGGAACGGACGGCACGTACGGAACCGACGAGAGCGGCCAGACGGACGACGGACTCTCGCTCGGCGACGTGGGCGATGCGCTCTCGGGTGCCCAGGACGCTCTCGAAGGCGCGGGCAACGCTGTTGACGGCGCAAACGACCTGCTCGGCAGCGCCGGCGACATCCTCGGCAGCCTCGCCAACGGCGCCCAGGGCCTGCTCGACCGGCTCGCCAACTAGCCCCGAGGCACGGGCCGGGGGCCGACGCTTCTCGCAAGCCAGCCACCCGGGGCCCGCGCCTCTTCCAGACCTGCGCTTCTCCGCAGGTCTCCGGGTCTTTCCAACCCTCGCTTCCCCGCTGGTCTGCGCTCTCCCTAACCCGCAATTCTCCACGGGCCCGTTCTTCTCCCAAACCAGCCACCGGGCCGGCGTTTCTCCCGGTCCCGCAGCCACCCGAACGAGCCGCAAGATTACGCAGACGAACGGATCTACCACAAGATTACGCAGATCGACGCATCTACTGGGCCCAATCAGCCTGTAGATGCGGTCGAGTGCGTAATCTTGCGGCCTATACGGGCAACTGCGTAATCGTTAACCGCCCCAAAGGCTGGCCGTCCCCAGCGCCTGCCCCTGCAGGCCGCCTGCCCCGGGCGCAAGCTCTCGGGGCGGCCGCCCGCGGGGAATTCCGGCGGCGTCCCGACACGTACCTACAGCCCCAAGAGCGGCTGGTCAAAGGCAAAAAGCACTTCGTTGATGGTGTAAACGTCGTAGACGCCCGTGCGGATAAAGTACTCCACGATCACGTCGCGTTTGCTGCCGTGCGAAAGCGCCATCCCCGCGCTGGCGAGAAGATCCTTGGCCTCGTCGAGCGTGAGCTCGAGCGCCACGGCCAAAGCGAGCGCTGCGGACTTGCTCGGCTGGAACCCGCCGTCTTTGCGGATCTTCGAGAACAGCGCCCGGCTCAGGTTGGCGCGGGAACACACCTCCGCGTCGGTAAGGCCGCGGCTGGCAACAAGCGCCAGAAGGGTCTGCGAGAACGACGCGTCGAGGCTGCCGATCATGAGGCGGATGCTCTCGATGGCGCCCGAGATACCCGAGCGCGACGGCTTGACCTTGAGTTTCTGCTTCTTCTTGCGCGCGGCGTGGGCGGGCGCCGCGGACGACGAGGACGCCGTCGCCGGATCCGCAACAGACGCCGCGGTAGCGGGCGCGGCATGCGCGGCACCCATGACGGGCGCGGCGTGTGCCCCCATGAGCGGCTCCCCCGTCGCCGGGTCAAGACGCGGCGAGGTGCGAATGGGCTCCGGGGCGGCATCGCGCTTCTCGGCCAACGCCTCAAACACCGCCGTCTGCTCAAGGCCGCGACCCCGCGGGGTCTCGCGCACGGCTACGTACACGTCGTCGAGGTAGTTCTCGACCGCAAAGTACAGCTCGTTGCCCACGGGCACCGCCTCGCGGCTGAACACCACGAGGGTCACGTCGAGGTCGTGGTCAGCCAAAAACGCGCGGACCTCACTGGTTGCAACCGCAAGGGCGGCGCGTTTGGGGTAACCGTAGATGCCCGACGAGATGAGCGGAAACGCCACCGATCGCGCCCCGAGCTTCTCGGCCAACGCGAGCGTCTGGCGGTAACAGCTGCGCAGCGCCGCCTCTTCGCCAGATGTGCCGCCGCGCCAAATGGGGCCGACCGCATGGATGATCCACCGCGCGTTCAGACCAAACGCCGGCGTCGCCACCGCGGAACCCGTCGGGCAGTACCCGATCTTGTCGCACGCTGCCTGAAGCGCCCCCGCGCCCGCAGCGGCAAAAATGGCCCCGCACACCCCACCGCCAGCGGCAAGGCGCTCATTGGCGGCGTTTACGATGGCATCCGCCCGCACCGCGGCAATGTTGTTGCACACAATGGAGAACGGCATGGCTGACCTCCCCACATTAAAGTCGGTATCCGTTCCATCTTACCGCGGCGCGCAGCGTACCGACGCCGTCCCAGCCCAGCAGCCCCCGCCTACAATCAGCGCTTTACCTCAGTCGCAGGGGTCTGCCCTTACTTCCCCGGCCAACCCGCCTCTCCCAAGGCGGGACGATGCGCCACTCGCCCTGCACAAGATCCCTGCTTGGGAGAGCTTTGCGGACTCGAGCGACGGATACGGGCGATTCTGGCGCAACGTCCCGGCTTGGGAGAAAAACAAGGGCACAAGATCTCGGCTTAGGAGAGCCGGCGAGAAGGGCAGGCCCGTTAACCTGCGGGAATGTCAGAGGCCTTCTCCGCCCAAGAGGGCGATTCTCTCCCAAGCCGAGACGTTGTGCAGAAACAAGGCCAGAACTCGTCCCCATCAATCGAATTTCTCCCAAGCCGGGACGGTGCGCAGCCAACCCCTGCCCGCCTCCCCCGGCCAACGCCTCCCTCCCAAGCCGAAACAACGTGGAGAAGGACGGGGCCGCGGCTCTACTCGTCATGGGCGCGGCTGCGGGCCAGTCGTTACCGGCAAGACGGCCGTGTACGCCTCTCACTCCCCATGCGCGCGGTATCGACGAGCTGTTAAAATAAAAGATTGCTGGCACTGCTCGCGCAACAGGTGGCGGGCGCTACCGGCAACGCTGGGTTTTCGCGCGCCAGCCGGCCGCGGGCGCGCTTCTCACCTTTGAAAGGACCCCTATGAACCGTACCAAGATCGCTCGGCTTTACGCAGACGCAGAGGCGCTCGGCGGGCAGACCGTCACCGTGGCGGGCTGGGTCAAGTCCGTCCGCGACATGAAGAACTTCGGCTTCGTGACGCTCAACGACGGCAGCTGCTTCAAGGACCTGCAGGTCGTTATGAACCGCGAGACGCTCGCCAACTACGACGAGATCGCGCACCAAAACGTCTCAGCCGCGCTCGTGTGCACGGGCACCCTCAAGCTCACGCCCGAGGCCAAGCAGCCCTTTGAGCTCACCGCCGAGACCATCGAGGTCGAAGGCCCCTCCGCTCCCGACTACCCCCTTCAGAAGAAGCGCGCCACGGTGGAGTTTTTGCGCACCCAGCAGCACCTGCGCCCGCGCACCAACCTCTTCCGCGCCGTCTTCCGCATCCGCTCGGTGGCCGCCGCCGCCATCCACCGCTTCTTCCAGGACCGCGGCTTCGTGTACGTGAACACGCCCATCATCACCACCTCCGACTGCGAGGGCGCCGGCGAGATGTTCCACGTCACCACGCTCGACATAGCCAACCCGCCGCGCGACGACCGTGGCAACGTCGACTACTCCCAGGACTTCTTCGGCAAGCCTGCCTCGCTCACCGTGTCGGGCCAGCTCAACGGCGAGAACTTCGCCATGGCCTTCGGCGACATCTACACCTTCGGCCCCACCTTCCGCGCCGAGAACTCCAACACCACGCGCCACGCCGCCGAGTTCTGGATGATCGAGCCCGAGATCGCCTTCGCCGACCTCGCCGACGACATGAACCTCGCCGAGGACATGCTCAAGTACGTCATCAACGACGTCATGGACCGTTGCCCCGACGAGCTCGCCATGCTCAACCGCTTCGTCGACAAGGGCCTCGTCGAGCGCCTCACGCACGTGGCCACGAGCGACTTTGCCCGCGTGACCTACACCGAGGCCATCGAGATCCTCGAGCAGGCGGTTGCCGGTGGCCAGAAGTTCGACTACCCCGTGAGCTGGGGCATTGACCTGCAGACCGAGCACGAGCGCTACCTCACCGAGCAGCACTTCAAGCGCCCGACGTTCGTCACCGACTACCCGGCCGAGATCAAGGCCTTCTACATGCGCCTGAACGACGACGGCAAAACCGTGGCCGCGGCCGACTGCCTCGTGCCCGGCATCGGCGAGATCATCGGCGGCTCCCAGCGCGAGGAGCGTCTCGACGTGCTCGAGCGCCGCATCGCCGAGCTCGGCATGGACGCCGAGCAGTACCGCTACTACCTCGACCTGCGCCGCTACGGCAGCTGCCGCCACGCCGGCTTCGGCCTCGGCTTCGAGCGCCTCGTCATGTACCTCACCGGCGTGGGCAACATCCGCGACGTCCTGCCCCACCCCCGCACCGTGGGCAACGCCGAGTTCTAAGCCGCGCTGCCCGCAAAGGCGAGAAGAGCGAGAAACGCCGTCGCGGGCAGGCCCAGACGCCGCGCCCGCGCCCGCCCGACCACCTCAGGCACCCCGAGCGCCTGCCGCAGCACCGCCGCGGCAGGCGCTTTTTGCGCTTCTCGCGCACCGGAGCTAAAGGCGCGCCGTGCTTCATTAAATCCTTGTATCGCCCCTACCGTTCCCCGGAAACTAGAGCAAGCGCGCAGCGGCCGGGGATATTATGAGCCCATGACTTTTGGCTACGTTCAGATGGCGCGCTTATGCACATCAAACGCATGCCAGCCCGTAAGTATGCAAGTACCTGCATACACCGCCGGTACCGACGCCGCGCGGCCACAGCGGGCAACGAGAGAAACGAGGAGGTCATAGCATGAAACGTCACAGCATGAAGCGTCTCTATACGCTCTGCTCCGTCATGATGATTGGGGTGCTGGCCGCCTTTGCGCTCACGGCATGCTCGGGCGGCTCCGACGGAGCAGCAACCGAAGGCAGCGCTCAGGCGTCCACCGGCGGCTCGGGCGAGACGTACAAGATCGGCGTGCTGCAGCTCACCGAGCACGCGGCGCTCGACGCTTCCAACGAGGGCTTTGTTGCCGCGCTCGACGACGCCGGCATCGACTACGAGATCGACCAGCAGAACGCCCAGAACGACCAGTCCGCCTGCCAGACCATCGCGAGCAAGCTCGTGAACGACGGCGACGACCTCATCCTCGCCATCGGCACGCCCGCCGCTCAGGCCGTGGCCGGCGCCACCTCCGACATCCCGATCGTGGGCACCGCCATCACCGACTTCGCCGCCTCCGGCCTGGTAGAGTCCAACGACGCCCCCGGCGGCAACCTGACCGGCTCTTCGGACCTCACGCCCGTGGCCGACCAGATCGAGCTTCTCCAGCAGCTCGTGCCCGACGCCGAGACCGTGGCGCTTCTCTACTGCACGGCGGAGTCCAACTCCGAGATCCAGATCGAGATGGCCGAGGAGGCCCTCGACGAGGCCGGCATCGACCACGAGCGCTACACCGTGTCGAGCTCCAACGAGATCCAGCAGGTCGTTGAGTCGATGGTGGGCAAGGTCGACGCCATCTACACCCCCACCGACAACACCATCGCCGCGGGCATGGCCACGGTGTCGATGGTCGCCAACGAGAACGACCTGCCCGTGATCGTGGGCTGCGACACCATGGTCGAGGACGGCGGCCTGGCCTCGTACAGCATCAACTACTACGACCTGGGCTACAAGGCCGGCGAGATGGCCGTTGACATCCTCACCGGCGAGGCCGATCCGGCCGACACGCCCATCGCCTACCTGGAGGCCGACGAGTGCACGCTCATCGCCAACCAGGCAACGGCCGACGAAATCGGCATCGACATCTCGGGGCTCGAGGACGCCGAGATCGTCTAGCACCTGCGACCTTCCCGCACCGGCGCCTGCACCGCAACCAGCAGGCGCACGTTTTGCAATCGCGCTCCGCGCACAGCTAAGGAGGACCACCATGGGTTCCATCAACACCGCCATCTCCCGCCGCACCGCCACCCTCGGCATGCTCTCGGCAGCGGGCGCCGCGATTCTCGCCGGCTGCTCGTCCGAGACGTCCGGCTCCGGCTCTGACGCTGGCGCCGCTTCCTCGGGCGAGAAGTACAAGATCGGCATCCTGCAGCTCACCGAGCACACCGCGCTCGACGCCGCCAACGACGGCTTCTGCAAGGCCATCGAGGAGTCGGGCATCGACGCCGAGATCGAGCAGCAGAACGCCCAGAACGACCAGTCTGCCTGCCAGACCATCGCGCAGACGCTCGTGAACGACGGCTGCGACCTCATCCTCGCCATTGCCACCCCGGCTGCCCAGGCCGTGGCCGGCGCCACCTCCGACATCCCGATCGTGGGCACCGCCATCACCGACTTCGCCGCCTCCGGCCTGGTCGACGACAACGACGCCCCCGGCGGCAACCTGACCGGCACCTCCGACATGAACCCGGTCGCCGACCAGATGGACCTGCTCCAGCAGCTCATTCCCGACGCCGAGAAGGTCGGCCTGCTCTACTGCACCGCCGAGTCCAACTCCGACATCCAGATCTCCATGGCCGAGGAGGAGCTCGACTCCCTCGGCATCGGCTACGAGCGCTACACCGTCTCGAGCTCCAACGAGATCCAGCAGGTCGTGGAGTCGATGGTCGGCCAGGTCGACGCGATCTACACCCCCACCGACAACACCATCGCCGCGGGCATGACCACGGTCGCCATGGTTGCCAACGAGAACAAGGTCCCCGTTATCTGCGGCGAGGTCGGCATGGTCCAGAACGGCGGCCTCGCCTCCGTCTCGATCAACTACGAGGAGCTCGGGCGCCGCGCCGGCGAGATGGCCGTCGAGATCCTGACCGAGGGCGCCGACCCGGCCGAGATGCCCATCGGCACCATGGGCGCCGACGAGTGCGACCTGGTCTACAACCAGGAGACGGCCGACGAGATCGGCGTCGACGTGAGCGCGCTTGCCGACGAGGGCGGCGAGGACGTCAGCGCCTAAGCGCCTGAGCGCATTTCTCCCCGAGCAGTCTTTTGAGCCGGCCTCTTGGCCGGCTCTTTTTTGCCGCAAACAGCATTGACACGCCAAGCCGAGCGCCCACGCAACAAACAACAAGGCAACGAGCGGTTTCAGGTGCATTACAAGCGCATGAGGCATGTTCATGCGCAACCCGACATGCTAGACTGTACCCTCGCATGTAGTATCTGCAAATTACGTGCTCAACCCCGGCGGGAGCTTCTCGCCGGGGTTCTGTTGGTTATCGAGAGGAGAAAGCAGATGGCTCTTGCTCTGCTGAGCGCCGTTTCGCAGGGTGTCTTCTGGGGCATCATGGTTCTCGGCGTCTTCATCACCTACAAGCTGCTCGATATCGCCGACCTCACCGTCGACGGCAGCTTCGCGTTGGGCGGCTGCGTGTGCGCCGTTCTCGTCGTGGGCGGCTGCGACCCGTTGCTCGCCATTCTCGCCGCCATGGTCGCCGGCATGGTCGCCGGCGCGGTCACGGGCTTTTTGCACACGGTCTTCGAGATCCCCGCGATTCTCGCCGGAATCCTCACGCAGATCAGCCTGTGGTCCATCAACCTGCGCGTCATGGGCAAGTCCAACACGCCGCTGCTCAAGAGCGACACCATCTTCAGCCGCGTCGAGGACCTCACGGGGCTCTCGCAGAGCACCGTGGCCATTATCGTGGGCCTTGCGATCGCGGCTATCGTGATCGTGGCGCTTTACTGGTTCTTTGGCACCGAGATCGGCTCGGCCTGCCGCGCCACCGGCAACAACGAGGCCATGGTGCGCGCGCTCGGCGTCAACACCAAGGTCACCAAGATGATCGCCCTCACCCTCTCCAACGGCCTCGTGGGCCTCTCAGGCGGCCTCATCTGCGAGAGCCAGAAGTACGCTGACATCGGCATGGGCACCGGCGCTATCGTCATCGGCCTCGCGGCCATCGTCATCGGCGAGGTGCTCTGGCGCATCCTGCCCGGCGCCAAGCTGCACGCCTTCGGCGGCCGCCTTGCCTCCGCCGTCGTGGGCTCCGTGGTCTACTTCCTCATCCGCGCCGTCGTGCTCCAGCTCGGCATGGACGCCAACGACATGAAGCTGCTCTCGGCCATCATCGTGGCGCTCGCCCTGTGCGTGCCAGTCGTGTGGGAGAAGTACCAGCTCCGCCGCACCTACGCACGCGCCATCAAGGCCGACGCCGCAAGCAGCCAGGCTCAGGAAGGGGGGCGCTAGCGCATGCTTAAGGTCAACCGCGTCTGCAAGACGTTCAACGCCGGCACCATCAACGAGAAGCGCGCCCTGGTCAACGTGAACCTCCACCTGCATCCGGGCGATTTCGTAACCATCATCGGCGGCAACGGCGCCGGCAAGTCGACGCTCATGAACATGATCGCCGGCGTGTACCCCATCGACGCCGGCACCATCGTGCTCGACGGCAAGAACATCTCGCGCCTGTCGGAGTCCCGCCGCGCCCAGTACCTCGGCCGCGTGTTCCAGGACCCCATGATGGGCACCGCCTCCGACATGCAGATCGTCGAGAACCTCGCCATGGCCAAGCGCCGCGGCCAGCGCCGCACGCTCGCCTGGGGCGTTACCCGCGCCGAGAAGGAAGAGTACGCCGAGCGCCTCAAGATCCTGGGCCTCGGCCTCGAATCGCGCCTCACCGCCAAGGTCGGCCTGCTCTCGGGCGGCCAGCGCCAGGCGCTCACCCTGCTCATGGCCACGCTCACCGACCCCAAGCTCCTGCTCCTCGACGAGCACACCGCCGCGCTCGACCCCAAGACCGCGGCCAAGGTGCTCGACCTCACCGAGCAGATCGTCGGCGAGCGCAAGCTCACGACCCTCATGGTCACGCACAACATGAACGACGCCATCCGCATGGGCAACCGTCTCATCATGATGCACGAGGGCCAGATCATCTACGACGTCCGCGGCGCCGAGAAGAAGTCCCTCACCGTCAAGGACCTGCTCCAGAAGTTCGAGGAGGTCGCCGGCGGCGAACTCGCCAACGACCGCATGCTCCTGAGCTAGTTGCAGCCTCGCACATACAGCAGCCTCAAGGGCCCGTTCCGCCTCAACACGCGGAACGGGCCCTTCTCGTATGCTGAGGCCGCGGTACCCCAAGCATGCTCCTCTCCCGCTGGCCGGAGCAGCACCGGATACGCCGAGACCGGGACCTATGCACAACGTCCTTGCTTGGGAGAGGTCGAGCAAGAAAGAGCCGCGCCTGCCGCACAACGTCCTTGCTCGGGAGAGATTCCGTGCGCAACATCCCGGCTTAGGAGAGATCGACGAGTTTGAGCGAGAAATACCGGCGTTTGTTGCACAACGTCCTTGCTTGGGAGAAATACTCTGATTGCAGCAAGAATGCCGTCCGACGTTTTCGCAGGTCAGCTACTTGGCCCTTCTCGTGCGCTCTCCCAAGCCGAGACGTTGCGCGTCCGCATTTCTCCCAAGCCGAGACGTTGTGCAAGAACACAGGGATAACTGCTCAGAAAACGGCGAGTTTCTCCCAAGGCAGGACAATGTTCATACAACCCGCCAGCTCACCGCCACAAGCCCCTCTCCGCCGCGCGCCGCAACGCAAAAAAGGGCCGGAGCGCGTACGCCCCGGCCCTTGCAGCCCTATCTCTGCCCGTGCGGCCCGCACCCCGGCAGATGCGCCCTACTCGCGGCCGTCCCAGCAGTAGGTGCAGACCTTCTCGGGATCGATGCCAATGGCCTCGAGCATGCCCGGCAGGCTCTGGTAGCCCAGGCTGTCAAAGCCCAGCTGCTCGCAGATCTTCTTGAGCATGCACTGGCCGCGCTCGGTGGAGCTGTCGGCGTACTCGCTCAGATGCTCGTCGCCCTCGGGACCCTCGAGCTCGCGCACCACGCGGCGCGCAATGAGGTCCATGTCGGACTTGCCGCGCGAGAAGCTCAGGTACTTGCAGCTGAACATGATCGGCGGGCACGCGGAGCGCATGTGCACCTCGGACGCGCCGGTCTCGTACAAAAAGTTGACCGTGTTGCCGAGCTGCGTGCCGCGCACGATGGAATCGTCGACCAGAAGCAGGCGCTTGTCGCGGATAAGCTCGGGCACGGGAATCTGCTTCATCTCGGCAATGCGGTCGCGCACTTTCTGATTGGTGGGCATGAACGAACGCGACCACGTAGGCGTGTACTTGATGAACGGGCGGGCGAACGTGGCGCCGCACTCGTTGGCGTAGCCGATGGCGTGCGGGGTACCGGAGTCGGGCACGCCGGCCACGTAGTCAACCTCGGGCAGCGTACCGGCCAGTGCCTCGTCGCGCGCCATGATGCGGCCGTTGCGGTAGCGCATGACCTCGACGTTGAGCCCCTCGTAGTTGGAGTTGGGGTAGCCGTAGTACACCCAGAGGAAGGCGCAGATCTTCATCTTGTCGCCGGCAGGCGCCACGGTCTCGTAGCCGTCGGCGGTTACGCGCACCACCTCGCCGGAGCCGAGCTCGTAGGCGTCCTCGTAGCCGAGCTTGTGGTACACGAAGCTCTCGAACGAAATGCAGTAGCCCTGGCCCTCCACGTCGCGGCCGATAAGCACAGGCAGGCGCCCCATGCGGTCGCGCGCGGCAAAGACCACGCCGTCCTCGGTCATGATGAGCAGCGTGAGCGAGCCCTCGATCTGCTCCTGGGCAAACTTGATGCCCTCGACCAGGTCGTCCTTTTGGTTGATAAGCGCCGCCACGAGCTCCGTACCGTTGACCGCGCCCGAGCTCATAGCCGTGAGCTGGGCACCGCCGGCCGAGAAGTACTGCTCGATAAGCTCGTCAGCGTTGTTGATGATGCCGACCGTGGTGATGGCGAACGTGCCGTGACGACCGCGGACCAAGAGCGGCTGCGGATCGGTATCGGAGATGCAGCCGATGCCGCTCGTGCCGTGGAACTGCTCGATGTCGCGGTCGAACTTGGAGCGGAACGGAGCGTTCTCGATGGAATGGATCTCGCGCTGGAAACCGCCCGTGCCCTCGCAGATCACCATGCCTGCGCGGCGCGTGCCGAGATGCGAGTGATAGTCAACGCCAAAGAACACGTCAAGCACTACGTCGCGATGCGAGACCGCACCGAAGAATCCGCCCATGCTACTTCCCCTCGTGATCAGGGCACAGCCGCCCCGGTTGTACGTTGCGTAAAGCCGCCCACATTATAGTGGATGCCGCGCCCGTGCCCGCGCGCACGGCCGATAAGCGCCATACGGCAACAAAACCCCTGCAAAGCCCAGGGCAGCGCGGCGCGGCGCACCCCCCTTGGCGCTACAATCAGGAGCAGAGCTTGCCTACGCAAAATGCGAGCCTACGCAGTTTGCGCAGGCAACGCTTCTGATAAAGCGATTAACCAGCAAGCTAAATGCGCATTTTGCGTACTCTGCGCATTTTGCGTAGGCAATCGCGGCCCGTGCGGACGCCGGCCTACGCCTCGCGTCGCCCTGCCCGTACTTCTCCGCTACCGCGCAGGCGAGAGCAGCCTGCCGCGAAGAAGCGGTCTCAACAGCCGCCCGCCCCGAAAGGACCGTCATGACCGCCTGCCCCGTCTGCCATCACGAGCCGCCCGCCGGCGCCGCGTTCTGCCCGCGCTGCGAGGCAGCGCTGAGCGGCACGCCGGCCTACGACGACTACGCTTACGAGGCGTTTATCTCCTACCGTCACGCACCGCGTGACCAAAGGCTCGCCCGGCGCATCCAGCGGCGCATCGAGGGCTTTGCCATACCCCGTGAACCCGAGGGCCCGCGCGCCGGCGAGAAGCTCGGCAAGTGCTTCCGCGACGAAGACGAGCTCCATACGAGCGACTCGCTGCCGGCGCTTATCGAAGACGCGCTCAAGCGCTCGCGCTTTCTCATCGTTATCTGCAGCCCCGCCATGCGCGAGAGCCCCTGGGTCGCACGCGAGGTCGAGCTCTTTGCCGCCTACCACGGACGCCAGCGCATTCTGCCCGTGCTCGCCGAGGGCGAGCCTGAAGACGCCTTCCCGCCCCTGCTCATGACCGTGCTCGAGAAGAACGAGGGCACGGGCGAGCTGACCGAGCGCCCCTGCGAGCCGCTCGCCGCCGACATGCGCGACGCCGCCCGCAAGAGCTTTGGCGCCGAGCTCCTGCGCGTGGTGGCGCCCATCGCAGGCTGCGGCTACGACGACCTGCGACAACGCGAGCGCCTGCGCCGCATCACGCGCACCGCCGTGGCCGCCGGCGCTGCCGCCGTCATCGCCGCGGGCTTCGGCGCTTTCGCGCTCTACCAGCAGGTTCAGATCGAGCGCAACTACGATGCGGCGCTTCTTAACCAGTCGCAGTACCTCGCCGAGGAGGCGCAGGAGCTTCTCGCCCAGGGCGACCGCATGCAGGCCGTGCAGGTTGCGCTGGCGGCCCTCGGCGAGAGCGAGGGCAGCCGCCCCTACACGCCCTCGGCGCGGCTTGCCCTCGAGCAGGCGTGCGAGGTGTATCCGGGGTCGTACTGGCGCCCTGTGTACGCCAACCACCTCGACGAGGAGCTCAGCGCCTGGAACCTGGTCATGAGCGCGGACGCGGGCTGCTATGCCGTGGACACCTCAAACGGCACGGTGCACGTATACGACCTGGTAACCGGCGAAGAGACCTGCACGGTACGCGACGCGTCGACGTTCCTTTCCGCCACGTGCTTTGCGGGCAGCAAGCTCGTCTGCGCATGGGGCAACGACGAGGCGGCCGTGTTTGACCCGCGCACCGGAGAAGAGCTCGCACGCGCCGAGCTGCCCGTCGCCGAGGGAGTAAGCGGCTACGTGGGCGACATCGCCGCCGCCCCCGACGGCAGCCTCGCGGCGCTCACGTGGCGGGGAACCGACGGCGAGACCGGCGAGGGAGTTCTCATAACCTACCTGCTCGACACCGCCACCGGAGAGATCAGCGCGCAGCAGACCTTCTCCTACGACGAGAGCCTCGACGCCTACGACTACTCGCTACCCTACCTCTTTACCGCAGCCTTCTCGTCCGACGGGTCGACGCTCGTGCAATCGGCGGGCGAGACCCTGCACGTGCTCGACGTTGCCCGCGGCACGTGGAAGGACGTGCAAACCTCCGAAGGCGTTGTCACCTCGCTGCGCTTTGCGGGAGATGCGCTCTACGCCGTCGCCTTTGACGAGAAGGACCGGGGCAGCCAGTTTGTTATCAGCGCGTACGACCCGCAAGGCTTCGAGCGCCGCTGGAGCTTCCGCTTGGGCGCAAGCACCCCGAGCATCACCAATGATACCTCCGTGCCTGCCATCTACGGCGTCACCAAACGCAACGAGGGCACGCACCTGCTCGTCTCGTACAACCAGCACGTGTACTTCCTCAACGTCAAGACCGGCGAGGCAGAACTCGACTTCGAGGCAACGGGGCAGGTGCAGGCGGCAACCTGCGCCGACGAGGACAAGGGCGGCTTTGCCTACGTGGCAGACGGCAAGCCCTCCACCGCCTTCGACCCGTTTGGCTACCGCGAGATCGGCGAGCTCGGCATCGCGTACAGCGGCAACCCGCCCTCGGCGCCCAACACCTACGGCGGCGAGCCCGAGACGGGGGCCTGGTACGCCGACTTTGTCGTGCTCAAAAGCGGCGAGCAGCTCTGCATCACCGCCAACCCGCAGACCAACAGCACCTCCGTTTGGCGCTACGACCTCGAGAACGACTGCCCCGGCGCCGAAGAGACCGACGAGAAGCTCGCCTCCGCCATGGACACCTCGTTCCACGCGCCCCAGCGCAGCACCGAGGGCACCTACGTTGCGGTCTTTGACTCAACCGCCAACGAGGCCCTTATCGCAGACGGCGCCACCTTCGCCACCGAGCGCACCCTGGACCTCGCCGCGCTTGCCCCTGGCGAAAGCTCCTTCAGCGTGTTTCTCAGCCCCGAGGACGACGAGGTTCTCTACCTTGCGGCAGGCAACACGCTCACCACCGTGAATTTGGCAACCGGAGAGAAGCTCGGCTCGTACGAGTCGCCCGCGTACAGCATAGAGGAGAGCGGCCTCGCCTTCCGCAACGGCAAACTTTACGCGTTCGAGCACTACACCGACCTGAGCGCGTCTGCCGCCGGCGAGATCGCAGAGGCCACGGAGCTTGTCGCGCTCGACCCGCGCACGCTGGAAGAGACGGACCGTCTCGTCCTTACCCCTGCACACGAGGACGAGATGAGCGACGCCGACTGCGTCGTGCTTCTCGACAACATGCTCGTGGCGTCGATTGCCGCCTACGACGACGCATCGACCGACGTATCCTACTTGCTGCACACCTTCGACCTCGCGAGCGGCGAGGAAATCACAGCCGAGATCTCGGGCACCGTCGTTCCCGCGGCGTACTCCCAAAGCTCGCTGCACGCAAGCGACGACGGCACGCGCCTGGCGTTTGCCACCGCAGGCGAGGTCGTGCTGGCAACCAGCGAGGGCAGCATCCTGTGGCGCGCCGACTTGGCGGAACAGGGCATCGCTCCCGAGCTGGCGTCCAACCCCTTCGTTGCCTTCACGCCCGAAGGCAACGTTGTAGTGCAAGACACCAACGGCCAGCTTCTGCTGCTCAGCGGGCAAACGGGCAGCACCCTCGCCACATCGCAGGCGGCCGACCTCGACTCCATCGATGACGTTTGGCTCTCGCTCGACGGCACGCGCCTGTACGCGCGCACCTCGCTCGGCGACCTGCACACCATCGCGCTCGAGGCCGACCTCTTTGGCGTCGAGTCGTCGGTAACCTGCGGCACCGTGACCTCCTCGGACGAGCGGCACGTGCTCGTCGAAGACAGTTACGGCTCGTCGGTCCTGCCGCTCTACACCACCGACGAGCTGCGCTCCTTTGCCCAGGAACTCATCGCCGGCCACGAGCTCACCGAAGCCGAAAAGCGCGCCTACCACATCGACTAACGCCGCCGGCTTTCCACCCGGCCGCCCCGGTCGGCCCCGGTTGGCCTCATCCCCCCTCCCCTTCCCTGCCCGGTCGTCCACTCCCCTCCCCTGCCAAATAACGCTGTTAACAGCGTTTTTTGGCAGAGGGGCAACTACCTCATCTACCTGCGGCGACACGTTATCCTCCCTGCTCAGAGCCGGTGGACAAAATTCGCTGTCAACGGCGTTTTTTTGGCAGGGGGAGGAAGAGGGGGCGTCCAGGCCGAGAAGATCGGCCGAGAAGGACGGGGCGACCGTGGTGGCCACCGCCCGGGCGGCGAGCCCAGCCCCTACCGGCAGATGGCGAGCCCCGCCAGCGCGAGCAGGCGCGGGATGTCGCGGGCGTGGGCGCGGTTGTAGTCCTTGTCGTCCTCGGACAGCTCGTCGTACGGCACGAGGCTCGGGTTGACGCGCTTCTCCACGTCCTTGGCCGGGCCCCAGGTCCAGCCAGCGGCGCGGCGCTCGGCGCACCAGCGGCGGTGCTCCATATAGGCGAGGTACTCCACCTCGTCATCGGTAAACGACGCTACCCGCCGCCCGACGCGACACGCATCCGCCTCCACCACGCGGTAGCCGAGCGCGTACACCTTGGCCGGCACGTCTTTGACCTGCGCCGTCGTGGA
This sequence comes from uncultured Collinsella sp., assembly GCA_949287065.1. GTDB lineage: Bacteria > Actinomycetota > Coriobacteriia > Coriobacteriales > Coriobacteriaceae > CALUOB01. Next base: position 20,919 of record CASEEV010000030.1, read on the forward strand.
CCCGCGCAGCGCCTCGGGCTGGGTGTCGAGCGTGCGCGCCTCAAGCGCCGCCCCGCCGCGGCTCGCCTGCTCGACGTAGGTCCTAAACGCCCGGTCCACCAGCCCGTCGAGCGATCCGTACATCTTGGCCTCGGGGTGCAGCATCTTGAGCAGCGCCCGATCGTACGCGTCAACGTAGCCGCCATGATGCACCGTGGCGCGCGCCATGGCGAGAAGGTCCGGCTCGGGAAAGGTCTCGGCGCAGACCGGCGCGAGCCCCAGCTCGTGCGCCCGAGCATCGATGTCGAGCTCTTGGTCGATCATGCGCGCAAACACCGTGCCGTCGGCGCGGTAGGCAAAAAGCGGCCACGTCCCAAGCTGCGCGCGCAGGTCCTCAGGCGCCGCTCCGGTTGCGGGCACGCCCGTCGCAAGCTCAAAGAGCAGCGCCGCCAGGTAGCCCATGTCGATCTGCAACGGCATAAAGTCCTGGGGCGCTGCGGCGCCCAGCTCTGCGGGCAGGCGCCTGAAGAGGTGCGCATACGGCTCGTTGGCGTACGCCACGCGCTCGCCGGCGTCGTGCGCGGCGAGCTCAAAGTCTATGAGCGTGGCGTGCAGGTCCTCAGGCCCAGGGCCGCAGCGCTTAACGCACACGTTTGCCGCACGCAAGTCGCGGTGGTAGCTGTTCTCGGCATGCAGGTTCGCAAGCTGCACCATCACGTCAAAGGCAATCTTGGCTGCCTCGCGCTCGCGCTCGGGCGTCCCCACCTCGCTGAGCGGCGCGGCCGAGAAGCGTGGGGGCCCACAGGCACCCTCGGGCTCCCCTAAAGCCAGCAACGTCTCGTCAACGGGGATCGGCGCGGCCGAGAAGAGCGCCCGCTCGAGCGAGACGCCGGCGTACTCCTCCACGAGCGCAAGGCCCGAAGCGCCTTGACCGCGCGCGGCAAGGTAGGGGCACAGAAGCTGCGGGCCTACGCCGATCGCAGCGTTGCGTGCAAGGCTCGCGAGCTCGTTGGCGTACTGGGCCTCGGCGCCTGGCGCAAACGTCACGAGCAAAGCGTCGCGGCGGACCCCTTGGGCGTCAACATAGGTGCCGCGGAAGAGCACCTTGCGCTCGGAAGAGGCAATGACCTCGCCCGTGCGATAAAAGCAGCCGCGCGGCGCGCGGTCCCTCACAACGGTTGCCGCCATGGCTGCCTACAGGATCTCGAACTCGGAATCGCCGAGGTAGATGCGGTCGCCGCGATACGCTGCTGCCGCGGGCCGCTCGCCCATGGCAGGGTCGTGGCCAAGGTCGACCTGGGATCCGTCGGCGCGCCTGAGCGTCGTTCCGTTGCTCGAGGCAAGGTCCACGAGAACCACCCTTCCGTCAACGGCGCACACCGCAACGTGCCGCGCGGAGTCGGCCGGCTGGTCGGTGGGATAAAAGTTCTCGTTCGTCTCGCACGCATGGGCCGCATCGGAGAAGGCAAACGCCACGGCAGCCGCCTCGAGCTCAGCATCGGCGCCTCGCGCCGCACCGGCAGGCTCGTCGCAGCCCTCCGCGCCGTAGGCGGGCAGCGGGCGCGCCTCGCCGCCGAACTCGCGGCCGATCACAAAGAGCAGCGCGCTGCCGCGCTCGGGCAGGGCGTCGAGGTTCACCACGCGCGCAAGGTACGTTACGTTGCCAGGCAGAATCTGGCGCACCAGAGCCTCGCCGCCGCCGCGCACAAGCGGACCGGTGGCCGCAAGCTCGCGCGGCACAAAGCCCGTAAGCTCGGTGCGCGCGGTCTCGGCGGCATAGCAGTCGCGCAGCGCCTGCTTGGGTCCAAAGAACGCGCTGATCACCACGTTGTAGATAACCGCGCCCTTACGGGCGTTCCACAGCGCATCGCACTCCATAAAGGAGGCGCGGTAAGCGTCGAAGGAGTCGAGCGTCGTGCGCTCGAAGTAGCGCACCGCGGCCTCGGAGTGCCCTTGGGCACGGAACGCCCCCGCAAGGCGCGCCACCAACTCAGCCACCGGCGAGCGCCCCAGCTCGGAGTCCGCGTCAAAGCGATCCCACAGGTCGAGCCCCCAGAGCATGCTGTCTTGCCCGCGCTCGGTCTGCAGCATCTTCTTAAACGCGTCGGCGCCGGGCTCCATGCTCTCAAAGCGCGCCCGGTCGCGCTCGGCGCGCACCAAAAACCGGTCGAGCTCATCCGCGTCAAACGCATTCGCATAGCGCTCGCGCAGCGCACGCAGTTGCGCGATGGTCTTCTTGTCGTAAGCCGCCGGCGGCCAGCCCTTGCAGAACTCCTGGCGGAGCTTGTCGTCGCCCTTCTCGGCAAGGCGCAACGGCGAGTTGCCGTAGCTCTCGCGGGCGCGGCGGAGCTTGTCGCCGGTCAGCTCCTCGAGGTCAACGCCCTTGGCGGTAAAAGCCGAGGCGCCAAACTCGGCGGCGGCGCACCTAAACGCCAGCTGCCGCTCACGATCGGCAATCAAACGCGGCGCAAACACGCTCTCGGGCAGCGTCGAGGCGAGAGAATTGCGGTTAAAGAGCGCGCGTTCCACAAACATCAGCGCGTCGGAGCCATACTCCACGCTCGTGGGCGCCGCACCCGCCAGGTCCTCGCGGTACACCCGCGCGGTGTCCTTAAATCCTCCCGGCAGGTCGTACAGCGCGTCCCTCAGAACGATCACCGACTCGAGCATGGGCGCCTCCGCAGGTAAAGCCAACTACCACCACGGCCGCGCCGCCCAAACAACCCTGCGCATGCGCCGCCCGGGCCAAGGCACGCGCCGCAGCCTGGGGCTCGCCGGCGCCCAGACACAACGCGCGCGCCAGCTCCGCAGGCAGCAACGCACGTGCGTCGGCCGACATAAGCACAAGGTAGGGGTACGCGTCCGTCAGCTTTCCAGTATAGCGCGCCACGCTCGCCGCCACGCAGCGGCCCGAGCCCAGATACGCCGAGAAGCGCCGCTTACGCCCGCAAGCGGCCTGCGGCACCGAGCGTGCGCCGCCCGGTCCTACGAGAAGCGCCGACGGCCCGCCCAGGCAGGCAACCTCGAACGCGCCCGTCCGGTCCCACTGCGCACGCCACACGGCAGCGCCGCCCGCCGCCGAGCCCGCATGGTCGAGCGCCGCTGCAACCTGCCGGTCGAGCTGGGCGGCGCGCGGTCCAAACGGCCGCGCCGGACCCAGGGCGCCTCCGCACGCGCGCAGCGCAATATGCTCGAGCGGCATGCCGCACTTCTCGTCCGGCCGCCGTACACGGGCAGGCGGCCCGCTCACCACCGCGGCGCTTCTCCCGGCAACGGCAAAAGCAGCCGTAACGCCGCAGGCGCTTGCCCCGCGCACACACGACCCCGCTGCCTCAACGCAGCCGCAGCCACCCATGCCTTCCCGTTGCCCCGCCGCTCGCCCGCCTGTCACCGCACATCACCCGCACTCGCCGTAAGGATCCGCCAAACCTATCGGCCCCACCTTACCGAGTACGGCCCGCACCCATTGCGCAATGCCCCCGCAGCGAGCCCCCGCACCAGGCGAACCTCTTGCACGGCTCGCCGGGCCTCATTTACTGGGAGGAGCTCACGTAGCTCTCGTCTACGGTGATCTTGCAGATGGTCTTGGGGTAATGGCTTCGCACGATGTCGGTAATGCGGCGCTTGAGCTGGCTCTCCGACATGCCGAGGTCAGCGGGGCGCACGCAGTCAAAGATCACGTTGGTGTGCGTGGGCCCGGGCACCGTGCGCAGGTCGTGAATCGAAACGCGCGGGTCGATGATCTTCACCGCCTGGTTGATCCAGTTGCGCATGTCGTTGACCTCGGGGTCGTCGGTCACGATGGGGTCGTAATGCAGCGTCACGATCATGTTGTCCTGCACCTTGAAGTCCTGCTCGATGGTGTCGATCAGGTCGTGGCTCTCCATGGGGTCTGCCTCGGCGGCCATCTCAACGTGAGCGCTCGCAAACTGCCGGCCCGGGCCGTAGTCGTGCACCATGAGGTCGTGCGTGCCGAGCACGCCCGGGTAGCTCATGATCTTGCCGCGGATGTGCTCGACGAGCTCCTCGGACGGCGCTTGGCCGAGCAGCGGGTTCACGGTGTCGCGCACAAGACAGGCGCCGCTCCACAGGATAAAGACGCCCACGGCAAGGCCCACCCAGCCGTCGAGCTGCACGCCCGTCGTCTCGGACACCACGGCCGAGAGGAGCACCGCGCCGGTGGAGATCACGTCGTTGCGCGAGTCCACGGCTGTGGCCTCGAGCGTCTCTGACCCAATGCGGCGGCCCACGGTGCGGTTGAACGCCGCCATCCAGAGCTTCACCAGAATAGAAAGCACGAGAACCACCACGAGCGCCGCGCTGAACTCGACCGGCGTGGGCTCGAGGATCTTCTCGACCGACGACTTGAGCAGCTCGACGCCGATGGCCATGACGATAACCGCCACGACGAGCCCCGAGAGGTACTCGAAGCGGCCGTGACCGTAGGGGTGACCCGGGTCGGCGGGCTTGCTCGCGAGCTTGAAGCCGAGCAAGCTGATGACGTTGGACGAAGCGTCGGAGAGGTTGTTCACCGCGTCGGCCACGATGGAGACCGAGCCGGCCATAAGGCCCACCGCACCCTTGGCGAGGCAGAGCGCCACGTTGCAGACGATGCCCACAACGCCGGCGAACTGCCCCATGCGGGCGCGCGCCTGCGGGTTCCCCGCATCCTCAGCATCGGCAACAAAATGCCTGATCAGCCATTCGGTCATACGTGCATCAGCTTCCTTCGAGCAGCAGCGCCCGGGCCCTGTGCCTCCCGGGTCGCGTGATTTGCTGATGAATTGTACGCGTTCGCAGGTACGAATGCTACTGTTAAGCAGCTAGAACAGCACAGAAGCCCCAGAACCAGCCGCCTTGCGAGGAGCGCCCATGGGCAAGATGCACGCGCGCATGCCAAAGAACTTCGTGCTCGAGAAGCGCCTCGAGCGCTACGCCTCCGCCATCGAGCCCGCGCCCGAGCGCTACGCCGGCCGCTGGGCCGAGGCCTGCGCTCCCCTGCCCTTCTCGGCCGAGAAGGGCGCAGCCGCAACGGGCGCGTGTGGGCTCGGACGCTTCTCCTCCGTGCGGCTCGACCTCGGCTGCGGCAAGGGCGCCTTTTTGGTGGAGTCGGCCCGCCGCGAACCCGACGCCCTCTTTATCGGCATGGACGCTGAGCCCGTATGCGTTGCCTACGCCGCCCAGGCCGTCTGCGAGGCGGCCGTGGCCAACGCCGTCGTCGTGCCGGGCAACGCCCGCAAGCTCGACCGCTACTTTGCGCCCGGCGAGCTCGAGCGCATCTACGTCAACTTCCCCACGCCCCACCCCAAGGCGCACGACGCGCGCGAGCGCCTCACCTACCTCGACCGGCTTCTCGCCTACCGCGCGCTTCTCGCCCCGGGCGGCACGCTCAACCTCAAAACCGACAGCCAGCCCTTCTATGCGTTCACGCTCACGCAGCTCGAGCTCGCCGGCTACAAGGTGCTCGAGAAGTCTCGCAACCTGCGCACAAGCCGCCCGGACGACCCGATGACCGGCTACGAGGAGCGCCTCTGCGCGCAAGGAGCGCGCGTGCACGGCATCTGCGCCACGCCTGGACCCTTGCCCGCACGCATCGAGCAGACGGCCGCCTTAAGCCTCATGGACTACCTGCCCCAGGATCTCGATAGCCTGGACTACGTGCCCCTAGGCATGGAGCGCGCGGTAGAGAACTTCCGCAACCGCCGCACCAAGCTCGCGGCCCGCGCCCTGAGCAGCGCCTCGTAACCGGGGCCGGCGAAGCCGCAGCACCGCCGGCAAGCTCGCAGCGCCTGCGAACCGCTGCAGCGGCAAAGGCCGTCGGCGCCCCCTCCGCAAACAAAAGGCGCCGAGGACCCAAACGGAGCCTCGGCGCCACAACATCAGATCAGCACGCTGCCTTAGACCAGCACGCCCTTGGTGTGGTCGATGGCGTGCTGGATGATCTCGGCCGTCCAGCCGCTGAACTTCTTGGTGCGGCTCTGCAGCTTGCCGTCGGCCAGCACCTGGTACGACACGCGGATCAGGTTAAAGCGCTGCACCGGGCTCTGCTCCTCGAGCGACAGGCAGCTCTCGACCGCCGGGAACGGCTGCATGTAGGCCACGAGCTTGGGGTTGTACATCACGTGCACGCGGCCGTTCTCCTCGTAGGCAATGACGGCCTTGGTCGAGCCGATCTGGTTGGCGGCGAGGCACGCGCAGCCCTCGAGCGACCCCATGGTGTCGACAAGATCCTGGCCGACCTCCGCGTCGTCGGCGGTGGCGGGCTCGGCAACCTGGCTCAGAAAGTCCTTGTCCTTGACGATGTCCTTGATCACGATGGTCCTTTCGTTCTAGTCGCGGGACGCGTCCTCGGCGTCCCTGCGCTTCTTGATCGGATAGGGCGCGAGCTGGCTTGCGCGCGGGTCGGTTGCGCGGTCGATCATGGCCGAGAGGCGCGGCGGCTCCTTGACCTTGCGCCCCGCGAGGTCGGTGAGCGCCGCAAGGGCGAGCGCGACCTCGGGCGGGTCGAGCTGCTTCTCCTCGGCCTGCCAGCTCCAGTTGCCCGATGCAACGCCCGGGACGTTCATGCGCGCGTCGTCGTTCAGGCCGAGCACGTCCTGAAGCGGCATCATGGCAACCACGGCGTCGCTGACCATAACCGACTTCTTGATCTTCTCGGCGATCTCGGTGGCGTCGCCCGTGCCGAACGCGCCCTCGCACCAGCCCAGCAGCGTCTGGGTGTCGTGGGTCGAGGTGTAGGCGATCTTGCCCGCATGGGCGCGGTAGCCCTCGCGCACGTCGTAGTCGGCAAAGAGCGCCACGTCCATGCCCGCAAAGCCCGTGCGCGCCACCAGGCCGCGCACCGCGGGCGTGATGGTGCCCAGGTCCTCGGCGATGATGGGCAACGGCCCCAGACGGCGACGGGCGCGCTCAAAGAGCTCGATGCCCGGGCCCGGGATCCAGCGGCCCTCGGAGGCGGGCTTGCCGAGCGGGATGCCGTAGTAGCTCTCGAGACCCAGGAAGTGGTCGAAGCGCGTCCAGTCGTAGAGCTCCATCATGCGCGACAGGCGGCCGGTCCACCAGAAGTACCCGGTGCGCTTGTGCTCCGCCCACCGGTAGGTGGGGTTGCCCCAGACCTGGCCCTGCGCCGCAAAGGCGTCGGGCGGGGTGCCCGCGACCTCGGTCGGGTTCCCCTCGGCATCGATGTTGAAGAGCTCCGGATACGCCCACACGTCGGCGGAGTCGGCCGAGACGTACATGGGCATGTCGCCGATGATCTCGATGCCGCGCACGTGCGCGTACGAGCGTAGCTCGCGCCACTCGCGGTCAAAGCGGAACTGGCAGAACATGTGGTAGCGCGCGTCGTCGATGAAGCGCGGGTCCTCGAGAAGGTCGCGGTCGTAGCGGCGCAGCTCGCGGGGCCACTCCTGCCACGGCTTGCCGCCCTGGTAGTCGCGGATCGCCATGAAGGCCGCGTACGGCAGGAGCCACCAGGCGTTCTTCACGACGAAGCTGTGGTAGGAGGCGTCGGGCACGAAGGAGCTGAAGTACGCCTTGAGCGTGGCCTCGTCCTCCTCGAGCAGCGCCTCGTTGCCGGCAAAGGCCGAGACGCCCGCGTACGGGCTGCCGTAGTCGTCGACCGGGCTCACCGGGAGCACCTGCCAGTAGCGCTGGTGCGCCGGAGCGAGAAAGTCTACGAAGCGCTTGGCCGGCGCGCCGAGCGTGCCGGGGCGTTTGCCGTTGGGCACCGAGGTGATGTGGCACACCACGCCCGCGCCGCGGCCGAGTTGCTTGGTGAGGCGCTCCTCCTCGGTGTGGAAGTACACCACCGCAGACCCCAGGGGCCAGAGCTGCAGCGACACGTTGCCGTCTTCGTCGGGCACGAGGTCGGCGCCCGACACGAGGTCCTGCGCGGTCGCGCCGTACATCGGCAGCTGCACGCGACGCGGACGCGTGGTCGAGCGGTTCACGAGAACCGCCGTGCGCTCCTCGTACTGGTCGCCGTAGCGCCAGAAGCCAAAGACGTCGCGTCCGAACGAGAAGAACTTGATCGCGCCGTCAACGAGGAACGGCAGCGTGCGGCGCAGCGCGATGGCGTTGCGGTACATGACCTGGCAGTCGCCGTCCTCGTGGCCCCACGGGTACGGCCCGCGGTTGCACGGGTCGGTAAAGCCCTGCATGCCCGCCTCGTCGCCGTAGTAGATGGAGGGCACGCCGGCCATGGTCATCTGCAAGAGCACCGCGAGCCAAAAACGGCTCTTGGCGAGCTGGAGCTTGTCGTGCGGCAGCCAGTACTCGCCGCGCTCCTTGTCGGTAAAGAAGCTGTTCTCGGCCGGCGGGTCGCCGAGCACCGTGAGCAGGCGCGGACGGTCGTGGCTGCCGAGCAGGTTGAGCGAGTTGTAAAACGCCTCGCGCGGGTAGTTCTCGCGCAAAGACTCGAGCATCTCCTCGGCGTCCTGGGCGCCCAGGGAGCCCGTCAGAAAGCCGAGGATCGCGTCGCGGAACGGGTAGTTCATCGCCGCGTCGAGCTCGTCGCCGAGCAGGTAGCGGCGCAGTTTGCTGTACGCGGTCTTGTTGGAGGCATCCTCCCAGACCTCGCCGAGCACGAGCGCGTCTTCCTTGACGCCCGTGGCGGCGGTGCGGATCTTCTCGATGAACTCGTCGGGGAGCTCGTCGGCCACGTCGAGGCGCCAGCCGTGGGCGCCCTCGCGCAGCCAGTGCTCGACCACGCCGTCGGGACCCGTCACGAACTTCTGAAACGTCGGGTCGGACTCGTTGACGCTCGGCAGGGCAGAAACTCCCCACCAGCTGTCGTAGTGCGCGCCGTCCTCCGAGAAGTTGAACCACTTGCGGTACGGCGAGTCCTCGCTCTGCCACGCGCCCACGTCGGGGTAGTTGCCGAACTGGTTGAAGTAGCGCGAGTCACTGCCGGTGTGGTTGAAGACGCCGTCCAAGATGATCGAGATGCCGCGCTTCTCGGCCTCGGCGCACAGCGACCTGAAGTCGGCATCGGTGCCGAGCATCGGGTCGATCTCGAGATAGTCGCCGGTGTCGTAGCGATGGTTGCTCTCGGCCTCGAAGATGGGGTTGAGGTAGATGGAAGTAACGCCCATCTCGACGAGGCGCGGAAGGTCCTCCTCGATGCCGGTGAGCGTACCGCCGTAAAAGTCCCAGGTCAGAACGCTGCCGTCTTCGCCGCGTTCGTAGTACGGGCGCTTGTACCAGTCTTCCACGAAGGCGCGGCGCGGCCCCTTGGGATGGAGCTTCATGGCCTGCTCGACGTTTTGGCGCCAGCCGTCGCCGCGGCGGTAACGGTCAGGGAAGATCTGGTACACAATGCCCCGGCGGTACCACTCGGGCTGAACGGCGCGCGGCTTGTAGCACGTGATCTGGAACGAAGGCGGCATGTGGTCGCACAGCTCGCCCTCGCCGCCTACGCTGCCCGGACGGGCGCCCAGGTAGCGCGTCTTGGCGTGGGGCTCCTCGATAATGAAGCTGTACCAAAAAATAACCTGCTCATCGCAGGTCAGCGAGCATGTGAATCTCAGGTGGTCGCCGCAGGGCTGCGGCGTCATGGGTAGCAGGTGCTCGCCCTCGTCGTCTACCCATACACGACAGGTGCACGTGGCGCGCGGGCTATCCCAGACCTCGACCGCCAACGTGACCGTTTGACCAAGACGCACCGCCCCGAACGGAGTTCGGAACGATGCGTCTCGAGAATTATGCCGTGCTTCCATATGCGCCCTGGCTCTCTTCTCTCACCAAAGCGCGGAAACCGGATGACTCGGTGGCTACGCCTCGGGATGCAGGCCCTGGTACAGCCCGCAATATTCCTCTGCAGAGCGCCTCCAGCTGAAGTCAGTGGTCATGGCGTGCACCTGCAGCTTCTTCCATTCTACTGGATTGTTCCAGAAAACGTCGGCTGCCGCAAGTATGACGCCCGCCATTTCGTCGCCATTGAAGTTGGCGAAGCTGAAGCCCGTGCCCTCGCCCGTAAAGCGGTTGTAGGGCTGAACGCTGTCCTTGAGACCGCCGGTCTCGCGGACGATGGGGAGCGTGCCGTAGCGCATGGCGATCATCTGCGAGAGGCCGCAGGGCTCGAAGAGCGACGGCATGAGGAACATGTCGCAGCCCGCATAGATGCGGCGCGAGAGATCGGAGTCGAACATGATGCGCGCAGCCATGTTCGGGTACTTCCAGTCAAAGTAGCGCAGCGAGTCCTCGTAGCAGGTGTCGCCGGTGCCGAGAACCACGACCTGGATGCCGCGGGACAGCACGGTGTCGAGGGCGTACTGGACCAAGTCCATGCCCTTCTGCTTGGTGAGGCGCGTGACCATGCCCATGAGCGGCACGTCGTCGCGGACCTCGAAGCCGAGCTCGCGCTGGAGCGCCGCCTTGCACTCCTTCTTGCCGTTGAGGTCGGCCGCCGTGTAGTCGGCGGCGATGCTCTGGTCGGTGCGCGGATCCCACGACACCATGTCGATGCCGTTGAGGATGCCCGAGAGGATGCTCGAGCGGTCGCGCAGGATGCCGTCCATGTGCTCGCCGTAGAAGGGCATCTGGATCTCGCGCGCATAGGTGGGGCTCACCGTGGTGATGCGGTCGGAGTAGCACAGAGCGCCCTTCATGAAGTTCACCGTCTGCGGGCCGCAGTAGAGCTGACGGGCCGCGTTGGGAATGTGGGCCAGGCCGCAGATGTCGGAGAGCACCTTGTCGCCGTACTGGCCCTGGAAGGCGATGTTGTGGATAGTAAAGACGGTCTTGATGTTCTCGTACAGCGGAATGCCCTGGTAGAACTCGCGCAGGAACACCGGCGCCAGTGCGGTCTGCCAATCGTTGCAGTGCAGGATGTCGCAGTGGAAGTCGATGTGCTGGAGGCTCTCGGTAATCGCCTTCGAGAAGAACGCGAAGCGCTCGCCGTCGTCGAAGTAGCTGTAGAGCTGGTCGCGCTTGAAGTAGCGCTCGTTGTCGATGAAGATGTAGCGAACGCCGCGCTCCTCGAGCATGTCGAGGCCGCAGTACTCGCTGCGCCACCCCAGCGGCACGTAGAAGTCGCAGAGGTGAACCATCTTCTCGCGGAAGCGCTCCGGAATGGTGCCGTACTTCGGCACCATGACGACGACTTCGCAGCCGGCGTCCTGGAGCGCCGCCGGGAGCGACCCGGCTACGTCTCCGAGACCGCCCGTTTTGGCAAACGGGGCAGCCTCGGAGGAGGCGAACACAACGCCCAGTTTTCTGTTAGACATACTCGGCCTTCTCCTTGATGAGGATGTCGTCAGGCGTACCGCGCATCTCGGTTCCGGAGGGAATCAGGTTGTAGCGGTCGATGATGGCGTTCTCGATGCGAGCGCCGCTCTGGACGACACAGGACTGCATAACGATCGAATTGGTCACCACCGCGCCGGGCTCGACGATGACGCCGCGGCCGAGAGCGCTGTTGCGCACGGTGCCGGAAATTCGGCAGCCGGCCGAAACGAGCGAGTCGCGCACCACGGAGCCCTTGAAGTACTTCGCCGGCGGCGCGTCGTGGGCCTTGGTGTAGATGGTGCGGTCGGGGTTGAACAGCGCGTTGTACACCTCGGGCTTGCGGATGTCCATCGTGCGGTTGTAGTAGCTCTTGGCATCGAAGACGCCGGAGGCGTAGCCGTCGAACTCCCAGTAGCCGATCTTGTAATGGGCCTCGGACTTGAAGGCGGCCTCCTCGAGCGACAGGTAGTCGGCATCGGCGAAGTTCTCGAGGATGTCGATGAGGTCGTCGCGGTTGAAGACGCAGTAGTCGAGGGACTCGAGATCGCCGTACTTGACGCCCTTCTTGAGCGCGGTGACGGTGTCGCCGTCGGTCACGAGGGCCGTGGTGTCGTCGCTGATGGCAGACGCGCGGTGGCAGATGATCGTGGCGGTGTTGCCCGACGCCTCATGGGCGGCGATGGCCGCCTTGAGGTCGAAGTTCACGACCATGTTGGAGCCCGAGAGCACCACGTACTCGGCGGTGTCGCGGATGAGGAACGCCTTGTTGTCGATGATGTCGCGCAGAAGGAAGCGGAAGCCCTCGTGCGTGCCGCCGTAGACGGTGCCGGGGAGGATGAACAGGCCGCCGTTCTTGCGGTCGAGCATCCAATCGCGGCCGGTGCCCACGTGGTCGAGAAGCGACCGGTAGTTCTGCGGGACGATCATGCCGACGGTGCGGATGCCGGCGTTGACCATGTTGGACAGCGGGAAGTCGATGAGACGGTAACGGCCGGCGAACGGCAGGCCAGCCATAGGACGACGCTTGGAGAGCGCGCACGGCACGTTCGTCTTGTAGTTAGCGGTGATAAGTCCGATAGCCTTGCTTTTCACGGTCACTCTCCCCTTCCGATGACAACGTCGTCACCTGCAAGAGCGGTGTCCTTGGTCGTATCGACGCTGCCGAACTTGACGTTCTCCTCAACCACGGCGCGCTCGCCGAGAATGGCGCGCGCAACATGGGCGCCGTCCTTCACCACGGCGCCGGGCAGCAGGACGGAATCCTCGACGATGGCGCGCTCGCCCACGTAGGCGTCGGTGGAGAGAATGGAGTGCTTCACCGTGCCGAAGATACGGGCGCCGTTGTCGATGAGGCAGTCCTCCACCACGGCCTCCGGGCCCACGTAGTGGGGCGGACGGGTAGAGACGTTGCTCATGATGGGGAACTCGCTCGTATAGAGATCGAACTTGGGCTCGTCGCCGAGCAGGTCCATGCTCGTCTCGTGGTAGCTGGCCACCGTGCCTACGTCGCGCCAGAAGTCCTGGAACTCGTAGACGTAGACCGGCTTCTCCTCCGCGAGCAGCTTCGGAATAATGTCGCCGCCGAAGTCGTGGCTGGAGCGCGGGTCCTCGGCGTCGGCACGCAGCTCGTCGAGCAGCAGTTTGGCGTCGAAGATGTAGATGCCCATGGAGGCAAGGTTGCTCTCGGGCTTCTCGGGCTTCTCGTCAAAGCGGACCACGCGGTCGTCGTCGTCCTTGAGCAGAATGCCGAAGCGGCTGGCGTCCTCCCACGGCACGGGCATGACCGCGATGGTCAGGCCGGCCTTGTGGGCCTTGTGGGCGGCGAGCATCTTTGCGTAGTCCATACGGTAGAGCTGGTCGCCGGACAGGATGAGCACGGTCTCGGGATCGTGCGCCTCGATGAAGTCGATGTTCTGATAGATCGCGTCGGCAGTGCCGGCGAACTCGCGCATGCCCTCCTGCGTGGCGTACGGCGAAAGCGTCGTGACGCCCGCACCGGGCTCGTCGAGATCCCATGCGGAGCCGTTGCCAATGTAGGCATGCAGCAGGTACGGACGATACTGGGTCAGTACGCCGACCGTGTCGATGCCCGAGTTGGCGCAGTTAGACAACGGGAAGTCGATGATGCGGAACTTGCCGCCGAACGAGACGGCGGGCTTCGCGTTCTTCTTCGTCAACTCCCTCAGTCTGCTTCCTTGCCCCCCGGCGAGGAGCATGGCAATGCATTCCTTCTTGCTCATCCTGCTCTCCTTCAAAGCCTTCCTACACTTCCCGCCTAACGGCGGTTAGAGCTACACATGCCAAATGTCATGTGCGTACTCGCGAATGGTGCGGTCGCTCGAGAAGAAACCGGAGTTGGCGGTGTTCATCAGCGCCATGCGGTTCCAAGCGAGCGTGTCGCCGTAGGCCTGCGTGAGCTCCTCCCACGCCTGCACGTACGAGCGGAAATCCTTGAGGACGAAGTCGCCGTCGTTGTTGTCCATGAGCTGGCGGCGGATCGAGTCGAACGGACCGGACAGGCGGGAGAAGGTGCCGTCGGTCAGCTCGTCGATCACGCGGCCCAGACGGTCGCGGTCCTCGTTGTACATATCCCAGGAGAAATACGAGCCGCTCGCCTTGAGCGCCTCGACCTCGGGCTCAGTGAGACCGAAGATCTTGACGTTCTCATGGCCAGCGAGCTCGGCGATCTCGATGTTGGCGCCGTCGAGGGTGCCGAGGGTAATCGCGCCGTTCATCATGAGCTTCATGTTCGAGGTGCCCGAGGCCTCCTGACCGGCCGTGGAGATCTGCTCGGAGATCTCGGCGGCGGAGTAGATGAGCTGGGCGTTCGACACGGCGAAGTTGGGAATGAACGCGACCTTGATGACCTTGTTCACGCGGTCGTCGTTATTGACGATGTCGGCCACGCTGTTGATGAGGCGAATGACTTCCTTGGCAAAGTAGTAGCTCTGCGCCGCCTTGCCCGAGAAGATGAACGTCGTCGGGCGGACCGAGAAGTTCGGGTCGGAGATGAGGCGGTTGTAGATGTCCATCACCTTGAAGATGTTCAGCAGCTGACGCTTGTAGGCGTGGAAGCGCTTGACCTGAACGTCGAAGATGGTGTCGGGGTCAACGACGGTGCCGGTGGTCTCGCGGATGTAGTTGGCGAGGCGCACCTTGTTCTCGCGCTTGGACGCCGACATGGCGCGCAGGAACTCCTCGTCGTCGAGCTTGCCCTCGAGCTTCTTGAGCTCGTAGGCGTCGTCGAGCCACTTGGTGCCAATGGCCGAGGTGATGAGCTTGGCGTAGCTCGGGTTGGCCTCGGCGAGGAAGCGACGGTGGGTCACGCCGTTGGTCTTGTTGTTGAACTTCTCGGGCGTGAGCTCGTAGAACTCCTTGAAGACGTCGTTCTCGAGAATCTTGGTGTGGAGCTCGGCCACGCCGTTGACCGAATGGCTGCAGATGATCGAGAGGTTCGCCATGCGGACCTCGCCGTCCCACAGAATGGCGGTCTTGCGGAACATGTCGCGCCAAGCGGGGTTGTCGGTCGGGAAGCTCTCGCGGTAGCGGCGGGCGATCTCGTCGATGATCTCGTAGAGACGCGGCAGCAGCGGCTTGAACGTGGTGATGGGCCACTTCTCGAGCGCCTCGGGCAGAACGGTGTGGTTGGTGAACGAGACGGTGCGGGTCACGATGCTCCACGCCTGCTCCCACTCGAGCCCCTCCTCGTCCATGAGGACGCGCATGAGCTCGGGGCCGCACATGGCCGGATGGGTGTCGTTGGTGTGAATGGCAACGTAGTCGGGCAGCTTCTCCCAATCGGAGCCGTGCTCGTTGCGGAACGTGCGCAGGATGGAGTTGATGCCCGCAGCCACGAACAGGTACTCCTGCTTGAGGCGCAGGATCTTGCCGTGCTCGCCGCCGTCGGCCGGGTAGAGAATGGTCGAGATGGCCTCGGCCTCGGCGCGGCCGGCGTTGGCCTTGGCGTAGTTGCCGCGGTTGAACTCGTCGAGGTCAAAGAGGTCCTCGTTGGCCTCGGCCTTCCACACGCGCAGCTTGTTCACCAGCTTGCCGCCGTAGGCAACAACCGGGATGTCGTAGGGAACGGCAAGGATCTTCTGGCCGCCCTCGGTGCGGTAGAAGGTGCGGCCGTCCTTCTGGTACGACACGCTCTTGCCGCCAAAGACGACCTCCACGGCGCTCTCGGGACGACGGCTCTCCCAGGGGTAGCCGTGCCTGAGCCAGTTGTCGGCCTTCTCGACCTGCTGGCCGTCTTTGATCTCCTGCTTGAAGAGGCCGTACTCGTAGCGCATGCCGTTGCCGTAGAAGGCAATGCCCTCGTGAGCAGCAGACGCGAGGAAGCACGCGGCCAGACGGCCGAGGCCGCCGTTGCCGAGCGCGGCGTCGGGCTCGCGGACCTCGAGGGCGTCGAGCGTGGTGCCCATGTCCTCGAGGGCCTCCTCGACCATGTCGCGGATGCCGAAGTTCAGCAGGTAGTTGTCAAGCAGACGGCCGATGAGGAACTCGAGCGAGAAGTAGTAGACGCGCTTCTTGCCCGTCTTCTCGATCTCGACCTCGTTCTCGCTCGCGATGCGGCGAGCGCGCACGGCGATAAGCTCGGCGAGCGCGTAAAAGCGGTCATGCGACCCGCACTGCTCGAAATCTTTGCCGGTGTTGGCGCGGATCATCGCGCGGTACTGATCGATGAAGTCTTGCTTATCCTTGAAGATCTGGCGCATAAGGTATGTATACCTCTTTCCGTACAGGGCCGACCGGAGGCAAACGTGCTACTCCTCCGTGCCCGCGGCCTTTTTGCTACGAGTTCCCTTCGCTGGGGTCGCCTTCTTTGCAGCGGGCCTGCTGGCGGTCTTCGCAGGGGCGGCCGTAGAGGAGGCCGAAGCCTTCTTCTCTGCCGCGCCCTTGGCTGCGGCGGCCTTGGCGGTCGTCTTCTTTGCAGCCTTCGCCTTGGTGGTCTTGGCGGCCGCCTTGCCCTTGGCAGCAGCGCGCTTGCGCGGCGGCTTGGGCGGGACGTACGAGGACTTACCGACGCGCCTGAACGCAACGCCGGCCAGCGGGGGAACCTTGATGGTAATGGATTGGTCGCATCCGTTCCACTTTTCGGGCTCGGGGTGGCTCGAAACGATACTTTCGTTCACAACTCCGGAGCCGCCGAACGCGGTGGAATCGGTGTTGAAGACCTCCTGGTAGTCGCCTTCGCGCGGCACGCCCACCTTGAACTCCTGGTACGTTGCCGGATCGAAGTTGATGAGAACCACGAGGTCGTCGACTGGGCGGTCGCCGTGGCGCACGAACGAGATGATGGACTGCTCGGAGTCGTCGGCGTCGATCCAGCGGAAGCCCTCGGGCGCATAGCCCTTCTGCCAAAGCGCCTTGCTCTGACGGTAGAAGTTGTTGAGCTCGCGGACGTAGCCGTGGAAGTCGCGATGGGTCTCGTACTTGTCGACGAGGAACCACTGGAGCTCCTCGTAGTAGCGCCACTCGATGAAGGTCGCCAGCTCGTTGCCCATGAAGTTGTGCTTGGCGCCCGGGTGGGTCATCTGGTAGAACGCGAGCGCGCGCATGCCGGCAAACTGGCGCCACCAGTCACCGGGCATACGGCGGATGAGCGAGCACTTGCCGTGCACGACCTCGTCGTGGCTGAGCGCGAGCACGAAGTTCTCGTTGAACGCGTACATGAGCGAGAAGGTCAGCAGGCGGTGGTTGCCGGGACGCCACGGGAAGTCGGTCTGCATGTAGTGCAGGGTGTCGTGCATCCAGCCCATGTCCCACTTGTAGTGGAAGCCCAGGCCGCCCTCCTCGGGCGGATAGGTCACGAGCGGCCACGCGGTGGACTCCTCGGCGATCATCATGACGTCGGGGTGGTACTCGCCGACCGTCTTGTTGGTCTCGCGGACGAAGTCGATGGCGGTGAAGTCCTCCTCGGTGCCCTTGCTGTTGAACTTCTTCTGGCTCGGATCATCGATGCCGAAGTTCAGGTACAGGATGCTCGTGACGCCGTCGACGCGGATGCCGTCGATGTGGTACATGTCGAACCAGTACAGGGCGTTGGAGATGAGGAACGAGCGTACCTGTCCGCGGTCGAGGTTGAACTTGAGGGTGCCCCAGTCGGGATGCTCTTCCTTCTCGTACAGCATGTGGCCGTTGAAGGTGGCGAGCCCGTGGGCGTCTTTGCAGAAGCCGCCGGGAACCCAGTCGAGAATCACGCCGATGCCCGCCTTATGGCAGGACTCGACGAAGTGCATGAACTGCTTGGGGTTGCCGTAGCGGCTGGTAGGCGCGTAGTAGCCGGTGACCTGATAGCCCCAAGAGCCGTCGAAGGGGTGCTCCGCGATGGGGAGCAGCTCGACGTGCGTGTAGTTCATGTCCTTGACGTAGGCCACGAGCTCGTCGGAGAGCTCGTCGTAGGTGTAGTAGTCGCCGCCGTTGGCGTCCATCTCGCCCTCTTCGCCGCTCGGGTGGCGCTTCCACGATCCGAGATGGACCTCGTAGATGTTGAGGGGCTTCTTCATGTGGTCGCCGCGCGAACGGCTGCGCATCCACGTGCCGTCTTTCCAGGCGTAACCGTCGAGCGAGAACGTGCGGCTCGCGGTCTCGGGCGGAACCTGGGCCCAGAAGCCGTACGGGTCGGCCTTGTAGAGAAGCTCGCCGGCGTCGGTCTCGATCACGTACTTGTAGAGGGCGCCCTCGGGCAGGTCGGGCACGAAGCCCTCCCACACGCCGCCGGTCTCGGTCTCGGTCATCGGCGTGGCCTGGGGGTCCCACTCGTTGAAGTCGCCGACGATGTGCACGCTCTTGACCTCGGGAGCCCAGACACGGAAGAGCCAGCCGTTTTGGCCGTCGACCTTCGCGGGGTGCGCGCCCATCTTCTCGTAGCTCTTGTACCACTTGCCCATGCCGAGCAGGTACAGGTCGTCGTGCGTCAGCTCCAGAGTCGAGCCGGCAGGTACGATGCTGGTGCCAGTGCTTTGAGCCGTCATATTCGAACCCCACTTCCTCCGAATGAAAACAGCGGGACCAACAGATACGCGCCCGATGCGGTGGTGCCGCGCAGGGCATGGAACGGTGCGAGCGCGCGCAAGACACACAAAACGCCCGCAAAGCAGAATCCTTGTTCATTGTAGTAGCTTATTGCGCGTCGCGGACACGGCAAACGGACGCGCGGCGGAAACTGGGGCATAAGTGGCGAGTTTTATCCGCTCATGCCGTGGCCGAGCGCTGCTGCGGCGCACCCTGGTTTCGGCGGGGTAACCTCGCGCGCCGGGCTGTATGGAAGGCCTCGCAGGCGGGTATATGATAAGATCACCTACGCGGCCATGCGCCGCAGCACCTTGACAGGTCGGGCACGACCTCGGGTTTCCGGGGGCGACTGGTTTCGACGCGATAGCGATGAGAGGGGAAGCAGGCCGTGGTCTCCTCGCCACGTTAAACAGGGGTACCGTCAAATTGAATTGACAAGAATTCTTCTTACGAGCCCCAGCTGGCTCTTGCCGCTTAATTAACAGCAGGCACGTCAATCCGAAGATCTTCCCCGTCTTCGGTGCGACGTCATTTTAGGGGAACGCTCCCGCGCACGTAGACGGTATGGCGCGGGCTAAGACTGAACCGGATCGGATGCCGCGGGGGAGCTAACGCGCCCAAGGCGTCCTAAACCCAACCGTTAGCTGAACCTGGAGAAACCCTCAGGGCGTTGTCGTGGACCGGAGTTCGATTCTCCGCGCCTCCACCAATTACCATAAAGCTGGTAGG
>CASEEV010000031.1 GCA_949287065.1 uncultured Collinsella sp.
GAAGTCAAGCGCCCCCGCGCCGATGGTACTGCGGCGGAAGGCCGTGGGAGAGCAGGAGGCCGCCGACCGGTGGGCGGCGCTCGCCAGAAGTGGCGGGCCCGGGAGGGGCCCCGCGGGAGACCGCGGGGCCCCTTCTTTATTTTGTATTGGGCCTCCTCTTTAGGTTCACACCTCCACATCTTGCGTGCATATTGCATAACGTGAAGCGCCCGGCGGCCGCACTCGGCTGCCGGGCGCTATTATTATGCCTGTCTGTACCTTCGTATCCGGGAGCGTTATGGCTGAAGCGCGTATCGGCGTCGATATTGTTGAGATTGCCCGCATCGAGCGGGTCCTTCAGCGCACTCCTGCCTTTGCTGAACGCGTGTTCACTGAAGAAGAGCGACGCTACTGCGAGTCCTCTGCACGCCCTGCAGCTCATTATGCTTGCCGCTTTGCTGCCCGCGAGGCGGTTCTCAAGGCGCTTGGGTGCGGTTTCGGCAACGGTGTCGGCCGTTCCGATGTATCCGTTGCACGCGACGATGCTGGCCGGCCCGTGGCGGTCCTCGCTGGTCGAGCGGCTGAAATTGCCCAGGAGCAAGGCGTTCTTGAGGTTGCGCTTTCGCTTTCGCTGACCTGTGACCTTGCCATCGCAAACGCGATGTGCATCACGGAGGATGCCCGTCCCAAGCCAAAAGAGGATCACCGTTCCGAACGAGAGGCTCTGACGCGCTCGTTTAAGGAGGCTCGTTCGGTTCTGGATGAGCTGGAGCGCGTGCAAGATGCAGAGCTCGAGCTTCATACGGGCGCACAGGCTGTTGAGCATAGGGAATCAGAGGCTCCTGGCGATGTTGAGCACGCGTCGGAGGAGCCTTGCCATACTGTCGTTTCGTTGCCTAGGGAATAGGGAGTTCCATGCAGCCGATTCTTTGCGTTGAAGAGGTTCGACGCCTCGAAGATCTCATTGAGAAAGAGGGAACTTCAAAAGCCGAGCTCATGGAGCATGCGGGCGAGTACGTTGCCTCTGTTGTCAGCGGACTTAAGCCCAAGCGCGTCGCCGTTCTCTGCGGTTTTGGGAACAACGGCGGCGACGGGTGGGTTGCCGCCGATATTCTCTCCCATGCGGGCATTGCGGTCGACGTGGTGACTCCCATCGAGCCCGATGAGATCCGCAGCGCGCTTGCGCGCCATGTTGCCCGCCGTACGGCGGCACGCGATGTGGCGGTTCACGCTGGCCCTTCTCGCGACGAGCTGGCGGAGATCGTTGCGCGTGCCGACGTTGTCGTCGATGCGCTTCTCGGCACGGGGTTCCATGGCTCTTTGCGTCCGCCCTTCTCCATTTGGATCGACGTGCTCAACGAGCTTGCGCCCACCATCGTTTCGGTCGATGTGCCCTCGGGCCTTGATTCTGACACCGGCGAGGTTGCCGACAAGTGCGTGAGCGCTGACCGTACCGTCACCATGCTCGCGCCCAAGCTTGGCCTCTACAGCGCCGACGGCCCGCATTACGCTGGCGAGATCAGCTGCGGCACGCTGTACGAGCATGTGGACGAGGTCCTGAACGACGTCGACCACGCCGCCGAGAAGCTCGACCTCGCCGATATGGTGGAGTACGCCGAGCCTCTCCCGGGCAACATTGACAAATACAGCCGCGGCTCCGTTCTCGTCGTTGCCGGGTCTGCCACGTACCCGGGTGCTGCGATCATGGCCGCCAAGGCGGCGGCGCGCGCCGGTGCGGGCTACGTGACCGTTGCCGCTCCCGACATGTGCGCCAACCTGATCCGCATGGCGCTGCCTTCCATTCCCGTGGTGGCGCTTCCCTCGGATGCCCGCGGCGCCTTCTCGCCGATGGCGGCACCATCTATCGGCAAGCTCGCGCGCAAGTACGACTGCGTGCTCTGCGGGCCGGGCATGACCACGGGCGCGGGCTGCGTGCAGGTGACCTCCGAGCTTATCGACTCCGACGTGCCGCTCGTGCTCGACGCCGACGCGCTGAACTGCCTCTCCAAGCTGTCGGCGGGCAAGCTCGACGACTTCCCCGAGATCTACCGACGCGATGCGCCGCTGGTCCTCACGCCGCACTACCGCGAGCTTTCGCGCCTGCTCGACGGAACTGAGATCGAGCACCTCGCATCCGCCATCGAAGGCGCGCAGCGCATCCTGTGGGCGAGCGGTTCGAGTGACATGGTCATTGTTGCCAAGGGTCCGACCACGGCCGTTGTGAGCGTCGAGCGCATGCTTTTGCCGCTTTCGGGTCCCGCCTCGCTTGCCACCGCAGGGTCGGGCGACGTGCTCGGGGGTATCATCGCCGGCACGATTGCCTGCACGCACGGCGAGATCGACGTATGGGAGAAGCTCGTCTCGTACGCGGTGACCTTGCACTCGCTCTCGGGGTTCGTCGCCGCCTCGAAGTTCGGCGAGAAGAGCGTCATTGCCACCGACCTTATCGACGTGATCGGCGATGCGATGAACGCGTTCGTAACAGCCGCCCTTGAAGAGATGGGCGTCGCAAACGAGGGACAGGAAGCATAGGGTCATGGCACAGAGCAAATGTCCGGATACGCGGTGGGCATGGGTTGAGATCGATCAGGCGGCGCTACGGCGCAACGTTCGCGCGTTCAAGGCGCTTCTCAAGCCGCGTCAACGCATGTGCTGCGTGGTAAAGGCCGACGCATACGGTCACGGCGCCGTTCCCTGCGCGCGCATTATGCTGTCGTCGGGTGCCGACATGCTCGCCGTCGCTACGGTGGGCGAAGGCGTGGAGCTCCGCGAGGCCGGCATCAAGGCGCCGATTCTCGTGCTCTCGGAGCCTCCGGTGACCGCCATCGACACGCTGCTCGAGCACGACGTTATGCCGAGCGTATACGATTCCGACTTTGCGCTTGCCTACGGCGAGCGTGCGGTGCAGCTCGGGCGCGTGGGCAAGTACCATATGGCCATCGAGACGGGCATGAACCGCATCGGCGTTCACTACGCCGACGTGCTTGAGTTCAGGCGCGCCATCGACTTTCACCGCGGCATCCAGTGCGACGGCGTGTTTACGCACTTTGCCACGGCCGACGAGCCCGACGGATGGGACTTTCAGCTTCAGATCAAGCGCTTTAACGAGGCGGTTGCGGCGATGATGGACGCCGGCTACGACTGCGGCACGGTGCACTGTGATAACACACCTGCGACGATCTTCGCCCCTCAGACGCATTGCGACATGGTGCGCGTCGGCATCGGCCTGTACGGCCTGCATCCGTGCGAGCTCTCGCGCTCGCGCATCACGCTCGACCCGGTCATGAGCGTACGGGCGCGCATTACGCGCTGCGCCCATCCCGCCATGGGGGAGGGCGTGAGCTACGGCTTTACCTATCGCGTGCCGCGTGCCGCTGTTCAGATCTGCACGATCCCGGTCGGATACGCCGACGGGCTGTCGCGCACGCTCTCGAACCGCATGGAAGTGATCTTCCGCGGCGAGCGCGCGCGCCAGGTGGGCAATATCTGCATGGACCAGTGCATGTTCGTTTTGCAGCAGACGCCGCTTCACCCCATTGCCGACGCCGAGCCGGGCGAGCTCGTGACCATTGTGGGGCGCGACGGCGACGCTGAGATAACTATGGACGAAATGGCGCGCCTGCGCGGTACGATCAACTACGAGGTCGCCTGCGGCTTCGGCATGCGCTTGGAGAAGGTGTACGTGTAATGGGCGTCATGCATATTCCGGGCCATGAGCACCAGGCTCCGCGCGAGGTGGCGCTCGAAGAGATCCGCGCCGTGCTCGGCGACTGCCGTCTTTGCCCTTTGTACGAGACGCGCACCAACATCGTCTTCGGCGTTGGCGACCCGCATGCGCGCGTCATGTTCGTCGGCGAGGCCCCGGGCCGCAACGAGGACCTTCAGGGCGAGCCCTTCGTTGGGGCGGCGGGCAAGAACCTGAACCGCATCCTCTCGTTCGCGGGCCTCAAACGCGAGGAGATATACATCGCCAACGTGCTCAAGTGCCGCCCGCCGGGAAACCGCAACCCCAAGCCCGACGAGGTTCTGGCCTGCGCGCCGTTTTTGCGCGAGCAGATCAGGAGCATCTGGCCCGACATCATCGTCACCATGGGCAACCCGGCAACGCATTTTGTGCTTAAGACCGAGATCGGCATCACCAAGCTGCGCGGCCGTTTTCACCAGATGGGGCACTTCCGCGTTCTGCCGACGTTCCATCCCGCTGCCGCCCTGCGCAACCCGGCGTGGCAGGAGCTCATCGAGCAGGACTTTCGGATGCTCGGCGAGTATCTCGCGACCCATCCTGCCGGCGAGGCCCCTCAGTCGGTGGGGGCGTCTTCGGACGCTCTTCCCGAGCCCGTGCCCGCCTCCGGAGGGGCATCGCCGGCGCCGTTTGAGGGGTCGCGCTCATGACGCTCGAGCGGACGGGGGTGGGGCGTTTTAAGAGCGCGTGCGAGGAGGATACCATTGCCTTTGGGCGGGCCGTCGCCCCTCTCGTGCGCGACGGCGACGTGCTCGTGCTCACGGGAGGGCTCGGCGTTGGCAAGACGCATTTTACCAAGGGGCTCTCTTCGGGGCTGGGCGACGGGCGCGAGGTGACGAGTCCGACGTTTGCGCTCATGGCGGTGCACGACGGCGGCCGAATCCCCCTGTTCCATTTTGATCTCTACCGCCTCGAGCACGCCTACGAGCTCGAGGACACGGGAATCTACGATGTGCTCGGCTACGAGGGCGTGTGCGTGCTCGAATGGGGCGAGCAGTTCCAGGACGAGCTGACGGAGGAGTTTCTCGGCATCGTGATTGCTCGCGACGACGGCGCGGCGGCTGACCGCGCCCTTGCCGAGGAGCGCTCGATCAGGCTCGAGCCGCACGGCGCCCGTGCCGAGGAGCTTGCCCGGGCCATAGACGCCGCGCTCACATAGGCGCGCTTGTCTAAGCGCGGCGCGCCCGCCGATGCGGCTGCCCCGAACCCAACTCATAGGAGGCGTTTCGATGATGGAGGAGAAACGCATGCGTCTTGTTGCCGCGATGGACACCTCGACCGACATGCTTGCATGCGCGGTGGCCGAGGTGGCTTCTTTAGAGACCGGCCTTACGGGCCGCGTGATTGCCGCGACGGATCACCGATGCCGTCGCCGGGCAAATGTCGAGCTTGTCGACTCGCTCGGGCGTGCTCTCTGCGATGCCGGGAAGTCTTTCGGCGACCTTGACGCACTGCTCGTGGGACGCGGGCCGGGTTCGTTCACCGGCGTGCGCATTGGCATCTCCACGGCAAAGGGCTTGGCGAGCGGTGCCAACCTGCCGCTGTACGGCGTCTCTACGCTTGATGCCAGCGCATGGACCGCGTGGAAGGGCGGCGTGCGCGGCCTGCTCGGCGTGGCGGCGGACGCGATGCGCGGCGAGGTGTACCCGGCGCTGTACCGTTTGGGCGACGAGGGCGTTGAGCGTCTGTACGAGCGCGAACGCGTTGTCAAGGCGCAGGTGGCCGTTGACGAATGGGCGGCGCTGCCATGCGCAGCGGAGCTGCAGCTTACCGGAGACGGTTTGGTGCGCTACGGGGCCCGGTTTGAGGAGGCGGGACTTGCCAGGCGTGTTGACGAGAGCCTGTGGTGGCCGTCGGGCGAGGGGCTTGTGCTGGCGTTCTGCGCTGCCGGGAGCTCCGCGCACGGGTCGGGCGATCCGGCGCTCGTGCTGCCGGTCTACACGCGCCTTTCGGACGCCGAGGAAAACGAGCGCAAGCGCCTCGGGCGCACGACCTCTGCGGCGGATGCCGTAACGGGCGTGGCCGACGAGCTTGCTGATCGCCATCTTCAGTTCCGCCCCATGGCGCCTGCGGACGCCGAGGCTGCGGCGCAGCTCGAGGCCGCCTGTTTTGCCGGGTCGGGCCACGAGCCGTGGACGCCGGGGATGTTCCTTTCCGAGTTTGAGGGCGAGGGCCGTTCGTGGTGGGTCGCCCATGACGCAGGCGAGCTCGTGGGGTTTGCGGGCGGTATGGTCGTCGACGCCGACGTGCAGGTTCTCGACGTTGCGGTTGCGCCTGCGAGGCGGCGGTCCGGCATTGCGCGCAAGCTGCTCGCGCATGTGAGCTACGACGCTCAGATGCTCGGCTGCACCACGGCATCGCTCGAGGTGGCCGAGAGCAACAGCGCGGCGCGCGCCCTTTACGAGTCGCTCGGGTTCGAACAGATCGGGCTGCGCCGCGGCTATTACGGCCGCGGCAACGACGCGCTTGTCCTGCAGGCGCCGCTGCCGCTCAAGCTTCCCAGCGACGCGGCTTCTCCCGAACCGGTGGCGCAGGCGCGCATCTGGCCCGAGGCGGTGCCCGAGCGCTCTTCTCGGCTGGAGTCCGAGCTTCTCGACCGACAGCTGATCCTTGCCATCGAGAGCTCGTGCGATGAGACCGCGGTCGCCGTTATCGACAAGAGCGGCGCGGTGCTCGCGAACCAGGTTTCGACGCAGATCGATTTTCACGCCCGGTTCGGGGGCGTGGTGCCCGAGATCGCCTCGCGCAAGCACGTCGAGGCGATCTGCGGCGTGGTTGACGCGGCGCGCGAGGAGGCAGGGCGCGCTCTTGGCCTCGAGGGGCCGCTGCTTCCGCGCGACCTGGCGGTCGTGGCGGTTACGCAGGGGCCGGGGCTCGTGGGCGCCCTCGTGGTGGGCGTTGCGTTTGCCAAGGGCTACGCGTTTGCCGCGCGCAAGCCGCTCATCGCGGTGAACCATCTCGAGGGGCACCTGTTCGCGAACCTGCTGGCAACGCCCGATCTCGAGCCGCCGTTCATCTTCACGCTCGTCTCGGGAGGCCATACCATGCTCGTGCACGTGCGGGCATGGGACGACTACCGCGTTCTCGGTGAGACGCTCGACGACGCGGTGGGCGAGGCCTTCGACAAGGTCGCCAAGGCGCTCGGGCTGGGGTATCCCGGCGGTCCGATCATCTCCAAGCTCGCCGAGTCCGGCGATCCCAAAGCCATAGCGTTCCCGCGCGCGCTCAACCGCAAGGGCGACTACCGTTTTTCTCTCTCGGGTCTCAAGACCGCCGTCGTGCTTTACATTGAGCAGGAGACCGCGGCGGGAAGGCCGCTGCACCTGCCCGACATCGCGGCGTCGTTCGAGGCGGCGGTGTTTGACGTGCAGTACAAGAAGGCGCTCAACGCGCTGCGCGAGACGGGTGCGCGCGAGTACTGCCTGGGCGGCGGCGTTGCCGCGAACAAGCATCTGCGCGACCTTATGTGCCGTCGTCTGGGACGGCAGGGCATTCGCGTCACCGTGCCGCCGCAGGGAGCCTGCACCGATAACGCTGCGATGATCGCCGTCGTGGCTCGACGCAAGTTCGAGCGCGGCGAGTTTGCGTCCTTCTCTATTGACGCTGATCCCAACATGACGCTGTAGGGCGCTTGTTTTGCGAGAACGGTGTGGGTGCGGCGCGATGCCGACGCTCGCTCCGAGGGCGCCTTCGCTGCGCCTCTGGCGTCGTTTTGCCTGCGTTACGCCTGAGTTCTCCCTGTTTTGTTGAGAACCTCTCATGGGGGTTATCGGCGGCAATGCTGCTGCTACACTAAAAACGGTATGCCCCGACAGGCGTATTGCGCATGTCTTGCGTGGGTATGCTGAGCTTGTTTTGACGTGCGCCGCGTTGCCGGCGTCTAACTTACCGTTCTTAGGGAGGTTCCCTATGGAGCCGATTTGCCAGGGTATGCAGGGTCCTGCGGTCGAGGACGTGCAGCAGCGTCTTGCGCGCCTCTCGTACAAGATCGACGAGCAGGAGATCGCCGGCAAGCAGTTTGGACCGACGACTGCCCATGCGGTGCGCTCGTTTCGTCTGGACCACGGTCTGCCCGCTGCGGACGATGTTGACATGAGCTGCTGGAGCACGCTGGTGGACGAGTCGTACGAGCTCGGCGACCGCACGCTGTACCTGCGCCTGCCCAACTTCCATGGCCGTGACGTGCGCCAGCTTCAGCAGGCCCTCAACGTCCTCGGCTTTGCATGCGGCGACGACGACGGCTACTTTGGTCCGCACACCGAGGCTGCGCTGCAGCAGTTCCAGGAAAACGTCGGCCTGTTTGCCGACGGCATGTCGTTCCAGGATACGTACAGCTACATCAACCGTCTGCGCCATGTGTGGGAGGACAAGCCCAAGGAGAGCCATACCGGCGCGCACACGGGCTTTGCCCGTGCCGCGAGCGTGCTCGAGCGCAATCGCGTTGCCGTGGTGGGCAACGATCCCATTGCGCGTAACGTCGCGTCGCGCATGTGGAATATCGCAAGCGCCACGACCGATAAGAGCGGCATGGTTCTGTGCGACACGATGGTTCCGGAGGATGTGGACCTTGTCCTCGTGCTTGCCGACGGCGAGCTTCCCGAGGATGCGGCCCCGCAGGCAAACATCGTGCTCTCTGAGTGCGACAACCTCGCCCAGCGCCTGCACACGGCCTGCATGGCCGCTGTGCGCCGTCCCGCCCAGGTGCGCATCGAGCTGACCGGTCTTACGCGCTACAACGGCACCTTCATGCTGAGCGACGCTCAGACCCTCGCCGTCCGCCTCCTCGACGCCCTCTGCGAGTCCCTCGCCATGTAGCCTAGTCGCACGGCAGGGTCGATTCTGCTACACTAAGCCGTGCTTCTCAACCCACTGGGGCATCGTCCAGCGGCAGGACCCGGGTTTTTGGTGCCCGTTACGGGGGTTCGAATCCCTCTGCCCCAGCCATAGAGAATGAGCGCCCGGGCTATGTTGCCCGGGCGTTTTTGTGCTCGCCGCAGGGATTCGAACCCCGCTGGGGGCGCGGAGCTGAGCAAAGGGCGAGAGCCCTTTGCCAGCGCAGCGCGCAAGGGCCCGCAAGGGCCCGCAGCGAAGGCGCGGCGATGCCGCGCCGAATCCCTCTGCCCCAGCCATAGAGAATGAGCGCCCGGGCTATGTTGCCCGGGCGTTTTTTGTGCCTCTGGCATGGCTTGGCGGGTAGACGGGCAAAAACGGTGCCGATACGGTTGACGTGGGCAAAAACGGTGCCGACACGGGTAGCTTGGGCGAAAAAGATGACAATACGGGGGCGCCTGGCAAAAAACGCATCGATACTGGTGCCCGGTGCCGGAGATGAGTGCTCTTCTCGCCTGATAAAACGTTTAGTCATTGAGACTAGTTGTCGCTAAAAGGTCTTCAAACAGAGGCAGTGCCAGTATCGTATTGGTTTTTGCGCATGGCATTCGTATCGTGCTTGTTTTTGCCCGGGGCACCCGTATCGGCGTGTTTCTCGCGCCGCATGGTGTGCGTGAGGCGTCCTAAGGCGCCGTTCGGCCAAGGCTTCGCAGGTCCGATAACGATTAGAGCACGCGGTCCCTCCGTTGGAAGGATCGTCCCGCAGTATGAGGGGCTGGTTCTGCCGTCATGCGTGGTTTGCTATGCCATGTTGCGTGATGGTGATTCAGGGCAAAAACCCTGAGGTAGAATGAACGTATTGCCACGCTCGGCGTCTGCCTGCATGGGAGAGACGCTGGCATTACGATCTCGGGAGGCCTGTATGGCTCAAGAACTTGCCCCTCAAGACACCTGCGTGCTCGTGACCGGCGGCGCCGGATTCATTGGCAGCCACACCGTTGTCGAGCTTCTCAACGGAGGTTACCAGGTCGTTATCGTTGACGATCTGTCCAACGCGTCGGTTAAGGTGCTCGATCGCATCAGGACCATCGTGGGCGACGAGGCCGCGTCCCGCATGACCTTCTACGAGGCCGACGTCAACGACCGCGAGGCCCTTTCCAAGATCTTCGACGCCCACCACCCCGACCGCGTGATCCACTTCGCGGGTTACAAGGCCGTGGGCGAGTCCGTCTCCAAGCCCATCGAGTACTACTCCAACAACATCGGCAACACGCTCACGCTCGTGGACGTTATGCGCGAGCACGGCTGCAAGTCCATCATCTTCTCGAGCTCCGCCACCGTCTACGGCGACCCGGACAGCCTGCCGCTCACCGAGGAGAGCCCCAAGAAGATGGCGACCAACCCATACGGCTGGACCAAGTGGATGATCGAGCAGATCCTCACCGACCTCCACACGGCCGACCCTGAGTGGAACGTCGTGCTGCTGCGCTACTTCAACCCCATCGGCGCGCACCCATCGGGCCTCATGGGCGAGGACCCCAAGGGCATTCCCAACAACCTCGTTCCCTACGTCGCGCAGACCGCCATCGGCAAGCGCGAGGCGGTGCACGTCTTTGGCAACGACTACGACACGCCCGACGGCACCGGCGTGCGCGACTACATCCACGTGGTGGACCTCGCAACGGGCCACGTGGCGGCGCTCGCGTGGATGAACGGCCGCGACGGCGTTGAGATCTTCAACCTCGGCACCGGCAAGGGAACCTCGGTTCTCGAGATCATCGAGGCTTTCTCCAAGGCCTGCGGCCACGAGATCCCCTACGTGGTTGACCCGCGCCGCCCCGGCGACGTTACCGCCAACTACGCCGATTGCTCCAAGGCCAAAAACGAGATGGGCTGGGAGGCCAAGTTTAACATCGAGGACATGTGCCGTGACTCCTGGAACTGGCAGTCCCACAACCCTGATGGCTACAACAGCTAATCAGGTGCGATAACGGCAAGCCTGCGGGGCCCTGCGAGCAAGACGCGCTCGCGGGGCCCCGTTTGCTGTGCGATAATCGCGTCAGCATGCTGCCGAGGATAAGGGGACGTCATGGCAAATCTCTTCGCCGAGTTTCTCGCCGAGAAGGCCCCGGCCTTCAACGCGTATTTCACCAGCCTGTTTGAGGACGTGACGCAGGACAAGGGCATCGAGCGTTACCTGTACGCTCCCTTTGCCGGGTTCTCGGAGAACGCGGGCAAGCGCCACCGCCCGCTTATCTGCATGCTCGCCGCTCAGGCGGTGGGCGGAGAGTTCTGGTCGGCAAAGAGCGCGGCGGCGGCGATCGAGCACTTCCAGTCGGCGGCGCTGATTCACGACGACATTGCCGACGAGGGCAAACTGCGCCGGGGCAAGCCCTGTCTGTACCTTATCGAGAAGACCGGCCCTGCGATCAACATCGGCGACCTCGGGCTTATCTGGGTGACCGACACCGTGCTGCGCGACGTATCGCTTGCAGACGGCGTGAAGCTCAGGGTCCTCGCCGAGCTCACGGCCATGACCGAGCGCACCATCGAGGGGCAGGCGCTCGACCTGGGCTGGGTGCGCGACGATCGCTTTGACCTGACCACGGCCGACTACCTGACCATGGCGACCCATAAGACGGCGTACTACAGCGGTGCGACCCCTCTAGCATGCGGCGCCATCATCGGCGGGGGGACGGAAGAGCAGATCGAGGCGCTGCGGGCGTTTGGTCTCAAGACCGGCTTGGCCTTTCAGATCCAAGACGATCTGCTCAATCTGCTGGGCGAGAAGGGCGCCAAGCCCAAGGACTTTCGCTCCGATATCACGGAGGGCAAGCGAACCCTGGTGGCGGTCCATGCGATCGAGCATGCGGCGCAGGGGGAGGCGGACGAGCTCGTGCGCATTCTGCGCGCCCACGAAACCGACTCCGGCGTGCTCGCGCGCGCGGTCGAGATCATGGAGGGCGCCGGGTCGATTGCGTACGCGCGCGACTACGCGCTGCGCCTGACCTCTGAGGCCAAGACGCTGCTCGCCCCCGTTGAGCTCGACCCGGCTTCCAAAGAGCTCTTTATGAGCATGGCGGACTTCTTTGTGGAGCGCCTGAGCTAACGGGCGGCGTGCCGCATGCGGGGCTGCACGCTGCTGCTAGAGGAGCACGCCGAGCGCGGCGAGCCCCACGAGGTAGAGAAGCACGCCGGTTACGGCAACGCCGTCACGGGCGGGCACGAAGCGCATGGCGTGGAAGCGGGTGCGCTGCGCACCGCCCACGTAGCAGCGCGCGTCCATAGCGCGGCCGAGGTTCTCGGCATGGCGCAGCGCGCTCGCAAAAAGCGGAACAACAAGCGGAACGCAGGCGCGCGCATAGGCAAGCGGCCCTTTGTTCTCGAGGTCCGCGCCGCGTGCCGTTTGCGCAGCGACGATGTTCTCGGCCTCGCGGGAGAGCGTGGGCACAAACCGCAGCGCGATGCTCATGATGAGGGCGGCGTCGTGCACCGGGAGCCCGAGGCGCGCGAGCGGGGCGAGAAGATCCTCGGCAGCATCGGTGAGGGCGATGGGCGTGGTGGTGCACATGAGCAGCGCGCCCATGAGGAGCAAGAAGAGGAAGCGCAGCGTGTAGAGCGCCGCCGCCCATACGCCGTCGTAGGTAAACGCCACCGGCCCGGCACTGAGGAGCACCTGTCCCGTTTGCACGAAGAACAGGTTGAAGACCGAGGTGAACACGAGGAAGAACATGATCGTGCGGACGGAGCGAAGCAGAAGGCGCACAGGTACGCGCGATGCGGCGATGGCGGCGAACACAAAGGCTCCGCTCAGCGCGAGCATGGCGGGGTTTGCCACAAAAAAGCAGCTCACCATATAAACGAGCGTCAGCGCTACTTTGGCGCGCGGGTCGAGCTCGTGGATGGGGGAGTCGGCCGAGTAGTACTGGCCGACGCTAACGCGCAGCGCCACGGGTGCCACCTTCCTTCTTGAGAGCGAGGGCGCTGGCCACGCTGTCGGCAAGCGCGGGCAGCGTGAGCGGTGCCCTGGCAAGGTCGAGGCCCGCCACGCAGATCTTGCCCGCGAGAAGCGCCGGGCCCGGCGCGCCAAGGCCGATGCGGTGCAGCTCCTCCTCGCGGGAGAAGATCTCCTCGGGAGTGCCTTCGAGCGCGAGCGCGCCGTGATCGAGCACGATGACGGAATCCGCAAGGGAGGCGACGTCGTCCATGTTGTGCGTGACCAGCAGGATCGTGGTTCCTTGGCTGCGCAGACGGTCGAGCAACTCGACTGTGCGCTTGCGACCTGCGGGGTCGAGGCCGGCCATGGGCTCGTCGAGCACGAGGATCCGCGGCCGCAGGGCGAGCACGCCGGCGAGCGCGACGCCGCGCTGCTGGCCTCCCGACAACGCAAACGGGGAGCGGTCGCCGATGGTGTCGAGGTCGAGGCGCACGGTCGCAAGCGCTTCTCGTACGCGCTGCTCCACTTCGGCTTCGCCGAGGTGAAGGTTACGCGGGCCAAAGGCCACGTCGTCGAAGACCGTCTCGGCAAAGAGCTGCCGTTCGGGGCTCTGCGAAACATAGCCAATGGCGCGGCGCAGCTCGCGGCGCCGCTCGGGGTCGGTCGTGAGAATGCCGCCTACGCGCACTGTGCCGTCCGTGGGCATCTTGAGCGCGCATGCGAGCTCGATGACGGTGGACTTGCCCGCGCCTGTGTGGCCGATGAGCGCCGTTAAGGTCCCCGGCCTCAGCGAGAACGACACCTTGCGCAGGGCCCAGGGCCCGGATGGTAAGGGGGCTTGCGGAGCGCGTTTGCGGCGCAGACGAGCAAGCAGCCCGCGGCGGCGCTTGGCAACGGGCGCGGCGTAGCTGAACGAGACGTTCTCGAACTCGATGACCGGCTGTGCGTCGAGAGATGCCTGCGGGACCGTCTTGGCAGGCGCGGCTTCGCGATCGAGCGGCTTCGGTGCGGGTGCGGTGAGGGCACGGGGCGCATCGGTTGCGAGCGCCTGGGCGAGCTGGTCGTCGTCCGCGAGGTGGGGGACCGCCAGTCCGCGCTTCTCGAGCGCCTCGCATAGCTGGAGCGAGAGCGGGAGGTCGAGGTTGAGCTCCCGTACCTCATGCTCGTGCGAGAAGACCTCGGCCGGCGCTCCGTCGAGCACGAGCCTGCCCTGGCTGAGCACGAGCACACGGTCGGCCTCGAGCACGTCGTCCATGAAATGGGTGACGTGGACGATGGTGATGCCGAGCTCGTTGAGCTCGCGGCACACACGGCGGATGCCGCGACGCCCGCGCACGTCGAGCATGGCGGCGGGCTCATCGAGAACGAGCAGGTCGGGGCGCAGCGCAAACGCGCCGGCAATGGCCACGCGCTGCTTCTGCCCGCCCGAAAGATCGGCGGGGTCCGCTTGCGCCAGCTCGCTCAGGCCGACCGTGCGGAGCGACTCTTCGACACGGCGCGCTATCTCGGGCTGGGGGAGGGCGAGGTTCTCGGGCCCAAAGGCGATGTCGTCGGCCACGATGCTCGTGACCATTTGGTCCTCGGGATGCTGGAACACCATCGCCGCGCGGCTGCGGATGTCGAGCAGGCGGCCCTCGTCTGCGGTGTCGATGCCGAAGATGCGCGCCGTGCCCTCGGTGGGCACGATAAGCGCGTTAAATAGCTGGGCAAACGTTGACTTGCCCGATCCGTTGCCGCCGATAACGCACACGTAGGAGCCCGCCTCGATCGCTGCGGCGACGCCGCGCAGCGCTTCGGTGCCATCGGGGTAGGTGACCGAGACACGGTCGAATACGGCGACGGGCGCCGCCTGCATGCGGTGCCCGTCGGAAAAGCCGGTTGTGCCTGCGGCGCCGGTTTGGTCGATGCCCCGCGCCACTTGATCCTCGTCTGGCGCTGCCTGCCCGGCAGAGGGCGCTGCCTGCGACTTACGCGGCATCAACGGCTCCGACAAGCGCCTGGACCGGGCGCACGAGAACCGCGCCGGCTACAACGGTGATGAGCATCTTGAGGGCGTTGAACGGCAAAAGGATCGGAACGATCATGGCGATAACGTCGGCGGTGGAGACCGCGGTGTACAGCGGCGTGATGACGATGTTCATGGCGCAGGTTGCCGCGACCGAGACCACGGCGCCGACGATCATGCCGACAAGCGCACGTGCGTACGAGAAGTCGGAATCCTTCTTGCCGGAGCCGGCGATGATGCTCGCCGGAATGATGATCGCGCAGGTGGACAGCATGCCCATGACCATGCCCCACGGATCCCAGAAGATGCGCGGCAGCCACGAGATGATGGCGACGGCAGTGCCGAGCTTAGGCCCGAAGCAGAGCGCGGCGAGCAGGCAGACCAGACCGGAAGGATCGAACTTGAGCCACGGTGCCGCCGGGAAGATCGGGATCTGAACAAAGCTCACCACAAGCGAGGCCGCGGTAAAAAGCGCGGTCAGGGCGATTTTGCGATTACGGGTAGCATTCATGGGAGTCTCCGTTTCTCCTCTCCGGACTCTAACCGTCGGCCCCGGAGTCTCACCGGGTCGGCCGCTTGCGCGGTTTGCGGGCTTCGACCGGGCGCTGTCTGCGCGCCGTCGTCACCGCCGGTGGGGAATTTCACCCCGCCTCGAAACGCCCCTAATCATAGGACGCGCCGGTATTCTGTCAACAGAAGCCTGCAAAGTTTCCGGCAGGTGAAAGCGCCTCGCGCCGTATGCGGCGCAACGGGCGGGTGCCCGCGCCGCGCGTCGAGAAGTGCCTCAAGCCGTCCGGCGCGGCGGTCAGCCCTCTGTGGAGGCGTGCCGGTCCGTGCGGGGGCAACAGGGGCCTGCGGTACAATGGGGCCCAAGACATGAAGCAAGGAGCTGATGACATGGCACAGACGTTTTCTGCAGCGGAGCTCGCGCGCGAGCTCGAGAACATCGCCGGCCCCGAGGGCGTGCACGTGAGCGAGCCCATGGCCCGCCACACCACGTTCGAGATCGGCGGCCCTGCGGACGTGCTCGTGGAGCCTGCTTCGGCCGACGAGGCCGTGGCGGTTCTCGATTACTGCGCGGCGCACGGCGTGCCGTGCTTTGTCATGGGCAACGGCTCCGACCTTCTCGTGGGCGACAAGGGCATGCGCGGCGTGGTGCTTCTGTTTGGCAGCCGTTTTGCGCGCGTGAGCGTTGAGTACGGCCCGGCCGAGAAGAACGAGCAGGGCGAGCTTGGGGTTCCGCTGCCGACGGGTCGTATGACGGCCGAGGCGGGCGCGCACCTGCGCGACGTGGCGCTCGTTGCCGCCGACGCCGGCCTTGCCGGGTTCGAGCCGCTCTGGGGCATTCCCAGCAGCGTGGGCGGCGCCTGCTTTATGAACGCGGGCGCGTACGGTTCCGAGACCGCTGCGGTGCTCCAGTCGGTGCGTGCGTACGTTCCCGGCAAAGACGGGGCCGCGGGCACGGTCAGGCGCTTCTCGGTCGAGGAGCTCGGCATGGGGTACCGCAAGAGCCGGGTCGCCTCCGACGGGCTCGTGGTCCTCGAGGCCACGTTTGCGCTCGAGGTGTCCGATGCCGCCACGGTGCGAGCTGCCATGGACGACTACCAGAGCCGCCGCGAGGAGAAGCAGCCGCTCGAAATGGCGAGCGCGGGTTCTACGTTCAAGCGGCCGGAGGGCTACTTTGCCGGCAAGCTCGTTATGGACGCGGGGCTCCGTGGCGCGCGCGTCGGGGCGGCGCAGGTCTCCGAGAAGCACTGCGGCTTTGTGGTCAACACCGGCGGTGCTACGGCGGCCGAGGTCAACGAGCTTATCGAGCACGTGCGCGCCGAGGTCAAGCGGCAGTTCGGCGTCGAGCTCGAGCCCGAGGTGCGGCGCGTCGGCGAGTTTTAGGCCCGCTCCCCGTTCTATCGTTGAGAGGTTCTGCCCTTGTGCCTGTTGGTGGGCGCAGGGGCTTTTTGCATCGCGGTGAGCTGCCGCGCGGCTTGTTTTGCGTCTCGTTGCCCGGCGGCGGAGTCGTACCGCTGCGGTTTGGAGACAGCTGGACGCAGAAAGCGCTCGGTTCTAAGGTTCATGGCGCCTGCAATATGCCGCCGTGCGTGATAGCGACGGCAAATAATATGGCTATATGATCTTTTTCGGCAATAAATGTAGACCTTAATGTCGGCGCGGGAGTATGATGAAAAGTGGACGGGGAGGGACATTCTTGGTTTCCGCCAACTGCGGAAACGATGTGGAAGAGATGTCTTAACGCGGAAGAGACCGCTCAAAAGAGGCGGTCTAAAAAGGTCTACTTTTATGGACGCCGGGGGCCGGCGTTGCAGGACGGGAGGATGCCCTATGGCACAGGCGACGACCTACGATGGCGCGGTCCTTTCTCTCGAGGGCGTAAGCACGCGCAAGGGGCATCGGCATGCGTTTGTGCACGAGCGGGTGCTCGAGTTCATCGCGCGCGATACTGAGCAGCACGGGAGCTCGTGCTTCTCTAAGCGCGCGCTCGCCGAGGCGCTCGGCTGCGACGTCAAGACGCTCGACCGCGCCATCACGCGCCTTAAGCGCGAAGGCGTGGTGGAGACCGTTCCGCGCTTTGACGCCAACGGCGGGCAGCTGCCCAATGCGTACCGCGCAAAACTGTCGTAGCGAGGAGCCTCTCTGAGCGCGGAGGTGGCTGCGCTTGCTGCCTGAGCGCGCAGTACGACGTCGTTGCCACGAGAAGAACAGGGCCCCGAACCTCGAGCGAGGTTCGGGGCCCTGCGCATACGGGCGTGTAACTGCACTCTAGTGGCGGAAGTGGCGCGCCCCGGTGAAGACCATGGCGATGCCGTGCTCGTTGCACGCCTCGATGGACTCGTCGTCGCGGATCGAGCCGCCGGGCTGAATGATGCAGGTCACGCCGTGCGCGGCAAGCGTGTCGACGTTGTCGCGGAACGGGAAGAACGCGTCGGAAGCGCAGGCATAGCCGCCCTTCTCGAGGCCCTCGCGCTCGCAGAAGTCGTCGGCGCGCTGGCAGGCGAGAAGCGCGGAGTCAACGCGGTTGGGCTGGCCGGGACCCATGCCGATGCCCATCTTGTCTTTCGAGATGAGGATGGCGTTGGACTTGACGCCCTTGCAGACGCGCCATGCGAAGAGCATCTCGGCCATCTCGTCGTCGGTGGGCTTGCGGTCGGTGGGGCAGGTAAAGGTCGCGGGATCCTCGCTGACCTCGTCGACGCCCTGCACGAGCATGCCGCCGTCGATGGAGCGGACCTCGACCTGAGCGTGGACGCCTACGCCGCCCGTGGCGAGCACGCGCAGGTTCTTCTTCTGCTGCAGGAGCTCGAGGGCGTCGGGGGCGTACGACGGGGCGATGAGCACCTCGACGAACTGCTTGTTCTCGTTGATGTGCTCCACGAGCGGCAGCGTGACCTCGCGGTTGGCCGCGATGATGCCGCCGAAGGCGCTCTTGGGATCGCACGAGAACGCGCGGTCGTAAGCGGAGACAATGTCGTCGGCAATGGCGGATCCGCAGGGGTTCTGGTGCTTCAGGATGACGATCGCGGGCTGGTCGAACTCGCGCACGAGGTTCCAGGCGGCGTCGCCGTCGAGGTAGTTGTTGTACGAGAGCGGCTTGCCGTTGAGCTGCTCGGCGCCCACGAGTGGGAACGCGGAGGAACCGCGCGCGGCAAAGGCGTCCGAGAAGCGGTAGACCGCGGCGGACTGCTGCGGGTTCTCGCCGTAGCGCAGGTCCTCGACCTTCTCGAGCTCGATGCCCATGGAGGCGGGGAGCGCCTCGGCCTGCGCGGCCTCTTCGCCGGGGAGCGGCTGCGCCGCCAGCCACGTGGCAATGGCGGTGTCGTAGGCCGCGGTGGTGGCATAGACCTTGCGCTGGAGCTTGCGGCGAGTGGCGAGCGTGGTCGCGCCGCCGTTCTCGCGCATCTCGGCGAGAACCACGTCGTAGTCCGCCGGGTCGACGACCACGGTGACCGCGGCGGCGTTCTTGGCGGCGGAGCGCAGCATGGAGGGGCCGCCGATGTCGATGTGCTCGATGGCGTCGGCAAAGGTGACGTCGGGCTTGGCCACGGTCTTCTCAAACTCGTAGAGGTTCACCACGACGAGGTCGATCAGCTCGATGCCGTGCTCGGCGACCTCGGCCATGTGCTTCTCGGAGTCGCGGCGGGCGAGAAGCGCGCCGTGGACCTTGGGGTGCAGCGTCTTGACGCGGCCGTCCATCATCTCGGGGAAACCGGTGAAGTCGTCGATGGCGCGAACGGTGACGCCGGCGTCTTCGAGCGCGCGTGCCGTGCCGCCCGTCGAGATGACCTCGACGCCGAACTCGTCTTCAAGCGCGCGGGCGAACTCCGCAACGCCGCTCTTGTCGGTCACCGAGATCAGTGCCCGACGAATCGTTGGATTTTCTGCCATAGGCCCCTCCCAAAGCTCGCGCCGAACCTCGTTCGGCTTCCTTGCCCGCCGCGCCAATCCCTGCGCATGCCTGCGTTCTAGCTGCGCAAACGTATGCGAGGCAGAACGGCGGAATTGCATCTTACTATAGCGCATGCGCCCGGAGGCGTGCCGTGGGCGCGCGCAGCGAAACTGCCGTGGCGCAAAGCCCGCGGCTTTGGCCGTTTGCGGAGAAACCGCGCAGGGATCGAAGCACACGGCCGCTCCATATTGGCGTCCGCGCCCCGTGTTAGAACAGGTGTGTATGAAAGGAGCGCCCATGGTTTTCCGAGCGTTGTACCGCCCGTTCGAAGAGGCGGACTTTGACGCCGTTGCCGACATCGTCCGCGCGGCATGGCACAGCGAGGGCGCATCTCAGGAGGTCGCTCGTCTCACGGCGGGGGCGGATCTCGCGCGTTGCCTCGCGCGCTCGACGTTCTCGCAGGTGGCGGTTATCAACACCTCCGAAGAGCAGAACGTGGTCGCGGGCATTGTGCTCGCGCGTTCCGGCCGTGCTGCCGAGGCGGACCGCTTGCGCTGGGCGAGCCGCGAGGCCGAGCTCATGGCCAAGGTCGCTGCCAAAGACCCCAAGGCGGTCGAGAAGCTCTACCGCTACGCGCGCGAGGAGGATCGCATCAACGCCGAGCTGCTCGAGAAGGGCGGCGTTTCCGATCGCGACGAGGTCGTGCTGCTCGCCGTGGGCAGCAAGGCGCGCGGCCTCGGCATCGGCACGCTTTTGCTCGATGCCGCCGCGTCGTACCTGCGCTCCGAAGGCGGCTCGGCCGCGTACCTCTTTACCGACACGTCGTGCAACTGGTCGTTTTACGAGGAGCGCGGGCTGGCGCGCGCCGCTGCGCTCAAGACGCCGCGCCATCTTCGCAAGTTCATGTGCAGCGCGTATTATCTGTACACGTTGGATCTTGCGGATTAAGCGCCGACACGCCTCCCGGGATCTGCGCGAGGGCGGTTGGCGGCGGGGAGGACGAGCCTATGGACAAACGCGACGAGCTCGGCGAGAAGGACCTGTCGGAGGCCCACTCGCTGACTGAGGCCCCCGACACAGGCGCGCTCGCCCTTGTGTGCCGCTGGCGTATGGCGGGGCGCCGCGTGCCGCTTCTCAATCGTCACGTACGCGCGCTCGCGCGCCGCCGCGTGCACGGGGAGCCGGTGTCTTCCGGCCTGCTCTCATGGGCCAAGCAGCATATCGAGTGGTCGCTTGCCGAGGACACGTCGGCGCCGGTCGACCCTGACGGCGTGCTCATGCTTCTTATCGACGAGGCGGGGCGCGCTGCCATGACCGTGGGACCCTATGCGCCGCTCGCCGACGATGCTCCCGCGGCGCTCGTGCGGCGCGCGGAGGGCGCGGCGCGCGAGGCGGAGCTCACCGGCGTTGCGCCCGAGCTTCTCGCCCGTGCGGCGTCCGGCGTGCTTACGGTCGGCGCGTCTGCCGCAGATGCGCTGTGCGGCGCTGCCGATCTGGCGGTGCAGCTCGCGCGGACGCGCGGCCTTGAGGTGCGCTTTGCCGGGTCGGTCGACGCGGTTGTCCAGGAGGCGGCGGGCTGCCCGTGCTGCGGTCCGAGCGCGGCCCCCGAGCTCTTCTTGCTCTCCGATGAGCACGGGGTCGTGCCTGCGAGCGGGCGCGCGGGCGAGGTGGCAGAGTTTCTCGCCCGGGGGTATAACACCCTGTGTGAGCGCGCAAGGGCCCAGCACTAGCGTTCTGGCAAGACGGGCGGTGCGCTGCGGGCACGGCGAGGAGGGGCTTATGGAACGCGGGGACATGCGCCCGCTGGTGTACATCGTCGAAGACGACGAGCCGATCAGGGGCGAGCTCGCCGAGGTGCTGCGGCGCAACGGCTTCGAGGTCGCGTGGTGCGACTCGTTCGATCACGTTGCCGACGACGTGCTCAAAGCGGCTCCCGACGTGGTCCTTCTCGACCTGACCCTGCCGGTGGCCGACGGCCAGCTCGTGTGCCGCGAGATCAGGCAGCGTTCCGACGTGCCCATCATCGTGCTCACCTCGCGAACCACCGAGATCGACGAGGTCATGAGCATGACCATGGGGGCAGACGACTTTGTGGCCAAGCCCTATCGGGCGCGGGTGCTCGTGGCGCGCATCGGCGCCCTTTTGCGCCGCCGGGGCCGCTCCGGCGAGAGCTCGGTGCTCGAGTACGGCGGCGTGTCGCTCGATCTTGCGCGCTCGGAGGTTCGCGCCGCGGGCGGCGCGGTCGAGCTCA
Source organism: uncultured Collinsella sp. (assembly GCA_949287065.1). Taxonomy (GTDB): domain Bacteria; phylum Actinomycetota; class Coriobacteriia; order Coriobacteriales; family Coriobacteriaceae; genus CALUOB01. Next base: position 21,144 of record CASEEV010000031.1, read on the forward strand.
CCAAGAACGAGCTGCGCATCCTGAGCCTGCTCATGAGCCGTGCAGGCACCATCGTCTCGCGCGAAGCGCTCATGCGCGACCTGTGGGACTCCGATGCCTTTGTCGATGACAACACGCTCACGGTCAACGTCAACCGCCTGCGCCGTTCGCTCGAGAAGATCGGCGTGACGAACTTCCTCACGACCCACCGCGGCCGCGGCTATTCCGTAGGGGCGTAGCATGCGCGCATGGGACTACCTGCGCGGCGAGGCGCACGTGTTTGTTTGCGCGGCGGCTGCGTGCGCGGTTTCGGCCCTCGTGCTCACCGTTGCCGGATGCGCTTCCTCGGTAATCGCGCTTGTCTGCGCGCTCTTCGCCCTTGCGACGATGCTCGCCGCAGCTCTCGGCTATGCGCGCAAGCGCGCGTTCTTTGCGGGTCTCGCCGACCTTTCGCAGCGGCTCGATAAGCCGCGCTTTGCCTCCGAGTTGATCGAGCGCCCCGAGTTTCCCGAGGGGCGCATCGCCTACGACGCGCTCGCCGCCGTGTCCAAAACCGCCAACGACGAGGTGGCCGCCTATCGTCGGCAGGCCGAAGACTACCGCGACTACATCGAGACCTGGGTGCACGAGGCAAAGTCGCCGCTCGCCGCCGCCCATCTCATGGTGGAGAACCTCGCCGACGGAGGAGGCATGAGCGCCGGGCGCCTCGACGCGCTCGACGAGGAGCTCTCGCGCATCGAGGGTTACATCGAGCAGGCGCTCTTCTACGCGCGCTCGGAGGCCGTGGAGAAGGACTACCTCATCAGGACGCACGAGCTTCGCGACCTCGTGACCCGCGCCGTGCGCGAGAACAGCAGGTCGCTTATCGGCGCGCACGTGGCGGTGTCGCTTAAGGGCCTTGACCGACCGGTGTTTGCCGACGACAAGTGGGTCGTCTTCATCTTGGGACAGCTGATCCAGAACGCTGTGAAGTACGCGCGCGAGCGGGGCGCTGCGCTCGCGTTCGAGGGGAGCATCGAGGGCGCGGGAAGCGCCGACGAGCGCGTGGTGCTCGCGGTGCGCGACAACGGCTGCGGCGTTTCGGAGGCCGACTTGCCGCGCGTGTTCGAGAAGGGCTTTACCGGCAGCAACGGACGCTCCGCCCGATCCGCCAAGCAGTCCACCGGCATTGGGCTCTATCTTGTGAGGCGGTTGTGTGACAAGATGGGGCTGAGCGTTGCCGCTCGGTCCCGGGCAGGGGAGGGCTTCTGCGTGCTGATCGGCTTCCCCTCCAACAAGATGCATTACCTGGAGGATTGATCCATGGAGTTCGAGATTCGTCTCAACTGCGAAGACGATGCCTACGAAGTTCGCGAGCGCGTCTTTATGGACGAGCAGGGCTACAAAGACGAGTTCGACGACATCGACGACCGGGCGACCCATCTGACGATCTACTCGGGCGAGGGCGAGCTCGTGGGGTGCGCCCGCGTGTACGCGCGCGAGCCGGGGTCGCCCGACTTTGTCCTCGGCCGCGTTGCCGTGCTGCCCGAGTACCGCGGGCGGGGGTACGCGACCGAGCTCATCTGCGCCGCCGAGGACGTGGCGCGCGAGATGGGCGCCGACACCATTCGCCTGCACGCCCAGGAGTACATCGAGTCGCTGTACGGCAAGCAGGGGTATCGCAGAATCGCCGAGGTGGATTACGAGGACGAAGGGCAGCCCCATATCTGGATGGAGAAGCTCATCGACGCGACCGACGACGAGGCGGTTTAGCGCTCGAATCGGTACTATAGGCAGGCAAGGGGCGCGAGTGCGCCGGACGAAGAGGAAGAGGGACCCATGAAGATCGGCATCGGAAACGACCACGCCGCCGTTGAGATGAAGAACATCATCAAGGAGCACCTTGAGGGGCGCGGCTTTGAGGTTGTGAACTTTGGCACCGACAGCTCCGAGAGCTTTGACTACCCCGTTGCCGGCTACCGGGTCGGGCGCGCGGTGGCGTCGGGCGAGGTTGACCTCGGCGTTCTCATCTGCGGCACGGGCGTGGGCATCAGTCTTGCCGCCAACAAGGTCACCGGCGTGCGCGCCTGCGTGTGCTCCGAGCCCTACACCGCCAAGCTCAGCCGCATGCACAACAACACCAACATCATCGCGTTCGGCGCCCGCGTCGTGGGCTCCGAGCTCGCCAAGATGATCGTCGACGAGTGGCTCGACGCCGAGTACGAGGGCGGCCGCCACCAGCGCCGCGTCGACATGCTGACCGAGATCGACGAGACCGGTACGCTCGCCGCTGCCGAGGCATAGCGTTTCTTTCTCGCTGTGCTGCAGCGCCATACGCCAAGATGAAGATAATCTAAGTCTTGTGCGCTTAGGTTATATGAGCGGTATTTGAGGGTAGCATACAGAGCGTTCAACGCAAGCGAACCGCTCGGCTCCTTAGCGGGGCCGGGCGGTTTTTTGCAGCTCGTCAGAAGGGAAGCGCCATGCGCAAGTTCAAAACCGAGAGCAAAAAGCTGCTCGACCTTATGATCAACTCCATCTACACCAACCGCGAGATCTTTTTGCGCGAGCTTGTCTCCAACGCTTCGGACGCCATCGACAAGCTCCACTTCAAGAGCCTGACCGACAGCTCGCTGCACGTTGACCAGGACGCGCTGGCCATCCGCTTGGCGTACGACAAAGACGCCCGCACCCTCACGGTCTCCGACAACGGCATCGGCATGACGCCCGACGAGGTCGAGAAGAACCTCGGCACCATCGCGCATTCCGGCTCCGAGGAGTTCAAGGAGGCCAACGCCGAGGCGCAGGGCGACGCAGTCGACATCATCGGCCGCTTCGGCGTGGGCTTCTACTCCGCGTTCATGGTGGCCAAGCAGGTCACGGTCGTCACGCGCTCCATCGACGCGGCCGAGACCGTTCGCTGGACCTCCGACGGCATCGAGGGCTACGAGATCACGACGATCGCCCCGGGCGAGGAGGGCTTCCGCGCCGAGAACGGCACCGACGTCATTCTCGAGCTCAAAGACAATACCGACGAGGCCAGCTACGACGAGTTCCTCTCGGAGTGGGGGCTCACGGACCTGGTCAAGCGCTACAGCAACTACGTGCGCTATCCGATTCAGATGATGGTTACGAAGAGCCGCCCCAAGCCCAAGCCCGAGGACGCCGGCGACGACTACACGCCCGAGTACGAGAGCTACGAGGAGCTCGAGACGCTCAACTCCATGACGCCGATCTGGAAGAAGAAGGCGTCCGAGGTCAGCCAAGACGAGTACAACGAGTTCTACCACGCCACCTTCCACGACTACACCGATCCGGCGCGCACGTTCAGCCTGCATGCCGAGGGCGCGCTCGAGTACGACGCGCTGCTCTTCGTTCCCGGCAAGGCGCCGTTCGACCTCTACAGCCGCGATTACGAGAAGGGGCTCGAGCTCTACAGCTCCAACGTCCTCATCATGGAGAAGTGCGCCGACCTTCTGCCCGACTACTACAACTTCGTGCGCGGCGTCGTTGACTCGGCCGACGTGCACCTGAACATCAGCCGCGAGACCTTGCAGCAGACCCGCCAGCTCCAGGCCATGGCCAAGCGCATCGAGAAGAAGATCACCTCCGAGCTCGAGCATATGCGCGACGACGACCGCGAGGCGTACGAGACGTTCTTCGAGAACTTCGGACGCGGCCTCAAGTACGGCATCTACCAGAGCTACGGCATGAAGAAAGACGAGCTCGCAGGCCTCTTGCTCTTCTGGAGCGCGCGCGAGCAGAAGATGGTGACGCTCGAGGAGTACGCCGCCCAGATGCCCGAGGGACAGAAGGCCGTGTACTTTGCCTGCGGCGACGATCGCGACCGCCTGTTCAAGATGCCCGTCGTCACGGCGGTTCTCGCCAAGGGCTACGACGTGCTGCTCTGCACGCAAGACGTTGACGAGTTCTGCTTCCAGGCCATGCGCGACTTTGCGTACACGCCGGCGGCAGAGGCCGCCGAGGGCGATGCCGAGGCTACGGAGCCCGAGACCAAGCGCCTCGAGCTCAAGAACGTCGCGTCGGGCGACCTCGACCTTGCCTCCGAGGACGAGAAGAAGGCTGCCGAGGACGCCGCGAAGGCCAACGAGGGCCTGTTCAGCGCCATGAAGGACGCGCTCGGCGACGGCGTGGTGACCAAGGTCACCGTGTCCTCGCGCCTGACGACGGCAACCGACGCGCCCGCCTGCGTGACCGCCGAGGGCCCTGTCTCGCTCGAGATGGAGAAGATCCTCAACGCTGGCCCCATGCCCGAGGACGTCAAGAGCCAGCGCGTGCTCGAGCTCAACGCCCAGCACCCGGTGTTCTCCAAGCTGCAGGCAGCCAACGAGGAAAACGACCAGGACAAGCTCAAGCTCTACACCGAGCTTCTCTACGACCAGGCGCTTCTTATGGAAGGCGTTGCCGTTGCCGACCCGGTGGCGTTTGCCCAGAACATCTGCAAGCTCATGGCGTAAGGGCTTGGCTGCGGGCGCATTGCCGGGCCGTACCGAGCAGGTAATCTGACGGAGCGAGGGGACCTTCGGGTCCCCTCGCTCCGTTTTGGTGGCGGGATGCGGATTGACAGAAGTTAGTGAAGCGCGCTTAGGCCTGAGGCAGCTTGCAGACGTCGATCCAGGCGACAGGTTTGGCATAGCGCTCGAGTTCCTCGAGCGTAAGGCCGATGGCGCTGTTGGAGCTTCCACAGGCGGGGTAGACCATGTCGAAGCGCTTGAGCGAGGCGTCGAGGTAGACGTCGCACCCGTCGTTGACGGCGAAGGGGCACACGCCTCCGACGGCGTGGCCGATGAGCTTCTCGGCGTCATCGGCTTTGAGCATCTTGGCCTTGCCGTGGAACTGGGCCTTGTACTTGGGGTTGTCGATGCGGGCGTCGCCGGTGGCAACAACGAGGGCAACGCGGTCGTCTACGTAAAACGAGAGCGTCTTGGCAATGCGCTCGGGCTCGCAGCCGACCGCCTTTGCGGCGAGCTCCACCGTTGCGCTTGACGTTTCGAACTCGAGAACGCGGTCGGCAATGCCGCACTGCGCAAAATAGGCTTTGACCTTGTCGAGTGCCATGGTGACCTCCTGGGCGTTGCGCGGGGCTACTTGGTTCCGAAGATGCGGTCGCCCGCGTCGCCCAGGCCGGGCAGGATGTAGGCGTCCTCGTTAAGCCGCTCGTCGATCGAGCAGGTAAAGATGCGCACGTCCGCGTCGGCGTCGAGCACGGCGTCGATGCCCTCGGGGGCGGCGATGATCACGATGAGGCGAATGTCGCGCGCGCCGCGGGCGCGGAGGTACTCGATGGCGGCGGTGGCCGATCCGCCCGTGGCGAGCATGGGGTCCACGACCAGGCACGTGCGCTGGTCGATGTCGGCGGGCACCTTGCAGTAGTACTCGTGAGGCTTGTGGGTCGTCTCGTCGCGATACATGCCGATGTGGCCCACGCGCGCGGCGGGCATGAGCTCGAGCATGCCCTCGACCATGCCGAGGCCGGCGCGCAGGATGGGCAGCACTGCCGCCTTGCGGCCGGCGATGCGCTTGCCCGTGGTCTTGGTGAGCGGCGTTTCGACCGGGATGTCCTCGAGGGGCAGATCTCGGGTCGCCTCGTAGCCCTCGAACAGAGCGAGTTCGCGCACGATCTCGCGGAACTGCTTGGTGGGGGTGCGCTTGTCGCGCAGGATCGAGAGCTTATGCTGAACGAGCGGGTGGTCGACGACGGTCACCCGGCTTGCGCGGTTGTCGGTCATAGCGGTCTCCTCACGGCGCCGCAGCGCCAATCAAACGTTTTACCGCGACTATAGCATGTTGCGCCGAACACCACCGATGCGCTCCCCAACGCGTCGGGCGACCTCTGCCCAGCTCGGCTGCTACCGAGCGGCGAAGCTATGTTCTCAAGAACAGGGCGTGCCGTTCGCCGGATATCCGGGACGCACACCGCTCAGCACTTTCACAAAATCGACATTATCCATACACTATTGCATGATGTGCTCGCTGCGCAGGGGCATCTCTGTGCGCGGGCATGTGATCCGTCCGTCAGCGGCGCCGCGTTTCGCGGTGCCACCGTATAAGGAAGGAGCTACCCATGGGTGTCCGCTCATGGCTGCGCGCGCGGCTGCGCCATATCGTCGGCTCGCGCGATCAGGGCCGTTCGCGGCGCAGCGCCCCCGCCAAGACGCTTGTTCAGGCGCCTGTGAAGGAGATCGCCCCGGGTTACCCCGAGAGCGACTGGGTCGAGGTCCCCGCGTATCTGCCCGTGGATCCGTCTGAGCATCGCGTTGCCTGCATCATCGCCTCGGCGATCGCGGCAGGCGACCATCCCGAATCGAATCTCACGGTCAAGCGCGTGCTTCTCGCCAATCCGGAGCATCAGTGCGTCTCGGCCATTGCTACGGCCATCGGCGCGGGCGACCGGGAGGAGAGCTCGTTTGTCGTCAGGCGCATTTGGCGCGATAAGCGCGCGCCCGTGCCCGGGGCACGTTCCGACGCCACACCCGCAGACGCGGCAGACGACGACCTCGCCAAGATGATGGCGGGAACCGACTGAGATGCGGTTCGGCAAATGAGGCGGCGCGACCGTCTTTTGCCCTTTTGGAAGGCAGCGCGTTCGCGCGCTTTGCATGTTAGGTAGCAAGCAGCAGCACTACTGTTGAGGAGAAGAAATGCTTCGCAAATTCAAGATCTCGCTCGACGGCACGCAGTACCGTGTGGAGATGGAGGAGATCGGCGCCCCGCAGCCCACCGCTGCCGACGCCGTGGCCGCTCCTGCTCCGGCTCCGGCCCCTGCGGCACCCGCACCCGCCCCGGCTCCGGCCGCCGCTCCCGCTCCGGCCGC
>CASEEV010000032.1 GCA_949287065.1 uncultured Collinsella sp.
CACGATCGAGCGTTTTGCGGGCACCGGCGGCAAACGCTCCGGTAACGTCGGCCCCGTCGGCGGCGACCACGCGCGCGCCGCGGCGCTCGGCGGGCGGACGCGGGCGCGCAAGGCCTCCCGCCGTCTCAGGGCACACGGGCACCACGCATCCGCCAAGGCGCGCGGCCAGGCGCCTCACCGCCTCGCTCGGCCGCGACGCGCCGTCAAAGCGGCACTTCTCGCCCAAAAGGCACGCGCTGACAAGAACGTGCTCCTTCATGATCTGGCCTCCCCTCGTCTGCCGGGTAGCCTCGCTCAGGCCGGCAGACAAAAAAGGCGCGCCCCGAAGGACGCGCCGTGATGATGCGGCAGCGGCGTTACGCAAAGAGCCCGCGGATCGAGACGCTCGCGTTGGCGTACAGGCCGTTCGCAAAGTCGAGCCATGTCTGCTGGCCCTCGGACGCGGCGGTGCTGTAGTCCTGATAGGCAACGTAGTAGGCCATCTGCGCCTGCTCGTAGGTAGCGCCGTCGGCCGAGAAGTCCTCGCCGGCCAGGGCCTGCTGGTACGGGCCGCCCTCGCTCGCCCACGTGCCCGCTTCGGCGTCCCACTCGTCGCCGGCGAGCTTGATGATGTAGTCGGCGTAGGCCTTGGTCGGCTCGTCCTCGGCGCTCTCCTCGGGCTCCTCAGGCGCCTCGGGCACCTCCGGCATGTCGGGAACGATCTGGTCGTAGAGCTTCTGCACGAGCGCGTTCTCGCGCACGATCTGCTTGGCCTGGTCGACCGTCACCTGGTACTGATCGGCGATGCTCTCGTAGTCGGAGGTCTTGAGCATCTCTTCGGCGTAGTCGGACATCTCGTCCTCCGAGACCTCGATGCCGCGCGACTCCGCCTCGGCGAGCAGGATCTGGTTGCGGGCGTAGGCGAGCACCGTGTCGGCCGAAGGCGCCGGATAGGTGTCGTCGTCGGTCTTCACGGCGTCGAGGCTGTACTGGGCCTCGATGGCCTCGCGCGCGGTGATGTCGTGCTTGGCGCCGTTGTAGGTGTAGGAACCGACCGCCTGGTCGAGCTGGTCCTCGGTGAGGTTCTCGCTCACCGTTCCGCCCATGGCGCCGCCGAACCCGCCGTTGCCCACGAAGTAGCCGCCGACGGCGCACACGACCGCGGCGATAAGCACCGCGGCGATCACGATGGGCAGGCGCACGCCGCCGTTGCCCGAACCGCCGGTGCCGCCATCCGTCTCAACCTGCTTGCCCATGGGCTCCTCCTCGTCGTCCCTCGCCTCGTCGCCGCGATCGCGCGGGGCGTCCCTCTCGTCGCCGCCCTTGTCCCCGCCGTCGCGCGCATCGGCATCCTCATCGCCGGTAGCGACCTCGTCGTCGGCGGCAGCGTCGTCAATCTGCCTTGCGTGGCCGCCGATCCGCTCCACGGTCTCGCGGTTGAGGCGCGCCTCCTCCTCGAGCGCCGCCTCGGCGGCAGCGGCCTCCTCGGCAGCCGGGTCGTGCGAACGGCCGATAAGCTCGACCGGGGAGCTCGGCAGATCGTCGGGCACGTCGGTGCGCTCGATGATCTCGACGTCGAGGTCCTCGTCGTCTCTGAACTCGTCCTTCTTAACTATGAGCCCCATGCGCTGGGACCTCCCTTCGTCGTCCCGCCCCGCAGCGACGGCCGAGCGGGCTCGGCGCTTGCGCTACAGATGCTCGATCACGGCGTCGGCAAACGCCTGGGTGCCCACGCAGCCCTCGGCAGAGCCGGTGAGCGCGCGGCGCACGTCGCCCGTGACCTTCTCGCCTGCGGCCAGCGTGGCGCGCACCGCGGCGCGGATGCGGCCCGCGGCCTCGTGCTCGCCCAGGTGGTCGAGCATCATCGCGGCGGAGAGGATCTCAGCCGTGGGGTTGGCGATGTCCTTGCCCGCGATGTCGGGCGCGCTGCCGTGCGTTGCCTCGAAGATGGCGCCCTGCTCGCCGATGTTGGCGCCCGGCGCCATGCCGAGACCGCCCACGAGGCCGGCGCAGAGGTCGCTCACGATGTCGCCGTAGAGGTTCGGCAGCACGAGCACGTCAAAGTCGGCGGGGTTCATGACGAGCCCCATGCACGTGGCGTCGACGATCTTGTCGTTGAACTCGATGTCGGGGTAGCCCGCGGCAACCTCGCGCGCAACGCGCAAAAACAGGCCGTCGGTCGCCTTCATGATGTTGGCCTTGTGCACCGCCGTGACCTTCTTGCGGCCGTTGGCGCGCGCGTACTCAAACGCGTAGGTCACGATACGGCGGCTGCCCGCCTCCGAGATGGGCTTGATCGAGATGGCGGCGTCCTCGCGCACCGGTCCCTGGCCGCTCGCGGCAATGACCTCGGCCAGGCGGGAAGCGCCCTCGCTGCCGCGGTCGTACTCGATGCCGGCGTAGAGGTCCTCGGTGTTCTCGCGCACGATCACCAGGTCGACGTTCTCGTAGCGCGAGCCGTCGCCGGGCTGCGAGACGCAGGGGCGCACGCAGGCGTAGAGGTCGAACGCGCGGCGCAGCGCCACGTTCACGCTGCGGAAGCCCGTGCCCACCGGCGTGGTGATGGGTCCCTTTATCGCAACGCCGGTGGCGCGCACGGCCTCGAGCACATGGTCGGGCAGCGGCGTGCCGTACTCGTCGATGACGCCGGCGCCCGCCTCCTGAACGTTCCAGTTGATCCCGACGCCCGTTGCCTCCACGACGCGGCGCATCGCGCTCGTGATCTCGGGGCCGATCCCGTCGCCGGGAATCAGAACAACGTCATGCATGGGTATCACTCCTCGTCGCCGGACGCGGCGCTCTTTGCCGCGCGCTTGCGCTTGGGCTTCTCCTCGAGGCCGAAGCGCTCGGTGAGAAGGTCGAGAATCTCCTTGGAGCGGGCGCGCAGGTACGTGCCCTTGCCGCCCTCGGCATCGAACTTGAGGCGCGCGGCGAGCTCGGCGGCCACCTCGGCCGAAAGCGCGCCTTGTGCGAACACGTACACGCACCCGAGCATGTCGCGGTACTCGAGGTCGCCGTGGTAGCACTGGATGGCCTCGTCGAGGATGGGCCACACCTGCGCCGACCCCTTCTCGGTGAGCGCCGCCCACGTGGCGAGGAACCGGAAAGCCGAGAGGCGCAGGGTCGAGGACGCGTCGTCAAAGAGCGCGGCCTCGGCGCCGTCGAGCGCCTCGACGAGCTTGACGCCCTCCTGGGGCACGAGCAGGGTGAGCGCGTCAAGAATCTCCCAGCGCGTCTGCGCCTCGGGGCGGTAGAGCGCGTCGATAAGATCGGGCACGTACTCGCTCAAGAGCTCGGGGTCGCGGTCGGCAACGATCGCGATGACGTGCGCCGCGAACTGGCGCGAGCGGCGCCCCTGCCCCTCGAGCTCCTCGATGAGGCGCTCGAGCGCGCCGTGGTTGGACTCGACGCGCGCGAGCTCGTCGGCCGTGCGCGGATCAAGGCTTTCGGTGGTATCTGCCATAAACGCTCCGATTCTTCTCAAAAAGGCATCCTGAAAATACGCGCGAGCGCGCAGGAACCGCAAGGACCCGACGCGCGGCGAAAAGATGGCAAACGGCGCTAGTTCTCGTCGTGGTGATGGCAGCAGCCCTCGCCGTCGTGGTCGTGATGGTGGCCATGGCAGCACTCGTGGTCGTCGTCATGGTGATGGCCGTGGCAGCACTCGTGGTCATGGTCATGGCCGTGATCGTGATCGCAGCCGCAGTCGCAGGAGTCGTCCTCCATCTGCGAGGTGTACTGCGACCAGTCGAGGCCCGCGGCCACGGCGTCGGCCTCCTCCTGGTAGAGCAGGGTAATGGCCTGGGTGCCCAGGGCAGCGCCGCCGATGACGTCGAGCATGTCGTAGAGGGTGAAGGCGGTCTCGGCGCCGGGAAGCGAGATCTCGCGGTCCTCGGCGACCTGCAGGGCGAGGTTGAGGTCCTTCAGGAAGTGCTGGACCATGAAGCCGGGCTTGTAGTCGCCGTCGATGGACTTGGGCGCGAGCGACTCCATGGCGCCCGAGGCGCCGGTGCCCGACATGATGAGGTCGCGCACCTGGTTCTGGTCGAGGCCGCACTGCTGCGCGAAGGCGAGCGAGTCGGCCATGCCGACCATGGAGCCCGCGAGCGCGATCTGGTTGGCGAGCTTGGCCGCCTGCCCCTTGCCCGCGCCGTTGAAGCAGCAGATCTTGGACGAGAAGCTCTCGAGGATCGGGCGCACCGGGGCGATGTCGCGCTCGGTGGCGCCGACGATGAGCGTCAGCGTGCCGGCAACGGCGCCGGTCTCGCCGCCGGTCACCGGGCAGTCGAACGCGGTCTTGCCGTCGACCTGCGCGGCCTCGGCGATGTCGCGCGCAAGCTCGGGCGAGCTCGTGGTGAGGTCGATAAGGTAGGCGCCCTTCTTGGCTGTGGCGAGAAGCCCCTCGCTCGCGAGGTAGATCTCCTCCACGTCCTGCGGGTAGCCGACCATGGTAAAGACCACGTCGGCGTCGCGCGCGGCCTCTGCCGGGCTCGCGGCCCACGTGGCGCCGCGCTCGAGCAGCGCCTCGGCCTTGGCCTTCGTGCGGTTGTACACCACCACGGGGTAGCCCGCGTCCAAAATATGCCCGGCAATGGGAGCGCCCATGATGCCGGTTCCGATAAACGCCACCTTCTGCTTGGAAGCCATAAGACAAATCTCCTTAACGGATCAAACGATTGCCAGCATGAGAAGCGCAGCCGCTCCGAAGACGGAGCGCTGCCCGCTTGAGTGTCAGAAAGGCGCGCCGCAAAGCAGGCGCGCCCTTCCTTCATACCCCAGCAGCCTGAAAAACCGCTGCAACAAACGAAGTATCTAACAGAACCGCAAACAACCCCGCGCCTCAGACGCGCGCTAGGAGCTCTTCACCCGGCGCGCGATGCGGTCGGTCATCGAGATCTTCTCGGCGCGGTTGCGGCCCCAGAAAATGACGGCGACCATGCCCGGACCCACGTGGGAGCCGATGGTCGGTCCCACGGAGCCGCGGATGATCGTGAGGTCGCTGCACCCGGGCTCCTTGCGAATGGCGTTCTCGAGCCAGTCTGCGTCCTTCTCGGCATCGGCCGAGACGATCGTCATGGGCAGGTCGGTGTCGCCGGCAAAGTTCTCGCGGAACGCCTTGACGAGGGCCTTGAGGGCCTTCTTGCGGCCGCGGGCAACGCCCGTGAGCGAGAGCGAGCCCGACAGGTCGAACGACAGCTCGGGCTTGATGTCGAGCTTGCTGGAGAGCTGCGCCGCGGCGGGCGGAATGCGGCCGCCGGCGGCGAGCGCATGGAGGTTGTCGAGCGTAAAGTAGCCGTGCACGTAGGTCTTGGCCTCGTTGGCCCAGGCCGCGATCTGGCGCGCGGTGAGGCCGGCGGCGCGCTGGCGAACCGCCTCGAGGGCGAGAAGCTCGCCGCAGGAGCACGGCAGGGCGTTGTCTACGATGTAGAGCTCGAAGCCGGGGTGCGCGAGGCGCACGCGCTCGGCCGCCTGACACGCGGCGTCGTAGCTCGAAGAGAGCGCCGAGGTGAAGCACAGATAGACCGTGGGCGTGCCCTCGTTGGCGCACTCCTCGAAGAACTCGAGGTAGCGGCCGAGCGAGATGGCCGAGGTGCTCGCACGGACTCCGGAGCGGAGCTTCTCGTAGAACTCCTCGGGCGAGATCCTCCCCCACATGTCGTCGGTGTACTCGACGCCGTCGAGGATGTACGGAAAACCGAGGATGTCGACGTCGAGCGTCGCGGCGACCTCGGGGTTGAAGTCTGCGCAGGTGTCGACCACAATGCGGCAGCGGCCGGCATGCGGCGCGGTGGTTTCGCGCGGATGCGTCATGGGCGTCCTTCCTTTCGCGGCGCAACCGCGCCGCATGAGCAAAGCGACCGCCCTCTCGGGCGGTCGCCAGCTAACCGAGCATTTGCATTGTACGCGCGATTGCGCTACTCCTTCGGCTTAATGATGCCATATCCACCATCTTTACGGTGATACACCACGTTGATGAGGCCGGTGGAGGCGTTCTTGAAGACGTAGAAGTCGTGCCCGATAAGGTCGGTCTGCACGAGCGCCTGCTCCTCGGTCATCGGCGTGATGTCGATGACCTTCTCGCGCACGAGCAGGTCCTCCTCCTCGAGCTCCTCCTCGCTCGGCTCGATGAGGTCGGCGAGGTCGCCGACGCGCTCGGCCGGAGCAACCTCGGCCGCGGAAGCGCCGCGCTGACGGCGGTCGACGACCTTGGTCTTGAACTTGCGCAGCTGACGGGCGATCTTGTCTGCCGCCGTGTCGATAGCGGCGTACATGTCCTCGCCGTGCTCGGCGACGCGCACCACTGAACCGCGTGCGCGCACCGTGACCTCGACAACCGCCGGATTGGGGATCGAGGGGTTCTTCTCGTAGCGCAGCACCACGTCGACCGTCATGGGCTCGATGTCAAACACCTTGATGGCAGCGCCGATCTTCTCGTCCACTCGAGTGCGAAGCGCGTCTGTGACCGTCGTCTTGCGCCCAGTGACCGTGATATCCATACGCCACTCCCTTTCTTCTCGGGTACCTGCGTCTGAGGTAGTTGTACCCAAATTCCCCGGGCCTTTCACGCGGGCGCGGCGGCGCCCGTTCGCATGGCCAAACGCGGCCGTTGGCAGAAAAGAAGGGCGCCGAAGCGCCCTTTGTGGTAGCTGATTCTGTTGTGCGTCGGAACCTATTGCCGCAGGGTGCCCGAGGCCTCCTGACCCGATGCGCCCGTCGCGCCGCCCGGCTGGCTTGCCGCGGTGCCTTGCGCGGCATCGTCGTTGGCAGCGCCGCCGTCTGCGGCGCCGCTCGCCTCGCTGTTCTGGCCGCCGCCGTACACGTCTTCTGCCGTCACCGCGTTGCTCGCCACCTCGGGCGCCTCGCCGTCGGTCGAGAGCACGTCATGGTCGTCGTCATCGTCGTCCTTATCGGCTGCGGAAGCCTCGTCATCGGAATCGTTCTCGTCGGCATCTTCATCGTCCGCCTGCTCAAGGCGCGACTCGTCGACCTCGATGCCAGGAAGCTGCGTGCTCGTGAGGTCCACGGGCATGGAGCCGAACCACGCAGCGTACACAGCCTCGAGCACCCCGTTTGTCGAAACGTCCGAGACTGCGGCGCCGATGGCATCGGCGAGCTCGTCGTTGTCGGCGGCAACGCCGACCCCGAGTACCTCGGCGTCGCCGACGAGGCCCACGTAGCTCACGTCGGGGTAAAGACGCGCGAGATAGCCGCCCGCGCTGGCATCGCACACGGCGTAGTCGACCTCGCCGTCCGAGAGCTCTTCGAAGCACTCGTTCACGTTTGCGCACGGAACCTGGTCGCCCACAACGCTCGCGGCGGCGAGCGCCTCTTGCGAGGCCGAACCCGTTTGAACGGCAATGCGCGCGTCGGCGAGATCGTCCGCCGTCGGAGCGGCCGCGTCCTCGCCCAGCGCGAAGACCGCCGTTCCCTCGGTAAAGACGCTGCCGGTCACGTCGATGCCCTCGGGCGCGTCGGCAAGCGAGATGCACAGGCACGCGTCCGCCTCGCCCTCCTCGACCTCGCCGGTCCCGCCTTCGACAAAGGAGACCGTAAGGCCGAGCTCGTCGGCAAGAGCGCCCGCAACGTCGGCAGCGTAGCCGGTGACCTCGCCCTCATCGTCCTCCATGGTCATAGGGGCGTCGTTTGCGCTGTAGGTCACGGTGAGCGTACCCGGGGAGACGAGCGCGTCGTCGGAGATGTCGACGCGCGCCTCGGCAGGCTCCGCCTCAGAAAGCTCGGGCGTTCCCGACGAGCAGCCGCCCGCCGCAACCGCCACGCTCACGGCGAGCGCCCCCGCAAACACACGTACCATCAGTCGCCCAGAAGCGCTCCGAACACGCATCGTTCGTCCCCTCTTTTCCGCACATCATCGTTCCCCCCAGCTGACCTGGTTTTTGACCCCACACCGGCGCACTGGGGCGTTTGCTCTGCCGCCGCGGCGGCTTCACGACTGACCCGCTCGCCCGCGGAGCGGTATTGCTCGCAAAGTAAACGGGCGGTGCGACTTACTTCTAGGACGCGCCATGATCGCTGCGGCGCGCACGCCGCCGCTTACGTGGACCCCTTTGGCCGCGTCTGCCATGGGCTAAGACGGGCGTCTTGGCCCGTTGGCGCGGCGCCGGCATCTTTACCCTGCGCAGAACCTCGGGGCACCCGTCCGCAACCACAGACCTGGGAGGAACAACCGCTAGTTTAGCCGATCAAACCCTAACCGTAAACCTGAACTTTAATGTTTGTGCCTTCTTCACAGGTCATCGCATGCGCCGGCGGGTCCGCCTGAGCCCGAACTGCCCAGCAACGCCCCCGCCCGACCGACCGGGCGCGTCGCCCCTCGCCGCAGCGGCGTGTCGTATACTGAGAAGACCCCCTCCGCACGCGCCGGCGCCGGGAAAGCCCCCGCTATGCCGCGCCCTTCTCTTCCCGCTCCCGACGGCGCGCCCGCTCCGCCGGGAATCCTCCCCCGCATCGCCAACGCCCTGCTCGAGCTCTTGAGTCCCACGCGCTGCGTGGGCTGCGAGCGCCCCGGGACCCTCTTGTGCGAGAACTGCCTCGACCGCGTCGCCTGGATCGATCCCGCAAGCTCCTGCCTTGCCTGCGGCGCCCCGTTCGGCGCGATCGTGTGCACCGAGTGCCGCGGTGCCGCCACGCCGCTCGCATGGTGCCTGGCAGCCGCCGCCTTCGACGACCCCGTGCCCCGGCTCATCCGCGCCTACAAGGACCACGGCGAGCAGCGCGCCGCGCACATCATCGCAGAGCTTCTCGTTGCCTACTTCGGGGCGGCGCAGGAGCGCGCGGGAGAGCGCCTCGCCGCCTGCGCGCCCGACGCCGTGACGTTTGTGCCGGTGACCGCGCAGGCCTACCGCCGGCGCGGCTTTGACCATATGGAGCAGGTGGCCCGCATCGCCGCCGAGGGGCTCGGGCTGCCTCTCGTCGACGCCCTCGCCAAGCACGGATCGGCCGACCAGCGCAACTTCGGCAGGCAGGGCCGCCTCGATCAGGCGCGCGGCGCCTACGAGGTGGTGGCAGACGTGAGCGGGCGCTCGCTTCTGCTCCTCGACGACGTCATCACCACGGGCGCCACCGTCAACGCCGCCGCCGAGGCGCTTCTCGCCCAAGGGGCGTCCCGGGTGGCCGCCCTCGCCCTTGCCCGCGTGTGGTAAGGCAAGCGCATGCGCCCCGCGCTACGCACTTCTTACGTTTCGCTTATTACTTACGGGAGCTTGCGCGGCTCATAAGGACTTCCCTCATAATGGGCATAATGGACGTGCGCCGTTACGCCGGCAAAAGCCGTGCCGAACGCCCGGTTGCCTTACGCGATGCCGCGGCGCAGGTCTTGGTCAGAAGCAAAAAGGAGCCGAGTTGGAAACGCGGATCTTGGTCGTAGACGACGAGAAGGCCATCACAGACCTCGTCGGCATCTATCTTAAGAACGAGGGTTACCAGGTAACGCTCGCCTACTCGGGTGCCGAGGCCATGCGGGCCATCCTGAGCCAGGAGTTCGAGTGCGCGGTGCTCGACATCATGCTCCCCGACATCGACGGCTTCGAGCTGCTCCGCACCATCCGCGAGAGCCGCACCTACCCCGTCATCATGCTGACCGCCCGCGACTCGCAGGCCGACAAGATCGAGGGGCTCACGCTCGGCGCCGACGACTACGTGGTCAAGCCGTTCCGCCCGCTCGAGCTCGTTGCCCGCGTGAAGGCGCAGCTCAGGCGCTACACGAGCTACGGCAGCCGCGCGCCCGAGGAAACCTCGGACAGCATCGAGATCAACGGCCTTGCCATCAACCGCGCCGCGCACCAGGTCACCGTTGACGAGCGGCCCGTGCGCACCACCCCGCTCGAGTACGCCATTCTGCTCTACCTCGCCGAGCACCGCAGCCGCGTGGTGCCCGTTGAAGAGCTCTTCCGCGCCGTGTGGAACGAGGAGTTCCTGCCCACGTCAAACAACACGGTCATGGTCCACATCCGCCATCTGCGCGAGAAGCTCGGCGACGATGCCCAGAACCCCCGCTTCATCAAGAACATCTGGGGCGTGGGCTACACCATCGAGTAGGCAGGACGGCCATGGCTCCGCTCTTCTCCGACGACAAGCGCGCGCCCGGCACGCGCGGCGCGGCCCCCGTGAACCCGCTCACCGGGCAGCCGAACACCCCCGGGTCCCCGGACCCCGCGAACCCCGTG
>CASEEV010000033.1 GCA_949287065.1 uncultured Collinsella sp.
CCCCCCGCTCCGCCCGCCCCACCCCCCCCCCCCCCCCCGCCCACCGCCGCCCCCCCCCGGCCCCCCCCCCGAACGCACCCTGATTTGTGCCCGATATCAAAAATCAGAACCCTATCGCCCCGCCCCCTAGCTTCAAGGAGGCTCGCGGTTATCTAGAGGAAATGACTATGTATTACTCCGAAATCAAGTATTGCGACATTGCCGATGGCGAAGGGGTTCGGACGTCGTTGTTTGTTTCGGGGTGCAGGCGGCACTGTCCGGGGTGCTTCAATGCGGTTACGTGGGACTTCTGCCATGGCAAGCCCTTCGATAAGGCTGCTGAGGACGAGATCATCGCAAGTTTGGAGCCGTTTTACGTCGACGGGCTCACGGTGCTCGGCGGCGAGCCCATGGAGCCCGAGAACCAGCGCGCTCTGCTGCCGTTCTTGCGCCGCGTGAAGGAGCGCTATCCCGAGAAGGACATCTGGTGCTTTACCGGAGACACCGTCGAGGCGCTTCTCGGCTTGCCGCTGCGCGCAGGCGATACGGCGGTGGGCGAGAAGTACCTGCCCGGCGTGACGGAGGAGCTGCTCGAGTGCATCGACGTGCTGGTAGACGGGGCCTTCCGCGAGGAGCTGCATGACATCACGCTGCGCTTTAGGGGTAGCTCCAACCAGCGCATTATCGATGTGCCGGCAACATTGGCGCGCCTGCGGGAGGGCGTCGACCCGGAGCAGGCTGTGGCGCCGTGGAAGGATGACCCGGTCTTTGCCACGCACACCATGTAGCCTCCCGTCCGGCGCTGCGCAACACGTCAGGCACAACATGCCAGGTCACCTTTTCGGGCATCGGTTGCCCGGCGCTTGTTTGCGTTTCACCTCTCAGATAGAGCCCCATAGCGCTTCAAGGGCTGCTTGTTTCTCAGCGGTTACCGCGTGCAAATGATGCCTTCGGACATATGCCGTGGTACGAGGCATGCTATAGTCAATATGTTGTGCCGTCCTTTGGGGCGGCTTTGGTTTGGAGCGGTACTGCTACGTAAGGGGAGCGGCGCATGGTAGATCAAGACAAGGTCCGCGCAGCGGTGCGGATGCTGCTCGAGGGCATGGGGGAGGACCCCGACCGCCCCGGCCTGCAAGAGACTCCCGACCGCGTGGCGCGCATGTACGCCGAGCTTCTCGGCGGCATGGACTCCGACGCCTCCGAGCACCTCTGCCGCAGCTTCCCCGTCGAGGGCAGCGAGCTCGTTATCGAGCGCGACATCCCGTTCTACTCGCTGTGCGAGCATCACCTGCTGCCGTTCTACGGCCATGTTCACATCGGCTACGTGCCCAACGGCCGCGTGGCGGGTCTTTCCAAACTCGCGCGCACGGTCGAGACCTTCGCGCGTCGTCTGCAGCTCCAAGAGCAGCTCACCGGTCAGATCGCCGATGCGCTCATGGACCATCTCGCGTGCCGCGGAGCCATCGTCATGGTCGAGGCCGAGCACCTGTGCATGACGATGCGCGGCATCAAAAAGCCCGGCACGCAGACCGTCACGGTTGCGCGTCGTGGACTCGTGGCTGCCGATCCCGCTTTTGAGGAGCGATTCTTCAAGATGATGGGGAGGTCGTAAGCATGCCTGCCGGAAAGTACATCTCGCGCGACGACCTGGCGAGCTTTGCCGAGGCTGCCAGCATGTCCGACACGCTCTCGCACGTGCCCGTGCGCCCCGCGAGCGCGCTTGAGTCGCCCGGGCTTAACCGCGTGCCCGACGCGGGCCGAGGGTCAGGCTTTGACGCCGAAGCCGCGCCTGAGGACTTTGGCCCCATGCCGCGCGTGACCGCCATTTGGAACCATCCGCAGTTCCAGCGCGAGCTGCAGCGTCTCAACGATCTCGAGCGCGACCGCATGTTCTGCCGCCATGGCCTGCCGCACCTGCTCGATGTGGCGCGCATCGCCTGGATCCTCTGCCTCGAGGACGACCTCGGCCTCGACCGCGAGCTCGTGTACGCTGCCGCGCTTCTCCACGACATCGGCAAGGCCGAGCAGTACCTCAAGGGCACCCCGCACGAGGCCGCCGGCGAGAAGATCGCCTCCGAGATCCTCGCCACGTTCGACGCTGAAATCTTTATGACCGTGTCCGAGGCGCGCGCCGTGTTGCGCGCAGTGCGCGGGCACCGCCACCTGCGCCAAGACGCCGAGCCGCTCGAGGAACTCATCTACCGTGCCGACAAGCGCTCGCGCATGTGCTTTGCCTGCCCGGTCGCCGATCGCTGCAACTGGCCGGCCGAGAAGCGCATCCGTTTTATCGAGCGTTAAGGAGCGCTGCCATGAACGCTGTCCATGCCGCCGCATCGGGCGGCGCGCATCCGTACGACTGCATCTTCATCGACGGCCTCGAGGTCTTTGCGACCCACGGCGTCTACCCTGAGGAGAACGCGCTCGGTCAGAAGTTCGTGATCTCGCTGCGGCTCTATACGCACACGCGTGCGGCAGGTCAGACCGACGACCTTGGGCGCTCGATCGACTACGGCGCCGTCTGCGCGTTCGTGGAGCGCTTTGCGCGCGAGCATACCTTCAAACTCATCGAGCGCCTGGCCGAGGAGGTGGCAGCGGAGGTTCTCGCCGAATACCCGCTCGTCGAGCGCATCGGCGTGCGCGTCGAGAAGCCCTGGGCGCCCATCGGGCTGCCACTCAAGACCGTCGGCGTAGAGATCGAACGTCCGTAGTCGGCAGGCGCCATCACTGTTCCCTATACACTAAGTAAGGCGATCGCTTTGGTTGCTCGTCCACGGCGGGTGGTTGGCGCAGGCGGGCCCGAGCGGCGTCGGCTCCTGGCATGGCGGTGCGCACGATGCCGTAGAACCGCGGCGTGTGGTTGCGCTCGAGCATATGCGCCAGCTCATGAGCCACAACGTACTCAAGGCAGGCGGGCGGGTACGCGGCAAGCTGCGCGCTCAACCTGATCGTGGCCTTGCCAGGCGTGCACGAGCCCCAGCGCGTGCGCATGTTCCGCACCGACCAGCCCCCAACGTCAACGCCGAGAATTTCCTCGTAGCGGGCGATAAGCGCAGGCGCAGCGGCCCGCACCTCGGCCCGGTACCGCGCGTCGAGCGCATGGTCGCACTGCTCGCGCAGCTCGTCAGACGTATGGCCGGCACCGACCATCAGCACAAAGCCGCGCTCATTCTCCATAAGGCGCGTGCGCTTGCGCCCGGCCTCCTCAACCAGGAGCAGGGGCCTCTTCTTGCCCCAGAGGGCAAACCAGCCGCGCTCAAGCGCATGGGGAGCGGTGCGCGCCGCCTCGCACCGGCGCACGCGCTCCTCGAGCCAGCGTGTGTGGCGGTCCAGCATATCCTGTGCCGCGGCGAGTGTGGCGCGTTGCGGCATGCTGAGCGCTACCGTGCCGTCTGCCCTCACGCGCAGGTTGAAGTTGCGCACGCGTTTGCGCGTAACCTCAACCGGTATGGTTCCTGCGTAGAGCGTGCGCATGGTCTGCTGGTCGGTCCCTTCTTTTGGTAAGGTGGTGTGCGCGCCGATCGGGCGCACGTACTGTCAAGGAGGATACCCTATGTCTAACGAGGGCAAGAAGGTCAAGACCCACTACCGCGGCACGCTTGAGGACGGCACGCAGTTCGACAGCTCCTACGACCGCGGCGAGCCGCTGGCGTTTACCTGCGGCGCGGGCCAGATGATCGCCGGCTTCGACGCGGCGGTCAAGGACATGCAGGTGGGCGAGAAGAAGACCGTTCACATCCCGGCCGATCAGGCTTACGGCGAGCATCGCGACGATCTGGTGATCACCTTCCCTGCGTCCCAGCTTCCCAACATCTCCGACATCAACGTCGGCGACAAGGTCATGCTCTCCGGCCCCATGGGCCAGCCCATCCCGGCCACCGTCACCGCCGTGGGCGAGCCCGGCGTTACGGTCGACGCCAACCACGAGCTCGCGGGCAAGCCGCTCGTCTTTGACATCGAGCTCGTCGAGGTCGAGGAATAGCGCCTGGCGCGCCCCTTACCGCGCTTTGGCAACGAGAAGATCCGGGTCCGCCGTTGCAGGCTGGCCCGGATCTTTCTATGCAGGGGCGCGTTAGCGCTGGCGCCGCCCCGTATGCGCAGGCAACGGTACTAAACGCGCGGCTTGAGCTTGGCAAAGTCGTCGACGATGACGTTCAAGGCGCTCGGCAGCACGCGCGCGCCGAAGACGCCCGAGGCGCTCGGGATGATCTCGCCGTCAAACTGCATGCCGAGGGAGGGCTCGCAGGTCACTTTGACCTCCTTGGCGCGCAGCATCTTGAACTGCGGGCGTCCGATGCCCTTTCCCGTGGGGTCAAAGATGCCGGCGAGCACCGTAGGGAGGAGCTGCACGGTTGCGGCGGGCTCGATAACCGCGATGTCGAGGAAGCCGTCGTCCATGCGGCAGTCGGGAAACAGGTTGATCTCGCCCTGTATCGTCGCCGTATTTGCGATCATGCACGCGATGCCGTCGTACTCCTCGGTGCCGCCCTCGTGCTCAATGGTAAAGTGCGCTACCTGCGGGTTCGGCGTGTTGAGGGCCGCCATGAGGTAGGCAAACTCGCCCATGTCGGCCTTCATGTCCTCGGCCTTCTCCATAATCGTGGCGTCGTAACCCGAGCCCGCGATAATGAGAAAGCCGTGACGCTGCACGCATCCGTCAGCGTTTTGCCAAAACAGCTCGCCCATATCGACCGGTGCGGTGCGGCCTTCGCGGCACGCCTTGGCAAGCGCCGCCGGTTCGAGCGCGTTGCCGATGTTGTTGAAGAAGAGGTTCGCCGTGCCCGACGGGAAGATAAGCACGGGCGTGGTCACGTGCGCTGCCTGCAGGCTGTCCGCGAGGTTGGAGATCGTACCGTCGCCGCCCGAGAGCACGATGCGGTCAAAGGTCGCAGCGTCGGCAACGGCGTCTGCGGCTTCGAGCCCGTCGCCGAGGTAGCGCATGACGATCTCGTCGCCGGCCTGCGAAAACGCGTGCACAAACGCATCGATCTCATCTGAGCGGGGGCCGGACACCGGGTTGTGGATGATAAGGCAGCGCATATAGTTACTTCCCATCTAGGCGAAGCCTTGTATGATAGAGCATGTTGGTTACTCTACCCGGTTATCATTCGGGTATGTTTTGCATCCGAGGATTATGGTTATTTCTACACTCGAGGACCTTGTTTCTTTCTGCGACCGCGCTGCCACGTGCGACGCCATTGCGGTTGACACCGAGTTTCTGCGCGAGCGCACGTACCGCCCGCGCCTCTGTCTCGTCCAAATCGCCACAAAGACCGAGTGCGTAGCCATCGATCCTCTGGCCGTAACCGATCTCGGCCCCTTGGCCGACCTCATGGCCAACCGCCGTGTGCTCAAGGTCTTCCATGCCTGCGCGCAAGACATGGAGGTCATGTACCACCGCCTGGGCGTGCTGCCCAAGCCGATGTTCGACACGCAGGTGGCCGCCGCGTTTCTCGGCATGCGCATGCAGGTGGGCTACAACGCCGTGGTGCACGCGTTCTGCGGGGTCGACCTCGCCAAAAAGGAATCGCTCACCGATTGGTCGCGCCGCCCGCTCACCGACGAGCAGGTGGGTTACGCCCTCGACGACGTGCGCTACCTCATCAAGGTCTACTACGCCATGCGCGACGAGCTCGCTGCCAAGAACCGCGAGCCCTGGGTCCGCGCCGAGCTCGAGCCGCTCGCACGCACCGAGCAGTACGAGGTCGACCGGCGCCAGATCTACAAGCGCGTCAAGCGTATCACCTCCTGCACGCGCCGCCAGCTCGCCGTGGCGCGCGAGCTCGCCGAGTGGCGCGAGAAGCGCGCCGAGAAGGCCGACATCCCGCGCAAGTGGGTTATGTCAGACGAGGTGCTTCTCGCCATCTGCAAGCGCATGCCCAAGACGAGCGAGGACTTCAGGCGCGTGCGCGGCACCGAGCAGCTCTCGGGCCGAGACGTCGACGCCGCCATGATGGCAATCGAGCGCGGCATGCGCTGCCCCGCCGACCGTCTGCCGCCGGCAAACCACCCGCACCGCACGCCCTCGCACGAGACCGAGAGCGTGTCGGACCTCATGTACGCGCTCGTGCGCCTTATCTCCGAGCGCTCGGGCGTGGCAACGGCCATGATCGCATCGCGCGAGGACCTCTTCGGCTACATCAAGCACCCCGAGCGGTCGCGCCTCTCGCAGGGCTGGCGCCATGAGCTTGTGGGTAGCCAGCTCGACGAGCTTCTGGCCGGAAACATCGGCCTTACCGTCAAAGACGGCACGATCGAGATCCTGTAGAGACTTAAAGAGCGCGCCGACGCCGTGTTACCGGCGCGCGCTCTGGGTACCGTATGCGCAGACGCGGTCCCAGTGCAGGGGCCTGCTGATTGCAAAGGGACAGTGAAGGGACGGATCGCATGAACGCAGCCGTTGTGTATAGCAGTGCGTCGGGAAACACCGAGCGCGTGGCCAAAGCCGTAGCCGATAAGCTCGCCGATCAGGGCGTGTCGCTCGCGTATCGGGGCAGCGTGCCGCAGGCAGACTCCGCCGAGGAGGCCGAGGCGCTTTCTGCCGACGTTGTGTTCGCGGGCTTTTGGACCGACAAGGGCACGTGCGCCGAGGACATGGCCGCGTTTCTCGCCAAGCTTGAGGGCAAGCGCGTGTTTCTCTTCGGCACGGCGGGCTTCGGCGGCAGCGAGCAGTACTTCGAGCGGATCGCAGCCAGGGTCGCGCAGAACCTGCCGGCAACGGCCGAATTTTTGGGCTCCGCCATGTGCCAGGGCCAGATGGGCCCCGGCGTCAAGGCCCGCTACGAGGCCATGCTCGCGCAGGACCCCGGCAATGCTCGGATCAAGGCTATGATCGAGAACTTCGAGCAGGCGCTCGGTCACCCCGACGATGACGACTGCGAGCGCGTTGCCTCGGCCGCGGTGGCGGCGTTGCGGGGATAAGAGCAGGGGGCGCTCGCCATCCTTGCCGATGGGTCTTGAAACGCACAGTGCTTTCCGTTTTTCCTCGCGAGGTTGGCGGGATGCACTGCCGTATTCAGTAGAATGTTCTGCAACCATTTGTTGCGGCGGTCCGCGTCGCGTTGTATCTCGCGAGGGGAGAGCGGATGAAGGAACTCGAGGAGCGCATTCGGCGTGACGGCATCGTGCGCGAGGGCGAGGTGCTCAAGGTCGACTCGTTCCTGAACCACCAGTGCGACGTCGAGCTGTTCGACCACATGGGCGCCGAGTGGGCCCGGCTCTTTGCCGGCAAGCGCGTCGACAAGATCCTGACCATCGAGGCCTCCGGTATCGGCATCGCCTGCGTCGTGGCGCGCCACTTCGGCAACGTGCCCGTGGTCTTCGCCAAGAAGTACCAGTCCATCAACCTCGACGGCGACCAGTACTGCACCAACATCTACAGCTTCACCAAGCAGAAGACCTACAGCGTCATCGTTGCCAAGCGCTTCCTCAACGCCGGCGAGCACGTCATCATCATCGACGACTTCCTCGCCAAGGGAAACGCCCTCAACGGCCTCATCGACATCTGCGAGTCCGCCGGCGCCATCGTCGAGGGCATCGGCATCGCGGTTGAGAAGGGCTTCCAGCCCGGCGGCAAGGAGCTCCGCGAGCGCGGCTACGACCTGCAGTCGCTCGCTATCGTCAAGGACATGGATCCCGCAACGGGCAAGATCGAGTTCGCGTAAGCGCCGCTGCTGCACCTGATTTCTCGGGAGGCCGCCTTAGTGCGGCCTCCTGTGCTTTAGCGTGCGCTTCGGCATGGTCTGCTCGTCTTTCGTGAAGGCCGCATGCTGCCGGGTAGCCCCGTAGAATATGGGTACAAGAGCAGAACAACCGTTTGCCTAAGAAACGAAAGGGGAGTCGCTCGTCATGCCTTATATGTATTACGGCCTCGGGTTCGACCCTGCTTACCTTGCCCTTGTCGTGGTGTCGCTCGTGTTGGGCCTCGTCACGCAGAGCTATATCAACAGCACCTACCGCAAGTGGTCCCACGTACCGTCCGACGGATACGCCACAGGTGCCGACATCGCCCGGCGCATGCTCGTCAGCCAGGGCTGTGGGCAGGTGGGCATTCGCTCCACCCCGGGGCACCTCACCGACCATTACGACCCGCGCGACAACAACCTCTACCTCTCGCCCGACAACATGGGCGGCGGCTCGGTGGCGTCGGTCGCCGTTGCCTGCCACGAGGCGGGCCATGCCGTGCAGAAGGCGCGCGGCTACGGCTTCATGAAGATCCGCACGGCGCTCGTGCCGGTGGTCAACTTCGCGTCGCAGATGTGGATGATCATCTTCTTCCTTGGCATGTTCACCGCCATTACGCAGCTCTATACCGTCGCCATCGTGCTCTTTGCGTTCTCGGTGCTGTTCCAGATCGTCACGCTGCCGGTGGAGTTTGACGCTTCGCGCCGCGCCATCGCCTACATCGAGGGATCGGGCATGAGCCGCGCTCAGGTGGAGGGCGCCAAGAAGGTCCTCACCGCAGCCGCGCTCACCTACGTGGCGGCGGCGCTCACCTCGATCCTGCAGCTTCTGTACCTGCTCAACCGCTCCGACCGCGACTAAGCGCGGAAGCGTCTGGTCTGCGGATTCTATAAAGTAAGGGAGGGATGCCATGCCGGTAGACGGATGGGACCTTACGGGAAGGCGCACGTACGGGCAGCGCTCAGACAGCGCCCCGCAGGGTGCGCCCGCGGGCTCGGCTGGGTCCGGGCAGCAGCGCCTGCCATGGGAGACGCCCGAAGCAGTCGAGCGCGCCACCGCGCGCCGTCGTGCGCCCAAGCGCACAGCGGTGGCGCCTGCCGAGCCTGCGGGCGTTGACTCTGCGACTGCGCAGGCGGCGCCCGAGGCCATTACGGTTTCGCAGGCGCTCGAGCGCGCGAGCTCGGCGCTTTCGTCTATCCCCACGCTCACGGTGCTCGGCGAGGTCTCGGGCTTCCGCGGGCCCAACGCGCGCAGCGGTCACTGCTACTTCCAGATCAAAGACGAGTCGGCGGCGGTCGACTGCATCGTGTGGCGCGGCAGCTACCAAAAGCGCTCCTTCGACCTGCGCGACGGTCTGCAGGCGCTCTTCACCGGCCAGTTCAACCTCTACAAGCCCACGGGCCGTATGAGCTTTGTGGCGCGCTCCTTTACCCTGGCGGGGGAGGGGCTGCTGCGCCAGCAGGTGGCAGAGCTCGCCGAGAAACTCAGACGCGAGGGCCTTATGGACGAGGCGCGCAAGCGCCACATCCCGGTGTTCTGCACGCGCGTGGCCGTGGTGACCTCGCTTTCGGGCGCGGTCATCGACGACGTCAAGCGCACGCTCGCGCGCCGCAACCCGCTTGTCGAGATCATCTGCGTGGGCGCCAAGGTGCAGGGTGAGGGGGCACCTGAGGAGCTTATCCAGGCACTCGACCGCGCCGCGCGCCTCAGGCCCGACTGTATCCTGCTTGTCCGCGGCGGCGGCTCGTTCGAGGACCTCATGACCTTCAACGACGAGAACCTCGCGCGCGCCGTGGCCGCCTGCCCCGTGCCGGTGGTAACGGGCATCGGCCATGAGCCCGACACCTCCATCTGCGACATGGTGAGCGACCGCCGCGCCTCCACGCCCACGGCGGCTGCCGAGTCGGTGGCGCCCGCCATGCAGGAGCTCGTCGACGTGCTCGAGCAACGCGAGCAGCGCCTCACACGTTCGCTCGCCACGCTCTCCGAGCGCGTGAACGCCGCGATAGACGTTCAGCGCGAGCGCTTGGGCCGCGCTATGGGCAGCAACCTCGAGCGCAAGCGCATCGAGCTGCGCGCCGCGGCCGAGCGCCCCTGCCTTATGGACCCCACGAGCATCGTGGACCATAGGCGCATGGAGCTCGTACAGACCGAGGAGCGCCTCTCGCTTGCCGGCACGCGCGCCGTAGCCCGCTTCCGCGCAAGTTGCGACCAGCTGCCTGCGCGCCTGCTTGCGAGCCGTTCGGGCTTTGCCGGCAAGCGGCACGACCTCGCCCTCGCCGCGGCACGTCTCCGCAACGAGGGCGAGCAGCTCCTGGCAGCGCCCGGAGCCGACCTTGCCCGTGCAGCAGCCTCGCTCGACGCGCTCTCGCCGCTCAAGGTCTTGGGGCGCGGCTACGCCATCGCCTACGGTGAAGACGGCGTGCGCACCAAGGCCTCGTCGTTTGCCCCGGGCGAGCGCATGACGGTGCGCCTTTCCGACGGCACCGTTACCGCCCAGGTGGAGAGCGTTGATGTTTCTCTGGAATCCCCGCCGGCTACCTGACCGTCTCATTTGTTCGCTCACGTAAGGCGCCCGGCGCCTTGCTCTCACCGCACGTATTGTCGGCTTTGTCGGCGCAACAGAAAGGAACAACATGTCCCAGCAGCGCACCCCGGTAAACGAGCTCACCTACAAAGAGGCGTCCACCGAGCTCGAGCAGATCATCCGCAGCCTCGAGTCCGGCGAGATGGAGCTCGAGGACTCGCTCGAGAGCTACACCCGCGGCGTGGAGCTCCTCAAGAGCCTCCGCGAGCGCCTCGCCAACGCCGAGCAAAAGGTGCAGGTCCTTCTCGCCGACGTAGACGGCACCGAAACCCTAACCCCCGGCACCCCCGCCCAAACCACCGACAACTTGACCCTATAGTTTTACTTGCAGCTAGAATAAACAAGAAGCGAGTATGGATGAGCTGCCAAGGGCGCGTCGGCACTTCTCGCCGAAGGCTTTGCGAAGCGTACGTAGGCGAGATGTACCGACGCGCCCGATTCGGGAAACCCTCAACCAATAGGAGCCCAAAGTGAGTGACTGCATTTTCTGCAAACTTGCCAACCACGAGATCCCGACGAACATCGTCTTTGAGGACGATCTCGTAGCCGCGTTTGAGGACGCCAACCCGCAGGCGCCCGTGCACGTGCTCGTGGTGCCCAAGGCGCACTACGAGAACATCATCGACGACGTGCCGGCAGAGACCCTGGGGGCCATGGCCAACGCCGTGAAGGAGGTCGCGCGCATCAAGGGCCTCGACGAGGGCTTCCGCGTGATCACCAACAAGGGCGAGGCAGCGGGCCAGACCGTCATGCATCTGCACTGGCATGTTCTCGGCGGCAAGACCCTCGGCGAGGGCCTGGTCTGAAGAACAAGCCGGGTAGTACGCAGACTCAAGGGGCTGTTCCGCAGCACACCGCGCAACAGTGCTGCTTGAGCGAAAATTTAACCTAAGACAGCTCATCTGGCTCCGTGCGGCGTGCGTGGGGCGTATGATGAACGTGTGTGTCTATTGGTGCGCTTGGGCGGATCGCCG
Organism: uncultured Collinsella sp.; assembly: GCA_949287065.1. GTDB lineage: Bacteria > Actinomycetota > Coriobacteriia > Coriobacteriales > Coriobacteriaceae > CALUOB01. The sequence continues at coordinate 11,224 of CASEEV010000033.1, forward strand.
TCCGTGCCGAGCGCGAGAGAAACGGGAGACAGATGAACGTACTGGTTGTGAACGCCGGCAGCTCGAGCCTTAAGTACCAGCTGCTCAACACCGAGACCCGCGAGGTTTACGCCAAGGGCAACGCCGAGCGCATCGGTATCGAGGGCTCCTTCATCGGGCACGAGGAGAACGGCGTCAAGAGCAAGCTCGAGGTCGCCCTGCCCGACCATCGCACGGCCATCAACAACGTCTTCGAGATCCTCAAGAGCGTCGACGCCAAGATCGAGGGCATCGGCCACCGCGTCGTTCAGGGCGGTTGGTACTTCCCCGATTCCGCCGTCGTGACCGACGAGACCCTCGCCCAGGTTCGCGAGGTCGCTCCGCTCGCCCCGCTGCACAACTATGCCGAGGCCGACGTCATCGAGATCTGCCGCGACATGTTCCCCGAGCTCACCAACGTCATCGTGCCCGACACCGCGTTCCACTACAACATGCCCGAGCACTCCTGGCGCTACGCGCTCCCGCGCGACGTGGTCGACAAGTACCATGTGCGCAAGTACGGCGCTCACGGCACGAGCCACCGCTTCATCTGGCGCACCGTCCACGAGTTCATGGGCGACAAGACCCACAAGCTCGTAAGCTGCCACCTCGGCTCCGGCGCCAGCCTCTGCGCCATCGAGGACGGCCAGTGCATGGACACCACCATGGGCCTCACCCCGCTCGACGGCCTCATCATGGGCACCCGTACCGGCACCATCGACCCGGCCACGGTCTTCTATCTCAACCGCGTCGGCGGCTACTCCATCGACGAGATCGACACCATGATGAACAAGAAGTCCGGCCTGCTCGCCATCAGCGCCAAGTCCTCCGACTCGCGCGACATCGAGGAGGGCATGAACGAGGGCGACGAGAACTGCGCCATGGCCATGGAGATGTTCTACTACCGCACCGCTCAGCTCTTCGCCGAGATGGCCGCCTCTATGGAGGGCGTCGACACGATGGCCTTCACCGCCGGCATCGGCGAGAACTCCGTGACCATGCGTCAGGGCGTTGCCGATCGTCTCGCCTGGATGGGCGTCAAGATCGACCCCGAGCTCAACAAGATCCGCTCTGACGAGCCGCGCGTTATCTCCACGCCTGACTCCGCGATCACCTGCCTCGTGGTCCCCACCAACGAGGAGCTCATGATCGCGCTCGACGTCAAGCGTCTGGTCGAGGGCGAGTAGCGCAGCCTTCGCTACGCTCGCTACATAACGCTTGCAAGCGCCCCTGCCACGGTAGGGGCGCTTTCTTAAGAAGTGACGCTCCTGTGCTCAAGTGTTTCTTAACGGTACCATTTGTGTACAGGCACATGCGCATGGGCTAAAATACTGTGAGTTTCTCCGTGTTGCCGCAAAGGTCGGCAACGGTAAGGAATTCACAGGTATTTATGGGAGATTTTGAGAACCAGAACGCGCCCCAGGGTCGCAGGTTCAAGCATGCGGCTCCCGAGGACGAGGACGCTCACGTGCCGCGCGCAGCGGGCAGCCACTTTGCCGCGCCCGCCGCAGAAGAGCGCCAAGCGCCCGCTGCACCCGGAGCGCGCGCAGCGCATTTTGCTCCGCGTGCTGTCGATTCGGAGGCCGAGCAGACCGCGCAGAGCCCGGAGCCTTCGGCTGCGGCCCCGCAGAGCGCTCAGACCGAGGCGTATCCCGCGGCATCTGTGCCGGTAAGGGGCGCACAGGATATGCGCACCGCTTACGAAGAGGGGCTCATACGCGTCAAGCGCAAGAAGCACAAGGGCCTTAAGCGCCTCGGCATCGCGCTTGCCGTTATCGCTGTGCTTGTCGCCGGCTGCGGCATTGCGCTCGCCACTTGGATCAACTCGCTCAACGCCTCCATGGGCTTTGCCGACAAGAAGGAAGAGGAGGAGCTGCGCCGCGCGTTGCTCCCGGAGTCCGAGCTCGACGACGGCTCGGCCTTCTACATCCTTCTCTTGGGCTCCGATGCCCGAGAGGGAGACACCGCGAGCCGATCCGATGTGACGATGCTCGCTCGCGTTGACCCCGAGAACGCCACGGTGGACCTTATCTCCATCCCGCGCGACACCATGGTCACCATCGAGGGCTCCACGCAGAAGATCAATGCGGCCTACGCCTTCGGCGGCGCGTCCGGCGCGGTCGAGGTGGTGTCCGAGTTTGCTGGCGTGCCCATCTCGCACTACGCCGAGATCCACTTCGACGAGCTCGAGGAGGTCGTCGATCAGCTCGGCGGCGTGTGGGTCGACGTGCCCGAGAGCTTCTCGGCCGGAAACGGCGGCATGAGCTTTACCGAGGGCGAGCAGCTGCTCACCGGCGAGGAGGCGCTTGCGTACGCCCGCGAGCGCTACAACGTCTCGGGAGGCGACTTCGGCCGCGCCCAGGCGCAGCGCCAGATCGTCGAGGCCATTATCCGCCAGGTCATCGCAGCTCCCGCAACCGAGCTGCCCGGCCTTATCGGCAAGCTCGCCAACAGCGTCACCACCGACTACTCGGTGCCCGATCTCGTGACGCTCGCGCAGCAGTTTATCGGGCGCGATCTCACGCTGTACTCGGCGGCGGTTCCCAGTTACGCGTACAATGCAGACGGCGTGAGCTACGTCGGCACCATGTTCGACGAGTGGCGCGCCATGATGCAGCGCGTCGATGCGGGCCTCGACCCCGACGACGAGACGGCTGAGATCCCCGAGGAGCAGCTCCAAAACGAGGAGCTGGGTGCCGCGACCAACTCGGCGGCCCCGCGCGACTACCGCGCCATCGCCGAGAGCTCGGGACTTACCACCGACGACGTTGCTCCCACCGAGTAGCGCCTTTTGCACGAACCTGTCTATCCGAAAGGCTAGGGTACCCAAACCATGACCTTGCTCGAACTGCTCCAGCTGCTCAAGAAGCACTTGCGCCTGGTCGTGCTGATGCCGGTCATCTGCGCGATCGTGATGCTCGTCTACAGCTTCATCTTCATGGGCGACTCCTACACCGCCACCACGAGCATGTACGTGCTCGCCCAGAGCGACGACGCCACCTCGCAGGCGCTCTCGAGCGACCTGTCGGCAAGCCAGATGCTCACCAACGACGTTGCCACGCTGCTCACCTCCGACCGCGTGACCAAGGACACGGCAGACGCCCTGCAGCTCGAGGACCTCGACGACTTCGAGGTCTCGGTTACGAGCGAGACCACCACGCGCGTGCTCTCGTGCTCGGTCACCGGCGGCAACGCCGAGGCCGTGGCGAGCGTGGCCAACGAGCTCGCCGCCAACGTGTCCGACGTGGCGCAGGAGGTCATGAACGTCGAGAGCGTCAACGTGATCGACGAGGCCGAGGTGCCCGACGCGCCGAGCGGCCCCAACCGCATGCTCTACATCG
>CASEEV010000034.1 GCA_949287065.1 uncultured Collinsella sp.
ACGACACCTCGGCAATGTTATCGAGCTGGTCGTTGCGGGCATGCTGGACGACGCCAGACGAAACCCTCCCCCGCGACGCCCCTTTTGCTTCCATAAGGACGACCGGTCTGCCGTTCGCTATTCCAGCAAAGTCTGGATGGCAATTGCTTCGGGAGCCGCTTTTCACCTTATAGCCGATACGGCTGTCATTAAGATGAAGCAGGTGCGTAACGCCGTAACGCTTCTCCGCGATCACATGCGCTCCGATCATTCCGAGAAGAAACGAGACAACGCTCTTGAGAGAAGTTTCCGAAGCGGCATAATCGTCGGTCTGACAATACAAATAGTCCCCAACGGGGCTGAGTCTCTCTTCAAGCGCGAACGTCACAAGATCACGGTAAAACGGCTCGGAGCGCGCAGACAGGGCTCTGCCAGAAACCCCGCCCGTGGTTATAGCGCACCGCTCGAGATCCGCCATCCGGAGCGGCTCGACTGATTGGGTGCAAGCAAGGTTAGGACTGCAGTGATCCCGAGCGCTTGCAAATTCATTGATCCTCACCGACTGCATGCCCTCAGCCCTCCTAAAGAACTCACTATGAAGTCTTATTCCAAAGGATACTTGAAGGGACTGCAACTAAACCCAAGTTGAAAGACAACCTGCATCTTATGCTCGAAAGCGAAAATCCCTCTTAGCTGAGCACATACGGACTAACATAACCATTGAGATGCTCAACCGCGAGATGCACGGGTGCACCAGCACGATCGGGACGCTTCTAGACAGAAACTCAGTCATCATGCCTGTGGTCTCTAGGCTCAAATTCGAAATCGAAAGTGTTCGGGGCTCGGAAGACCACCCGAACATGAAACCGATGGAGGGGTAGCCGCGCCGAAAGGCGAGTATAGGGCTGTCGGAAAGTGAGCAAGAATCTTGACGGTACCGTCGAGGACATCATGAACGCGCAGGTCGACGACGCGCGTCGCGAGGCGATGCTCGCGCACAAGCGAAAGGATGAGAAGCTGGGCGCTATCTGTGCGACCATCATGATCGTGGCGACGATTATCGGCTTGGGACTCCTGTTTGGCCCAGCGTTCACCGTACCCGATCCCGACGCCTTCAAACCCGAGGGCACTACGGCCATGTGGTTTTGGGTCGTATGGCCGGTGGTTGGCATGATCTGCGGCATCGTCGCGGTGCTGTGGGAAGCCTTCGGCAAGCAGGAGTAGCCCGAGCGGGGGACATGGCACCCCGTCTGCTATTCCACATCGCCCGTCACATGTCCCAATATTCTCCTGGTACCTTTTGAGAAATTGCCTATGCCTCGAGGCCGATGCGGGCTGCGGCGGCGCGCGACTCCTCGTCCAAGGCGGCGCACCCCTCGAGGGCACCCCGCATCTTGACCGTATCCGCCCAGCGGATCGGCACCTCGGGCAGAGCCAGATGCCGCAGGTTCGCGCAGTTACGGAACACCAGGTTCAGGTTCTTGGCGGACGAGAAATCGAACGAGGAAAGATCCAGGCTCGTCAGGCTCTTGCAGTCGGCGAACATGAGGAAGAAGTCGCGCACGGCGGAGGTATCGAAGCCCGACACGTCAACCCATTCCAGCTCTGCGCAGCCCCAGAGCATCCCGCTCATGCGACGCACGCCGGCCGTCTGGAACCGTGACAGGTCGAGCGCCCTGAGCCCGTGGCACCGGTTGAACATGTTCGCCATGGTGGCGGCAGACGAGGTGTCGAATCCCGACACGTCGAGCCACGTCAGCTTAGAGCAGCTCGCGAACATCGACGAGAAATCGCGAACGCGCGCGGTGTCGAACCCCGACACGTCGAGGGCGACCAGCTCGCTGCACCCGTTGAACATGTCGTTCATGTCGGTCACCTGCGACGTGTCGAAATGGGAAACGTCCAGCGTCTGCAGCGACGAGCACATGGTGAACAGGTGCGCCATGTTCGTGACCCGCGAGGTGTCGACCAGCGAGAGCCCCTCGACACGCTGCAGCTGCCAGCAGCATGCGAACCAACCCCGCATGCTGACCGGGGCTATGGGCGCCGTGACGACCGCGCGCGTGACGTCGTACCACGGCTGCTCCCAGTGCACGCTGTTGGCATCGGGCAGCTCCGGGTCGTTTGCCGGCTCGACGATAGGCGCATACCCCGTCGCCGGGACCTTGAAGGGGCCGGAGAGAAGCTCGAGCCGGTACAGCACGTTTCCCTCCGCGTAGCTGGAGCGCGTGCAGTCCCACGGCGCAGCGCCGAACACGACCAGCTTGGGGCGGTCCTCGGCGGGCGCCTCGCCGGCGACCGGCTGCATCTCGTAGATCGCCGCGTATACCAAAGAGGTCTTCGTCATCGGGCATCCTTTCTCGCAAAACGGACTCGGTGTGGGGCACCGCCCAGGCGCATGTCCCGCCCGGGCGGCGCGGGGACTCTACGCCGCGCCGAGGCAGACCGTGCGGCTCTCGGAAGACAGCAGGAAGGACACCTGCTGGCGCGCGCCGGCGAACAGCAAGCCGTCGCCGTCGCGCAGCACCGCGGAGTCGCCCCGCTCGAGCGTCGCCGCGATCCGCCCGTCGCGCACCACCGTGGTGCCGTTGGAGCCCAGCTGCTCAAAGCGCCACGCTTCCCACGCCGCATCGTAGGCAAGACGTCCGTGCCGGCGGGACACCAGATAAAAGTCCTCGGAGTACGGCAGCATGATATCCGCCTGATCGGGACCGTCGCCGCGTTTGACGCCGACCGTCATGCCGTCGCGGAGCGGATAGCGCTTGCGGCCGAACGCCAAGGTGCCGGCGGGAGCCGCCGTCGTGAGGCAGGGCGTGAGGGACGGCGCCTCGAGGACGTCCTGCTCGGCCGCGGGCGCGTCTTCCGCGGGCGCGCCCTCAACGTCCACCTCGGCATCGCGAGCGTCCTCGGCACCGGCGACCGCGACG
>CASEEV010000035.1 GCA_949287065.1 uncultured Collinsella sp.
CGTGCGGCTGCCCCGTGAAGTGCGTGATGCAGATGCCGCCGACCATGAGGCCGCGCGCGCGGAACGAGTCCATCAGGCGCAGCGCGTCCTCCTCGTAGGTGATGCCGATGTCGGAGCGGCGCTTGGCGTTCTCGATGTTGTCCGCGTTGATGACGATGATGGCCTCGACGTCGTCCTTGAGGCTCTCGAGCATGCGGATCTTGGAGTCGGGCTCAAAGCCGGGCAGCACGCGGCTCGCGTGGTAGTCGTCAAAGAGCTTGCCGCCAAACTCAAGGTAGAGCTTGCCGCCGAACTGCCCTATGCGCTTGCGGATCTTCTCGGCCTGGAGTGCGATGTACTTGTCGTTGTCAAATCCGATGCGCATGGGCGGGGGTCCTCTCTGTGGCGATTTCCAACCAGAAAGGGTAACACGCCCGAGCCCGCCCGTGCCCCAAAGCTCTAACCGGCGACCGAGAAGTACACGAGGTCCACGACCGTCCCCAGAACGAGGAAGTCGATGGAGGCGAGGCTCACCGCGGCGCCCCACGGCATGCCCACCTCGTGCCAGAACATGCGGAAGGTGTCGTCCTCGTGCGGGGTCACGGCGTCGCTCGGCCGGTCGCGCCCGGAGACGAAAAGGCCGCACCCGCCCGTGATCAGGCAGAGGGCGCCCACCAGAAGCAGCAGCTTGCGCGCCCAGTCGAGGCCCGCCGACCAGTCGAGGCCGTGCGACACGAGAGCGAACACAAACGCGACCGCGGCCAGGCCGAGGGCGGCGATGCCCCCGTACGCCAGCACCCTCGCGGCGCCGCGCAGCGCCTTTGCCGTCTTCTCCGCCATGAGACTCCCTTCGCTCGAGCCTCCATTGTGGCCCTGCCCGACGGCGGGCGCAATGGCGCAAGCGTTTCAGTCTCGTATCACCATTACGAGGAGAAAACATGGCTTTCAGCTAAAAGCGATAAGATGGCTTATGCACTTTCGGGGAAAGCACCTAGGAAACACATCTTGGGGGATCATATGGACAAGAAAAGCGTCGTGTGTGGGAGCGCCATTCTCGGCAAGGACATGCACGTCAACGTATACGGCAAGAAGGGCCTGCCCGTCGTGATGTTCCCGACGCTGGCCGCCTCTCCGGAGAGCCTCGAGGACGCGGGCGTGGTCGACGAGCTCGCCGAGTACCTCGACTCCGGCATCATCCAGCTCTTCTGCACCGAGACCGTGGACCAGGAGTCCTGGGCCGCTGACGGCGACCCCAAGGAGCGCGCCCGTCGCCAGGAGACCTACTATCACTACGTGGTCGACGAGCTCGTGCCCCTCGTCCACAAGGTGAGCAAGTCCACCGCCCGCCCGCTTGCCATGGGCTGCGACATGGGCGCCACGCACGCCGCCATCGCGCTGCTGCGCCGCCCGGACCTCTTCCAGGGCTGCGTCTGCCTCTCCGGCAGCTATGACGCGCGTCGCTACTTCGGCGACTGGATGGACGCCACCCTCTACGACAACACGCCCAACGCCTTCCTGCCGCAGATGCCGCTCGACCACCCCTACGTGGCCGTGTACAACCAGCGTCAGCTGCTGTTCTGCACCGGTCAGGAGGCCTCCGAGGCCGACTCGCTGCGCTGCACGCGCGAGATGGACGCCAACCTCGTGCGCCTGGGCGTCGAGGCCTGGTGCGACTACTGGGGCGGCGACGTGACGCACAGCTGGTACTGGTGGAAGAAGCAGCTGCGCTACTTCCTGCCGATCGTGCTCGCCGACGTCGAGAAGACCACGGCGGCCGAGAAGCCGGCCAAGAAGCGCGCCACGACCACGCGCAAGAAGGCCGCGACCACGACCGCCAAGGCCGCTGCCGAGAAGAAGCCCGCCGCCAAGCGCGCTACGGCCAAGACGACCGCCAAGGCCGCCGCGGCAAAGGTCGAGAAGGACGAGGCCGCCGCGACCGAGGCCAAGCCTGCCGCCGCTGCCGCCAAGAAGCCCGCCGCCCGCAAGACCGCTGCCAAGGCGACCGCGACCACCAAGGCCGCTGCCGCCGAGAAGCCGGCCGCTATCGCCAAGGCCGAGAAGCCTGCCGCTCCGGCCAAGGCCGTGAAGGCCGCGACGCCCGCCAAGGCCACGAAGGCTGCCGCTCCCGCCAAGGCGACCAAGGCCGCCGCGCCTGCGAAGGCCACGACGACCAAGGCTGCCGCGTCCGCCAAGGCCACCAAGGCCGCTGCGACCAAGGCCGCGACTGCCAAGAAGACGGCTGCGAAGGGCGACGCGAGCGCCGAGTAAATGAACGTCATCTTTGTCTCGCCGCAGTTCCCGAGCGTCTACTGGCAGTTCTGCGCGGCCCTGCGCCGCAACGGCGCCCGGGCGCTCGGGATAGGCGACACGCCGTGGGAGGCCCTTGCCGACGAGGTGAGGGCCTCGCTCGATGAATACTACTGGGTTCACGACCTCGAGGACTACGAGCAGGTCTATCGCGGCGTCGCGTACTTTGCCTCCCGCTGGGGAAAGCCCGACTGGATAGAGTCCAACAACGAGCACTGGCTCCTGCTCGACGCGCGTCTGCGCGAGGACTTCAACGTCGCTCACGGCCCGCGCCCCGACCAGGTCGCGCGCTGGCAGAGCAAGGCCGTGCAGAAGCCGCTCTATGCCGCGGCGGGCGTCCCCTCGGCGCGCCAGACGCGCCTCACGACCTTTGACGAGACGCGCTGGTTCATCGGCGAGATGGGCCACTTCCCGGTCTTCGCCAAGCCCGAGGTGGGCGTGGGCGCCGGCGGCACGCGCATCCTGCGCAGCGACGACGACCTGCGCGATCTTCTCGCCACGTGCGCAGAGGTCCCC
>CASEEV010000036.1 GCA_949287065.1 uncultured Collinsella sp.
CCTCAAACAAGAAAAGCCCTCCGTTGCTGGTGGGCTGTTGTTTCGGGAGCGGACAACGGGGCTCGAACCCGCGACCCCAACCTTGGCAAGGTTGTGCTCTACCAACTGAGCCATGTCCGCTTGGCGAGAACATAATATACGCGAGTCCCTCCCCCTTTGCAAGCCTCAATAGTAAAAAATTTTGTTTAGGGTAGAATTTTTCAACGAGCGGGATCCCATATGGCCCGCGAGCTGCGCCTTTTCGTACGGCGCGCGAAACTTCGAGCGCCACTGCGCTCGACCGTCCCGAACGGAGCGGAACGCGTGCTTCAGATCTTCCTTATCATACTGACCATCTTCCTGATCATCCGCCTCGCCCTCTTGGGCGTAACGCGCTACCACAACGCGCGCGGCTCGGGCAAACGGTTCAAACGCGCCCTTGCCCAGGGGCGTCTCGACGCCGAAGTCTACGAGGACGCGGTCTGGGACGAAGTCGAGCGCTTCGGCCGCAAGCGCCTTCGCTCCAAGATCTCCAAGCCCCAGCAGCTCGCTATCCTGCGCGCAAAAGCAAAGATGCGCGAGGACTTCCTCGACGACTGCCATCCCGGCTTCTACCAGTACGTCATCATCTTTCTCATCGCTTCGGTGCTCGGCCTCGTTCTCGAGACCATCTGGATGTTCGTCGCCTTTGGAGTCCTCGAGAGCCGCGTCGGCCTCGTGTGGGGGCCCTTCTCTCCGCTCTACGGCCTCGGCGCCGTAGTGCTCACCGCCATGCTCTGGCCGCTTCGCAAAAAGCCCTGGTACGTCGTCTTCCCCCTGTCGATGGCGGCGGGCGGCTGCCTCGAGCAGTTTGCGGGCTGGGCAATGGAGTACTTCGCCGGCGCCTCGTCTTGGAGCTACCTCCATCTTCCCGACCATATCACGCAGTGGGTCGCCGTCAGGTTCCTCTTTATGTGGGGAGCCCTCGGCGTGGTCTGGTGCAAGGCGATCATGCCCGAGCTCATGTACCGAATCGGCGAGATCACATCGACAAGGCAAATGGTCGTCGTGAGTCTTTTGACGATCTTCATGTCGGTCGACATCCTCATGACCTTCGCCTGCTTTTATCGCGCCGACCAAAGGCGCCAGGGCTATCCAGCCAATAACGCCTTCGAGCAGTACGTAGACTCTCACTTTGACGACGAGTTTATCTCCAGCACGTTTGAGAATCTCACCATGGCGGGCGACGATCCCCCGACCTACGAGGAGCGCTGAGTCCGGGAGGTGTCTCGCTGAACTTGCAAATCGACGTGTTTCTCGGTCGGCGAAATATTTTTAAAAAAGTGCTTGCCAAGGATCGCGACTTGGCTATACTAGTCCTTGTGCTTTTGAGCGCAACCAATTCCTCGGTAGCTCAATGGTAGAGCACGCGGCTGTTAACCGCGCTGTTGCAGGTTCGAGCCCTGCCCGGGGAGCCAGACATGTGTACGCGAGTCTCATATGAGGCTCGCGTTTTTGTTTATCGCCATCATATGCGCAAAGAGAACCCCCTCGCCCTATGCCGCGTCTTGGTGCGTGAGCTTGGTGAGACGCACGACGGTGCCCGACGGCATGCGGCGCCGCTCGATGTCAACCAAGTCAACGAGCATTCTCATGAGGCGAATGCCGCGCCCACGCTCCAACGTGGGCACCGGAGCATCGTCGGGACGCATATCAAACCCGGTACCGTCGTCGGTGACCTCGAGCACCACGCGGTCGGCGTAGGCCCGGATCGAGCAGGCAATGGTATGCGCCTTTGCGTGATCATAGGCGTTCGAAAGCGCCTCTCCCCCAGCGAGCGCCATATCAAAGCGCTCCTCCCGCGTAAGAGGCAGAGACTCCAGCAGCTCGGCGATTCTGTGACGGTACTCGGCAAGATGCTCTACGCCCGGCAGCGCCCTGAACGTCTTGCTCCAGAGCGGCGCGGCGTCGCCGATGCTGGGAATTGCGGGGCGGTCCGCGGGGCTCACGTGCAAGACGTCGATCAGACGGGTAATCTGCAATATGCGTACGATATCGGCCGAAGCTCCGACAAGCGACAGCATTCCCTCGTGAAGCGCGAGCCAGCGTGCGCGCGAAAGCAGCAGCGAGAGCCCGGTGGAGTCGATGAAGGTGACGCGCTGACAGTTTACGATGATGCGTCGAACCCCGTCACGGCAGCAGGCATCGATTCGTCGGCGCAAAGACGGAGCGCTCGCGATATCGATGTCGCCCTCAGGCGTAAGCACGGCTATGTCGTTCCATTGACGCATACCCTCATGGTTCCCCATGGAGGCGCCCCGATTACCGAGAACGGCGGTTTTTCCGCGCGAGCGGCAAACGCATGCCGCGGAGCTTCTTGCCAGCCCGCCGAATCAGGCTGTCCTGCCCGTGCGTGCCGTCTCCCGCATCTGCCAAGTCACCGCGCACCGGAGCCGACGGGCGGCCATGGGCAGAGGCGCGTCTGTCCCCCTCGCCTGAGGCGTCCGGCACCGCCTGCGCTGCACGGCGCGGGGCAACCTCCTCGATAACCGTATAACCTTCTCGGACGGCATGATCAGACGCGCTCGCGCGCTTAGTCGCCACACGGTCGCCGCTGTCGGCGCTCACTCCCAACCGGGCGCGGTCAAAGCGCAGGGAAACGAGCGCGATGTCGTCATTGAGCGCCGAACCGGTGAACACATCGAGCTCGTGAAGCACGCGCTGACAGATCCCGTGGATGCCCTGCGGCGCGATGCTCAGGAACAGCTCCTGCAGCCGTCCCTCGCCGAAGAACCTTCCCGCGGCATCGCGCGCCTCGATGGCACCATCCGTGTAGAGGAAGAGCATATCGCCCTTCTCAAACGTAAAACGGCCGTCGAGATAGCGCATATCGGGAAACGCTCCCACGACGCCGGACTGGCACGAAAGCATCTCCACCTCGGGGCGCGAGCCCGCACGGTAGACCATGGCCGGCGGATGACCTGCAGAACAGTACACCGCCGTGCCCGTACGCAAATCCAAGCGGGCAACGAACATCGTCGCGAAGGTCTCGACACGCGAGAAGCTCAGCAGCATGCCGTTCAGGGCACGTACCATGCGCGCCGGCGTCATACCCTCCCACGCGTAGGCCGAAAGGGCCGTCTTGACCAGGGCCGACATAGAGGCCGCCTCGACTCCCTTGCCCGAAACGTCGCCCAGAATCATCACGGCGCAGTCGTCGGGAAGGCGGATAAGCTCGAAGAAGTCTCCCCCTACGAGCGCCTGACGCGTTGCCGACGAATACAGCGAGTCCGACGTAATGCCCGGCACCTCTTGGAGCGTGCTCTCCATGCCGCGCTGAAGAGCCTGGGCGATATGCCCCTCCTCGCGCTTAGCCGCCAATCCGTTGCGGCAGAGCTCGTAGTCGTGCATCATGTGCGCGACGTAGTCGTATTCCATATCGTCGATCGGATCCGAGGACTCCGGACGGTACAGAAGCATGCCGTGACGTCTGGCGTCGTCGATGCCGAAGTCGACAAACACGCCGTTAGTAGGGAGCCCGTGCTCGCGCAGCCATTCGCCGGCAGGCGTCGCCTGATCGACGCGAGCGAGACGAACTATTTCCAGACGATCGGCAATGTCGTCTCCATCGCCGTCGAGATAGCTGCCGATCTCGTCGACCGAAGAGGAAAGCCCTTCCTGATCCGCCTGAATCCTCACCGCAGGGGCAGTGTTCGAGAAGAACAGCGGGTCGATGTTGCGCGGAAGCAAAAGCCTGCCCGCAGAGCCAAAGTCCAGGTAATCCTCGTCTGTGAGGGAATCGCGGCGAACATAGGAGATCTTGCACGAGAGCGTCCCGGCAAGCTCGGTATACAGGCGACGACGTATGGACTCAAGGTCCGCGTCCGAGGCGAAAAGCGCTTCGCGCACACGCGACAGCGAGCGCGCAAGATCGCTGCGGCGCTGAGAGCGAACGGCCCCTATGAGCTCCATGAGCTCGATGGAAAGATACTCGCAAATTACCTCGAGAACGTGGACGTCGTTCTCGCGCGGGGCGTACGGCTTGTCCCAGCCGCACTCGATAATGCCGAGCACGCGCGTACCGTAGAAGATCGGGGATGCTATGAGCGCCTTATACGGAGGTGTTGACTGAAGGGCAAAACGATGCTTATGCCGAGAGTCGAGATCCAAATAGATGGAACTGAGCGAATCCGCGCTCGCGCTCGACAGCGACGCGAGCCGCAAAGAGCGGCCCTCGCGCACCACCTGCGTGGGAACGCCGGCTCCGTACGGCACAAAAGCCGGTGCGTGTTCGCCTGCGAGCGTGGCCGAGGCGCCGCGCAACATAAAGCCGCCGTTCTCGGCAAAGTAGATCACGGAGCCCTTGGCGTCCAACGTAACCGAAAGCTGGTCGAGAACCGTTTGCAGGAGCTCGGGGAGACTCTCGGAACCCATGGTTGCCATGATGACCGACAGCGTGCCCGAAAGCCTTCTGTTGACCGCAGACAGCTCGTCGAGCAATCTCCTGCGCTCGCGTCCGTGAGCCTGCCGCTCCTCCTCCGAACGCACGACAACGATAACGTTCCCGATGCTCGACCCCTGCGCACCCGCAGCCTCATTACCCGCAAGCACGCCCGCGCGCACGGCAACGGGAATGAACGACCCGTCGGGCAGCTTGAGCATGAGCGCAGATTCGGAGCCGTCAGTTTCAAAAGGAAGGCCGTGGCGATCAGAGCGCTCAAAAGAAGGCGAGAACAAAAGGTCCTTGATGTCGGTGCCGCAAAGCACCGTATCGGACATACCGCCAAACATCGAGAAGCGGTCGTTGGCGTCGCAGATCGTACCGTCAGGCGCGCAGACCGCGACCGCGTCACCCGTCAGTTCGCACAGACGCGTCATTTCTGGGGTCAGGTATCCCCGAGCAGCAGCTGTGTCTCCCATAACGTCACCGCCCTCGATAGGTAAGAAAAAAGCCTCTTGCGAGGCTCGGGAAATGCGATGGTGTCGGAGGCGGGACTTGAACCCGCATGATCGAAAAATGATCACTAGCACCTCAAGCTAGCGCGTCTGCCAATTCCGCCACTCCGACGTGGGTTGCAGCAAGGAATATATTACTCGAATCCCCGATTCGCGCAACCCTTTTTCTCAACTTTCTTGAACTTTTTTTCGATAACGAATGTTTTCGCAGGTAGCAGGCATAAAAGAAAACCCGCCGGAATCTGTCCGACGGGTTTTGAACTGCGCAATGAGCGAGATGAACGCAACATTAGATGCCGACGATACCTTGCGGGAAGAAGAACATGGCGAGAACCACGCACGCGGCAAAGACAAGAGCGGCAACGATCGTCACGCGGTCAAGGTTCTTCTCCATGATGCCCGTGGCAGAGCTGGCGTTGTACAGAGAGCTCGCGATCATGTCGGAAACGCCGGTTCCCTTGCCGGAATGCATAAGAATAAAGCCGATGAGAGCGACGGTAGAGATCGCCCATACGACGAGGATAATCCACTGAAACGGACCCACAACGTGCTCCTTAACCTGACGGGGCGGCGCCCCTGAACATATCAAACGCAAGGTATCGTACCACAAACAAAAAATACGCGCCGACCCTTGCGAGTCGACGCGCATAAAAGACCATAGATGAGCAGGCGCTATTCCTCGACAGCGAGGACGCGACCGGTCATCTCCTTGCTCGGCTCGAGGCCGGCAAGCGTGAGCATGGTCGGGGCGATATCGGAGAGACGACCGTCCTCGATACCGGTGAGCTTTGCCTTGTCGTCAACGACGATAAAGGGAACGCGATTGGTGGTATGGGCGGTGAAGGGGTGCTTCTCGCCCGACGCGTCCTCATCGTACATATGATCGGCATTACCGTGGTCGGCAGTGATCAGCGCGAAGCCGCCCTTGGCAAGAATCGCAGGAATCACCTTGGAGAGACCGTCGTCGACGGCCTCAACTGCCTTGACGGCCGCGTCGAAAACACCGGTATGGCCAACCATGTCGCAGTTGGCATAGTTGACGATGTAGAAGTCGGCACGGTCCTCGTTGATGGCCTCGACGAGCTTCTCGGTGACTTCGGGCTCCGACATCTCGGGCTGCAGGTCGTACGTTGCCACCTTGGGAGAGGAAACGAGCACGCGCTCCTCCCCTTCCTTGGGCTCCTCGATGCCGCCGTTCAGGAAGAACGTGACATGCGCGTACTTCTCGGTCTCGGCAGTGTGGAGCTGCTTGAGGCCGTTCTGCGCGATGACGTCGGCAAGCACGTTCTCGGGGAACGTCTTGGGGAACGCAACCTCGACGTTGCGGAAGGTCTCGTCGTACTCGGTCATGGTGACGAAGTGCGAGAGCTTGGGCGCAACCTTGCGGGTGAAACCGTCGAAGTTCTCCTCGGTGAAGGCGCGCGTCATCTCACGGGCGCGATCGGGACGGAAGTTGAAGAACACCATGGCGTCGCCGTCGGCTACGCCCTCGTTGTGGCAGGCGAAGGGCTCGATGAACTCGTCGCCGCGCGGGTCCTTCTCGTAATAGGCCTTGACGCCCTCGACAGGGTCGGTATCGGTCTCGGAGGGCAGGGTAACGACGTCGTAGGCGCGTTCGACACGCTCCCAACGGTTGTCGCGGTCCATAGCCCAGTAACGGCCGGAGACCGTTGCGATGCGCGCGTCAACCTCGGCGTAGTGCGAGAGCGCTTCGAGGTTGCCCTTGAGCGTCTCGATATAGCCGGCGCCCGAATGCGGGTCAACGTCGCGGCCGTCCATGAAGCAGTGGAAGCGGACGCGCTTGACGCCGTGGATGGCGGCGATGGCGCAGAGGTTCTCGCCGTGGCGCTGCATGGAGTGAACGCCGCCGGGAGACACGAGGCCCAGAAGATGGAGCGTGCCACCGTTTGCCGCAACGTCGTTCATGGCTTTGACGAGCGTCTCGTTCTCCTGGATTGAGCCGTCCTTGATGGCGTTGTTGATGCGGCTGAGCTCCTGGAACACAATACGGCCGGCGCCGATGTTCAGGTGGCCGACCTCGGAGTTGCCCATCTGGCCGTCAGGAAGACCGACGTCCTCGCCCGATGCGCCGAGCGTGGTGTGCGGGTACTTCTCCCAGAGCTCATCGAGGAAGGGCTTGCGGGCCTTGAAGACGGCGTTGTTGTCGCCCGCCGGGGCAAGGCCGAAGCCGTCCATAATGACGAGAAGCGCCGGAAGATGACGTTTGGTCTCAGCCATTACTCAGCCGCCTTCTCGACCATGGCCGCGAAGCTGTCGGCCTTGAGCGAAGCGCCGCCGACGAGAGCGCCGTCAACGTCCTCCTTCTCGAGGAAGCCGGCGATGTTCTCGGGCTTGGCAGATCCGCCGTACAGAACACGGATGCCCTGAGCGGTCTCCTCGCCGAAGATCTCGACGAGCGTGGCGCGGATGGCGCCGCAGACCTCCTGGGCGTCGTCGGCCGTGGCGGTCTTGCCGGTGCCGATGGCCCAGATGGGCTCGTAGGCGATGACGTACTTGGAGGGATCGGTGATCTCGAGGCCCTCGGTGTCCTTCTTGATCTGGTCGACGACGAACTCGACGTGCTTGCCGGCCTCGCGGACCTCGAGGGACTCGCCGCAGCAGGAGATCGGGACGATGCCAGCGGCCATGAGGGCCTTGGCCTTCTTGTTGATGTCCTCGTCGGTCTCCTTGAAGTAATCGCGACGCTCGGAGTGACCGATGATGCAGTACTCGGCGTTGACGGACTTCAGCATGTCGCAGGAGGTCTCGCCGGTGTAGGCGCCCGAAGCCTCCCAATACACGTTCTGGCCGCCGAGCTTGATGGAGGAGCCAGCGATCTTGTGAGAAGTGCACGCAAGGTCGATGGTCGGCGGGCAGATGACGACCTCGACGGCG
>CASEEV010000037.1 GCA_949287065.1 uncultured Collinsella sp.
CAGCTACGTGCTCTACCCGTACCAGATGGTCAAGGACCTGCGCACGGGTGTGGAGACCGGCAACGTGGAGTCAGTGCTCGAGGAGGGCGACCTCGACCCCTTCATCATCGGCTACCACCGCTGGTCCACCGGCAACGCCGACGGGGCACCTGCGGAGGGCTAAGCTTACTATGGGTTTGACCAGGCGCCGGCACCCCCGGCGTCTTTTTATGTTGGGCGCGACCGTTGACGCCGAGGGAGGCCTGCAATGAAGAAGATGCCTTTGCCTGCGCTTGTTGCGGCGGCCCTGGTGGCGGCGGTGGTGTTGGGCGTTGCGGCTGGGTTTGGGGCTACGGGCGTTGCCCGCACCTTCGAGCAGCTCGCGGGTGCGGCGGGCGAGAAGAGCGCCTCCAACGAGAAGGACGCGCGCACGCATGCCGCGTCTGACCAGGGCTCGGGTACCGCGCCCGAAGCCCATGACGGACGCGAGAAAAGCGAGGGGGACGCTATGGCAAGCGGCGGCGAGCTGGTAAACGTCGAGAACCTCCAGGTCGAGCGCGCTTCGGCGTCATCGATAGAGCTTACGTGGGACGCGGCCGGCAACGCCACAGCTTACGAGGTCGAGCGCCGCGCCGCCGGTTCCGATACGTGGGAGGCTGCGGCGCGCATCGACGCTGCGGACGCCGCGGGCACGGGCGTTGCCTGGACCGACGAGCTCGATTCCGCCGAGCCCCAGCAGTACTTCTACCGCGTGCGCGCAGCGGTGCCCAGCGCCCAGGGCGAGAAACGCGCCTCAAGCGACGACGCGGGCATTCCCGCCTCCAACCTGCTCGTCTGCCTCGATCCTGGTCACTACGCCGGATGCAACGAGGTGCCCGACGCCGAGAGCCCCTACTGCGAGGGCGACTTTACGCTCGAGGTGGCGCTGGCGCTGCGCGACGAGCTAGCCGAGACCTACGGCGTGACCTGCGTCATGACGCGCGAGACGGGTTCTATCACGCTCGGGGGCATGAGCGACGAGGCGCTCGACAACACGGCCATCCAGCTGCGTGGCGAGGCGGCCGCAGACTGCGACCTCTTCATCTCGCTGCACACCAACGCCAACCTCGACAACGCCAACGGGGCGCCCACCTTTGAGCAGCCCACCTCCATCACCAAGCCCATCGTGCTCGCCAACACCGTGGCAGCGTCCGATGAACGCGCGCTCGCCGTTGCCAACGCCATCGGCGAGGAGGTTGCCGACGCGAGCGCCCGCCTGGGCATCGCGCGCAAGGGCGCCTTTGACCCGGTGAGGGGCCCGCAGGAGCTCCGCACCTGGTCCGACGCGTTTAACGACAGCACGACCGAGAACGGCACCGTGAGCATCCGCCGCTGGAACGGCGGCGACTACTACGGCGTGCTTCGCGGCGCCGCCAACGTGAGCGTTCCCGGGTTCATCGTCGAGCACGGCCACCACACCGTGCCCGAGATGCGCCAAGCCGCCGCCGAGGGCACGCTCGCACCCGCATGGGCCGAGGCAGACGCGCGCGGCATCGCCCGGGGCTACGGCTTCGAGGCGGCGCAGTAGGAGCCGCGCGGAGCGCGGCCGACGCAGGGCGACCGGCGCTGCGGGGAGGGCGCGCGCCAAGGGGCGCCGCATCGCGCCGCGGGCGTTGATCGGCATGCCGCCGGTTCTTCTCGGCCAACGGCGCGGTATGCTCCGTGAACGGCCGGGATGTACGGACAGGCGGCGCAAACGGCAGCCTGGACGGCGGTTTGTGAAGCCGCCCTTCACAGATAAACGTTTTATCTCGCTCAATACATTGCTTCCTGAAGAAGCTTTGCCGTTCTCGCCTGCGCAGGCGCCGCGCGGTCCCTATAATCGCACGTGCACAGCATCTGACACGGGCTTTAGATGGGAGCTTCATGAGCGGAACCCTCGCGCAGCCTCTGCGTTCCGACGGCGAGGTCGCCCTCGTCGCCAACCGTATGCGCCATGACATTATCCGCATGCTGGCCGCGGCCGGCTCGGGCCATCCGGGCGGCTCGCTTTCGGCGGCCGACATCGTGGCAACGCTGTTCTTCGGCGGCGTCATGAACTACAACCCCGACGATCCTTCTGACCCCGGCCGCGACCGCTTTGTGCTCTGCAAGGGCCATGCCGCGCCCGCGCTCTACGCAGCGCTCGCCGAGATCGGCTACGTGCCGCGCGAGGAGCTGCTGACCCTGCGCAAGCTCGGCTCGCGCTTCCAGGGCCACCCCGACTGCCATTGCGCTCCGGGCATCGAGGTCTCGACCGGCTCGCTCGGCCAGGGTCTCTCCATCGCCTCGGGCCTCGCGCTCGCCTTCAAGCTCGACGCCGCGGGCAACGGCTCCGCCCGCGAGAAGCGCGTCTACGCCCTCACCGGCGACGGCGAGCTTCAGGAGGGTCAGAACTGGGAGGCGGCCATGTTTGCCGCCCACCGCAACCTCGACAACCTCACCGCCGTGGTCGACCTCAACAACCTGCAGATCGACGGCCATGTGACCGACGTCTGCAGCCTGCGCGACCTCGCCGCCAAGTTCGAGGCCTTTGGCTGGCACACCGTGGCTGCCTGCGGTCACGACGTGGCCGAGCTGCGCGCCGCCTTTGCCGAGGCCGAGGCCACCAAGGGCCAGCCTACCGTGATCATCGCCCAGACCGTCAAGGGCAAGGGCGTCTCGTTCATGGAGGACCAGTGCGGCTGGCACGGCAACGCGCCTTCGGCCGAGCAGGCCGAGACGGCGCTCGCCGAGCTCGATCAGGCCGAGGCGGCTCTCGTCGCCGCGCTTAAGGAGGCGTAAGAGATGGCTAAAGCTACGCGCGCCGCGTTTGGCAGCACGCTTGTCGAGCTCGTCAAGGAGGGCGTCGACGTTATGGCGGTCGACGCCGACCTCGCCGGCTCCACCACCACCGCCGCGTTCGGCGCCGCCTACCCCGACCGCATGGTCGACGTGGGCATTGCCGAGCAGAACATGATCGGCGTCGCCGCGGGCCTCTCGCTCGCCGGCCGCACGGTCTTCACCGGCTCGTTTGCCGTGTTCGGCACCGGTCGTTGCTGGGAGCAGATCCGCAACACCGTGTGCGACTCCAACCTCAACGTCAAGATCGCGCCCACCCACTCGGGCATTACCGTGGGCCCCGACGGCGCCACGCACCAGATGCTCGAGGACATCGCGATCATGCGCGTCCTGCCCAACATGCGCGTGCTCGTGCCGGCCGACTACGCCGCCGCCCGCGCCGCCATTCGCCTCGCCGCCACCACGCCCGGCCCGTTCTACATCCGCCTGGGCCGCGCCACGGTGCCCGAGGTCTACAACGACGACTTTACCTGCGACGTGTCCTTTGCCCACGTGCTGCGCGAGGGCACCGACGTTACCATCTGCGCCTGCGGCGTCGAGGTGGCGCAGGCCTTCGACGCGGCCGAGATGCTCGCAGAGGAGGGCATCTCCTGCGAGGTCGTCGACGTCATGAGCATCAAGCCGCTCGACGAGGAGACCATCATCGCGAGCGCTGCCAAGACCGGCTGCGTGGTCACGGTCGAGGAGCACAGCGTTTACGGCGGCATGGGCTCTGCCGTGGCCGAGCTTCTCGCCGAGAAGCACCCGGTGCCGGTGACGCGCGTGGGCATGACCACGTTCGGCACCTCCGGCGACCCCGACGAGCTGCTCGCCCACTTCGGCCTCGACGCCTTGAGTATCGCCAGCCGCGTGCGTGAGGCGCTCGGTCGCTAACGCGCGAGGCGGCTCGCGGCGCCCCGGCAGGCTCCGCGCTTCTCGCCGAGGCTCGCTGAACAGCGCCTGAACCCCGTGTCCGCAGGTTTGGCGCGGCACGTTACAACCAACGCTTGAGCAGGCCGCATACGGGCACAGACAATCTGCATGTCTGTGCCCGTTTAGTGTGCGAGCAGGCCTTTTGGTAGAATGGTGACGCTCAGGCAGATTAAACGTACGACTTAAAGGAGCTCATGTGGGTAGCCACTTTCGTAAGCCCAACGCTGAGCCCGCGGCACAGACTCCTCTCGCGAGCAGCCAGCCGCAGCAGGCTCCGCAGGGCACCGGCAGCTTGCCCCAGCAGGCAGCGCCCCAGACCCAGACGTACCAATCCGCAACAACCAACCCGTCCAGCACCGGCACCGCCACGGGCATGTCGCGCATCGCGCAGATGAACATCCCGTCGCCCGCCGACCCGGCAACGCCCCAGCAGGCGGCCCCGCAGGTCGAGTCGTTCCAGAACCCGGTCGTCACGCCCGATCAGGCCCTCGAGGTCCAGGCTGTTGACCAGGCGCTCCAGGACCCGAGCTTCACCACGGTCTTCTCGCCGCTCGACCTCGAGGGTCAGACCCCCGGCGAGCAGGCGCGCGAGGCCGGTGTGCAGCCCGTCATCTCGATCCGCAACCTGACCAAGGTCTACCCGGCGCAGCCCAACAAGCCCGCGCTCGAGGACATCACGCTCGACATCTACCCGGGCGAGTTCGTCTTCTTGGTCGGTCACTCCGGCTCGGGCAAGACCACGCTTCTGCGCTCCCTCATGCGCGAGGTCAAGCCCACCTCCGGCTCCATTACCGTTGCGGGCCAGAACCTCATGAAGATCAAGAACCGCAAGATCCCGTACCTGCGCCGCCAGATGGGCATCGTGTTCCAGGACTTCAAGCTGCTCCCCAACAAAACGGTCGCCGAGAACGTTGCCTTTGCGCTCGAGTGCATCGGCAAGCCGCGCGGCGTCATCCGCTCGCAGGTCCCCGAGGTGCTGCGCCTCGTCGGCCTGGGCGAGAAGCTCAACGCCATGCCCGACCAGCTCTCGGGCGGCGAGCAGCAGCGCGTCAGCGTTGCCCGCGCCATGGTCAACCGCCCGCCGCTGCTCATCTGCGACGAGCCCACGGGCAACCTCGACCCGGCTATCTCGCTCGGCATCATGAAGCTTCTGGAGCGCATTAACCGCACGGGCACGACGGTGGTTGTGGCTACGCACGACCGCGAGATGGTCGACTCCATGCACCGTCGCGTCATCGCACTCGAGGCGGGCCACGTGGTCCGCGATCAGGAGAGGGGAGGTTACGGATTCTATGACGCCCTCTAATCTCGGCTACTCCCTGCGCGAGGCAGGCAAGCACTTCCGCCGCAACTGGTCCACGAGCTTCGGCGGCATCATCACCATCTTCCTCTCGCTGTTCATCATCGGCCTCTTTGCCATCGGCTCCATCATGGTCAGCAACATCCTGGGCAACGTCGAGGATCAGGTGACCGTTCAGGCATTCGTCGACGACTCCGTTGCCGACGAGGACTTCCAGGCGTTCGCCGACAAGGTGTCCGCGTGGGACAACGTCAAGAGCGTCCGCACCGTCTCTAAGGAAGAGGCGTGGGCCGACTACTCCAACAACATGTCCAACAACGACGCCGAGGACGTGATGAGCGGCCTCGACAACGAGAACCCGCTGCCGCGCTCCGTCGTCATCGAGATGGATAATCCCGAGCAGGTCCAGGACATGGTCGACCGCCTGAGCGCCGACGAGGACTTCAAGGAGATCTGCGACGGCGGCTCCGAGAACATCGCCGACGACATTCTCTACGGCCAGCAGGAGGTCGAGCAGCTCTTTGCTTTCACGACCTACGTGCGCATTGCCGCCGTGGTTCTCGTGGCGCTTCTCACCTTCGTGGCGTTCATCTTCATCAACAACACGATTCGCCTGTCCATCACGGCGCGTCGTCGCGAGATCGGCATCATGCGCCTGGTCGGCGCGTCCAACGGCTTCATTCGCGGGCCGTTTGTGACCGAGGGCGTGCTGCAGGCGGTTATCGGCGCTCTGCTCGCCATCGGCGTGCTCGAGCTGCTGCGCATCTTTGCGTTGCCGCGTCTCGCCGAGAGCTCGCTGTCGTTCCTCAACTTCAACGTGCCGATCCACATGTACCTCATCACCTACGGTGCGATGATCCTCATTGGCCTCGTGATCGGTCTCTTTGGCTCGGCCATCGCCATGCGCCGCTACCTCAAGATCTAGCGCAGGGCACACAACAGACCAACGCAGAAGAGAAGCTCCGGCAACGGGGCTTCTCTTCTCATTTCGGAAGGAGGGCGCATGGGCCGCAAGTCGCATGCGCGCGGATCGCATAGGCGCGGGCGCAGCAACCACGGTCGCGCGAGCCGCAGCCAACGCCCCACGCTCGTGGGCACGCTGCGCGTGACAGGCTCCGGCGTGGCCCGGGTCGAAACGCCCGAAGGTACGTTCAGGATCTCCAAGCACGGCCAGCGCGAGGCCATGAACGGCGACACCGTGGGCATTGCCCTTCACCGCGCCCGCGGCGGAGAAGAGCGCGCCGTGGTGGTCACCGTGGTCGAGCGCGCGGTCAAGCAGTTCGCGGGCGTGTTTCACTGGGCTGATCCGCTCGGCGTGGTCACGCCGCTCGACAGCCGCATACGCCAAGACTTCTTCGTGCTGCCCGGCGACGTGACGCCCAAGATCCACGGCGTGCGCCCCGGCGACGTGGTTGCCGCGCGCATCGAGGAGTACCCGAGCCGCGCCGAGGCAGGCGTGGTTACCATCGAGCGGCGCATCGGCACCGAGGATGCGCTCGACTTGGGCATCGAATGCGTCATGGCATCCTACGACCTGGTCGAGGCATACCCCGAGCCCGCGCTCGAGGAGGCCGAGGACCTCGTCCTCAACGTCGAGGCGGCGCTTGCCGACCCGCTGCGCCGCGACCTGCGGGACCGCTTTGTGGCCACGATCGACCCGTTTGACGCGCGCGACTTTGACGACGCGATCTCGCTTGAGCGCACCGCGGACGGTGGTTACCGTTTGGGCGTACACATTGCCGACGTGTCGCACTACGTTGCCTGGGGCAGCTCCATCGACCTCGCGGCGCGCGACCGGGCCACGTCGGTCTACCTGGCCGACCGTGTGCTGCCGATGCTTCCCGAGCGCCTGAGCTGCGACCTTTGCTCGCTGAATCCGCTCGAGGACCGCCTCGCCATGACGGTCGACATGGAGCTCGACGCGCGCGGCGAGGTGCGTTCCTTCGAGGCGTACCCGAGCGTCATCCGCTCGCGCCTGCGCCTCGACTACGGCGAGGCCGACCGCATCCTCGCGGGCGAGAAGGTCGCGCTCGCGCACATGCCCGAGGGCACGGCGCCCGACGACGAGGTGGTGGCGGAGCTTCTCGCCTGCGCCAACGAGCTGGCCGAGAAGCGCGTGGCGCGCCGGCACGCCCGCGGCGCCATCGACTTCAACACGGTCGAGGTGCGCGCGGTTCTCGACGCCGACGGGCGGCCCACCGGCATTGCGGCGCGCTCGCGCACGGCGGCGACCGGTCTCATTGAGGAGGCCATGCTGCTCGCCAACGAGTGCGTGGCCGAGAAGCTTGTGGGCGCGCGCGTGGACGCCGCGTTTCGCGTGCACGAGCCGCCGACGCCCGAGAGCCTCGCCGCAGCGGCCGAGACGCTTGCCGAGGTGGGCGCCATCGAGCGCGCGCAGATTCCCGCCATCCAGGGCGGCAGCCGCCACGCCATAGAGGAGGCCGTCGAGCAGAGCGCGGGCTCGCCGCTCGAGCCGCTCGTAAACGCCCTGCTCCTGCGATCGATGCAGCGGGCGCTCTACAAGCCGCAGAACGAGGGCCACTACGCGCTCGGCGCGGCGGCGTACTGCCACTTTACGAGCCCCATCCGCCGCTACCCCGACCTTATCGTGCACCGCGCGCTCAAGCTCGAGCTCGCGCGCGAGCGCTTGGGCCGCGCGGGCGCCAAGGAGCGCGAGGAGCATCTGGTGGGGCGCGGAGCCGAGCGCATGCCGCAGATCCTACCGCAGCTCTGCCGCCACTCGTCCGACCAGGAGCGCCGCGCCGACGCCGCCGCGCACGCCTCGCAGAAGGTCAAGATCGCCCAGTACTACCAGGACCGCATCGGCGAGCGCTGCGCGGGCACGGTGTGCTGGCTGTCGGAGCTCGGCGTCTTTGTGCGGCTCGACGAGAACTGCGTCGAGGGCCTCGTGCCGGTGCGCTCGCTCGGCGGTAACGAGTACTGGGAGTTCGACGCCCAGCGGCTGCGCATGACGGGCACGTCGTCGGGGCGGTGCATCGACCTCGGCCAGCGCGCGATCGTTGAGGTTGCCGCGGCCGACCCCGTGCGCGGCCATCTGGATTTTAAGCTCGTGCACCTGGTGGGTACGCTACACTGAGGCGTACACGACAACACGCGGCCGGCACGCCCTCGGGCGCCGGCCGATTGCTGGAGGTTCTTCCATGGATATGCCCCTGACCCAACACGACGTTGCGGTGGCCGAGCAGTACCTTGCCGACGGCGACGTTATGGCTGCGCGCCCGCTGCTCGAGCAGTTGGTGTCCGAGATCGAGGCCTATGCCGCCGAGGAGCTGCACACCACCGACAGCCTGCAGTACTTCTCGTTTGAGGCGCCTTTTGAGCGCGTGGCGTACCGCCGCGTGGAGCACGACCCCCGCGAGCTCGTAAACATCGACGTGCCGTTTGACCGCGTGTACGCCGACTACGCGTTCATCCTCATCGGCGCCGGCGAGTACGAGGCCGCCTCGCGCGCGCTCACGCAGGCCGTGCGCTGGAATCCGCAGAAGGCGAGCTACCGGCTCGACCTTGCCGAGCTGTACCGGCTCGACGGCAACACGCAGGAATGGCTCGCGCTCAGCCACTCGGTTATCGAGCGCGCCGACGACGCCCGCATGCTCGCCCGCGCCTACGCCAACTTTGGCTTCTGGTTTTTGGACGAGGGCAAAACCGTGCCCGCCATGGCGTGCGGCCGCTTGGCCGAGAAGCTCAGCCCGCGCGACGCGCGCGTGC
Source organism: uncultured Collinsella sp. (assembly GCA_949287065.1). Taxonomy (GTDB): domain Bacteria; phylum Actinomycetota; class Coriobacteriia; order Coriobacteriales; family Coriobacteriaceae; genus CALUOB01. The sequence continues at coordinate 8,780 of CASEEV010000037.1, forward strand.
AGACACTCGTGGGCAAGGTAGCCGAGGCCGTCGAGAAGGCCGGTGCGGAGGTGGCCGGCCTCTCGGACGAGCAGGCGTTTGCCGCGCTCGAGGCCGAGGGGGTGCCGGCGGGTGCCAACGCCGAGGTTGCCGTGTGCCTGCTCATGTGCGCGACCGACGCCGCGCGCGAGGGCGACGTCAGCGAGGCAACGCAGCTCACCGTGCGCGCCCGCGACCTGGTGGGCGAGGAGGCCTGCCGCGCGCTCATCGCGCTTATCCGCGAGTCGGACGCCGAGCTTGCGGCGCAGGACGGCGAGGCAACGGAGGAGCCGGCGGACCGTGGGGCTGCCGGTGCCGGCGAGAGTGGCTCTTCTGAGCCCGAGCAGAATGAGGGAGGTGCCGGCTATGGTGCGTAGGGAGCGCAAGACCATTGCCAAGAACCGCACGGCGCGGCACGAGTACTTTATCGACGAGACCTTTGAGGCGGGACTTGAGCTCACGGGCACCGAGGTCCGGAGCCTCCGAGAGCGCGCCTGTCAGATCACCGACACGTTCTGCCTCATCCGCAACCGCGAGGCTTGGCTCGTGGGCGTGCACATTCACCCCTACGTCAACGGCAGCGTGTGGAACGTGGACCCCGAGCGCCGCCGCAAGCTGCTGCTGCACCGCAAGGAGATCAACTACCTCGACGGCAAGCTGCGCCAGCGCGGCTATGCGCTCGTGCCGCTCGAGATGTACTTTGACGAGAACAACCGCGTGAAGCTGCGCATCGGCCTGGCGCGCGGCAAGAAGCTGTACGACAAGCGCGCCGACATGGCCAAGCGCGACGCTGAACGCGAGATCCAGCGCGCCCTCAAGGAGCGCAGCCGCTACTGAGGCTTTGCCGGTCGGTGCCGTCTTCTTGCAGTTCCCGGTTGCGCTCCGTTGCCCCGGCTGCGGGTAGGGCTGCTCCTGCCCGCTTATCGTCACGGCCCCGTCCCGCTGCCTCGGCCGAGCGGACCCGCTGCCTCGGCCGCGCCGGCCCGCAAGATTACGCAGCCGGCCGCATGTGCCGCAAGATTACGCAGCTAGCCGGTTCTACCGCTCCGCCGTCCGCTTCCTCCCGCCCAAAGATTACGCAGCCGGCCGCATGTGCCGCAAGATTACGCAGCCGAACGGTGCTATGGGCTGCAGGGGGCAAATAAATGGGTGTGCATGCGTAATCTTGTGGTAGGTCCGTGCGTCTGCGTAATCTTGCGGCCGAACAGGTCGTTCGCCCGGCATCTCCTTGCGCCTCTCCGGCTGATTGCGCAAAAAGCGGGCGAGAACAACGGCGCCGACTCGCCGAGAAGAGCGGCAACGCGCATGCGAGTGGGTACATATGTTGGTACAGAGCCCACCGAAAAGGGGAGTTGCCATGCTTGATCCTACCGCCCTGTTCAAAATGACCTACGGCCTGTACGTGGTGAGCGCCGACGACGGAGTCACGCGCGCGGGCTGCCTTATCAACACGGCCACGCAGGTCACGTCGTCACCGTTGCAGATCATGGTCGCTGTCAACAAAGACAACGTTACCGCCGGCGTCATCGAGCGCGCGGGCGCGTTTACCGTTACGGTGGTGGACCTTTCGGCCGACATGCCCTACCTCGGCAACTTTGGTTTCCGCACCAGCGCCAACTACGATAAGTTCGAGAAATACGGCTGCGAGGTCTCCGAGGTTGGGAGCCCCTACAGCCCCGAGCACATTTGCGCGATGGCTGCCTGCAAGCTCGTGAAGACGGTCGACGTGGGCACGCACTACCTCTTTATCGGCGAGGCCGTATCGTGCGAGAAGGTCGGCGACGGCGAGCCCATGACGTACAGCTACTACCACAGCACCCTCAAGGGCAAGACCCCGCCCAAAGCGAGCTCCTACGTGGCCGAGTAGCTCCGACCCTGCGGCCCTGGCCCCATAGCGTCCCCTAGCGCCCTGCCCAGCCTCAACGCCAGGCAGGGCGTTTGCTATGAAGCCGCCCCTTCACTCTTTGCGCTTTTCCCAGGACGAGTGCCGTGAGGCGGGTGTGGCTTTGATGCGGACCCAAACGGACAAACGAACCAATGATGCGGACCCAAACGGACGAATTACGGCCTCAAGCCGTCCGTTTGGGTCCGTATCATTGTCGCTATCCACGGCAAGTCGCCCGATACCCGGGCGTTTCTGTGGCATTGCTTAAGGCGTGCGCAGCGTATGTACTATGCCGTAAACGACGATGCGCAGGTGGTAAACGTGTTCTGCCTCGACTACTCCGCAGCAGATCCGCAGCGTCGGTTTGCGTTAACGTAGCCGCCAGCAGGGCGTTTGCTATGATGCGGGTAGCACCCATGCGGGCTGCCGTGCAGCCCTGACCGAAAGGACTCCCATGAATCTCGCCTCTCTGCCCCAGGATGTCGACGCCCTTGCCGCCGAGGCCGTAGCGCTTCGCGCCGAGCGCAAGTACAACTGCGCCCAGGCGGTTGCCTGCGCGTTCGCCCCGTACGTAAACGCCGATCCTGACCTGCTGTTCCGCGCGACCGAGGGCTTTGGCTCCGGCATGGGCTCCACTACCGAGACCTGCGGCGCCATCAGCGGCGCGGTCGTCATCCTGAGCTTGGCAAACAGCGCCGGGTCGGCCACGCCGGTCACCAAGGGCGCCACGTACTCGCTCGTTCGCGCGCTTCTCAGCCGCTTTCGCGAGCAGAACACCACCACCATCTGCCGCGAGCTCAAGGGCATCGACTCCGGTCAGCTGCTGCGCACGTGCCCGGGCTGCATCGAAGACGCCGTGCACATGACCGCCGACATTCTCCGCCGCGCAAGCGAGGTCGAGTAGGGCTTCGCGCACACGGCCGTGCCTTGGCCTGCGCGCAAGACGCGGAAAACCCCGTCTGCAAAAGTCGGAAAACCCCGATTGCAAAAGTCGGAAAATCCCAACTGAGAATATCGGAAAATCCCAAATGCGCTGTTTAACAGGGATCCCAGATGCTATAGTTCTCCTAACAAGAGGGAGGATCTATGGCAACTCACCCTTTGGTTCCCGAAGGCTATCTTCCGCGAATTGTCGATCGTCAAGTTGAGGAGTATCTCCGCGTATTTGGTGCCCTGGAGATTGCCGGAACCAAATGGTGCGGTAAGACCTGGACGGCGCTTGCTCACGGCAGCAGCGTGAGCTACGTAGACGACGACTATGAGCTGGCGCGGGCGGATCCGCGTCTCGTAACACTCGGGGATCATCCGCATGTAATCGATGAATGGCAGCTTGTTCCGCGCATATGGGACGCCGTGCGGCGAGAGGTAGACCGCTCGCGTAGCATGCGGGGAGGCTGGATTCTCACGGGCTCCTCATCGCCGGTGCGCCAGGGGGCTCAGAAATCAGAGGCTCCAAAACATAGCGGTGCGGGGCGTATCGGCAGGATCCGCATGCATCCCATGACGCTCGCCGAATCGGGCGACTCGACGAGCGCGGTTTCTCTCGCCGGCTTGTTTGAGGGCTCATTTGAGCCGTGCGCGGCCCCAAACGACTCTCTTGAGTTGGTGGCGCTTGCGTGCCGTGGCGGATGGCCCGAAGCGATCGGGATGGACACCTCTGCGGCTCAGCTGCTTGCTCGAGAGTATCTGCGCCTCTTCTATACTGAAAGCGTCCCCAATGCAGGCAAGAACGGTGATCTTGCGAATCGCCTCGTTGCGTCAGTCGCGCGTACCTTGGGCCAGGCGGCAACGTACCGCACTATCAAGGCTGACTTGTTTGGCAAAGATGCCGACGGCGATCTTTCGGACGAGACGCTCTCGTCCTACCTTTCCCTGCTTAAAGAGCAGTACCTTATCGAGGAGGTTCCCGGCTGGGCGCCACCGGCACGGTCGCGCAAACGTTTGGCGGTAAAGCCCAGGCGCTATCTGGCCGATCCTTCGCTTGCCGTGGCGCGGCTCGGCATGGCGGTTGACTCGCTTTTGCGCGACTGGCAAACCTTTGGCTTGGTGTTCGAGAATCTCTGCATGCGTGACCTGCTGGTGTATGCGCGCGCGCTGCCTGGCATTGGTTTGGAGCCTGTGCGCTATTACCGCGACGATACGGGCCTCGAAGCCGATGCGATCATAGAGCTTGCTGATGGTCGCTGGGCTGCGCTAGAAATAAAAACCAGCGAGGACAAAGTGTCAGAGGGCATTGACAGCCTCAAGAGGCTTCGTAAAAAACTATGCGAGAAGAGCGCCGCGCGGGTGCGAGAGCCTGAGTTCATGGCGGTTATCGTGGGTATCGGCACCTACGCCCGGGAGGTAGATGACCATCTCTACGTCATTCCCGTTCGCAGTTTGGGGGCGTAGGGGAGAGTGCGTGCTCGGCGCACTACTCGTCGTAAAGCTGTCCGAGTTGCCCGGCTTCGTCGTCGGTTACAAAATCGATGATGTCGCCGGGCTTGCAGTGCAGTGCGGTGCAGATGGCGCTCAGGGTCGACCAGCGGATGCCCTTGATCTTGCCGGTCTTGATGCGCGACAGGTTGACGGGAGAAATACCGATCTTTTTAGCAAGGTCAATCGAAGTAACCTTGCGATCCGCCATAACCCTGTCGAGACGCATGACTATGCGCATTGCCCACCGCCTATAGAATGCTATCGGAATCTTCCTGCAGCTCGGCACCGTACTTAAACACCGCTGCTAGACAGAAGAAGAATATAGCAAAAAGCAGAAGGGTGATATCGAGTTTCGGCCCCTCGATGACCAAACCTACATCGGCTGCAAGGGTTAGTTCGGCACGTGCTTCATCAATCGGCGACCAAGGGCAGCTATCGTTTAGGCAATGCGAAACGACAAAGGCGACACGGTTAGTAGCAAGGACGGAGCCAAGTTCAAAGCTGGCCAACCTGGCGACGGACGATCAGGTATCCGCCGATGATACTGATCACCTGGTACAGCAGATACTCGAGCCCAAACGGCAGGGAGAACATCAGCGTGCAGGGAAGCGCGGCAATATAGAAGAGGTCGGCGAGCCAGAAGAGCCGGCCTTCTTCGGGGTATTGCTTTGACATGCGATAGTCGAAGCGAATGATCAAGGCAATGCCCGCAACTGCGGCTACGTAAGAAAGAATCAGGAGCGAGGGAGTATCTGCGGGGTCCGTAGAGATGAGCCCATAAAGGCCTTGGGTTCCCGCGGCGCCAAAGTGATAGAGAAAATACTTCGCGAGGGCGTTGCGGATAACAGCGCTCATGGTCGGCCCTTTCAACAGCGTTTTGGCTTATGTGCAATATACCCGCATGGGTGTATTGCAGACGGATGCGCGCCGCCCGTTTTCCGAGCCGCCCGCCCTGCTCAAAACTTGGTTTTGTGAACGCCATTTGAAGGCTTGAGGTTTGCTGAAAGGTGGCAACCGTTCACGAGCAACTCATCTAGCAGGGGTTTCGGCGTAACCTTCACAACTCGCTCGTTGTGCGTTTGACGGCCTTCGTTTGTCTGTGGCCTAATAAGCGCACGCCATTTTTGGCTAGTTGAATGGGAGGCGACTATGCGCACCATCACTCGATTTGCGGTTACGGCGGGTCTCGCCGGCGCGCTCGCGCTCGGCACGTGCCCGATCGCCGCTTTTGCCGATACGGAGTCCGACCTAGCCGCCGCGCGCACGCGGCTCGAGGAGATCGGCAGCCAGTGCTCCACGCTCGAGGAGCAGCTCTCGGAGCAGTCCCAGCTTCTGACCGAGACCGAGTACGAGATCTCCAAGACCGAAGACGAGATCTCCAAGAAGGAAGATGAGCTGGCCGAGGCTCAGACGCGCCTTTCGGGCCAGGTCCAAGACAACTACAAAGACGGCGGTATGACGCTCGTGTCGGTCTTTACCGGCGTGTCCGACCTCAACGATCTCTTCTCGCGCGTGTTCTACATGGACCGCGTGAGCGAGGCGAGCAACGAGGTCATCACCGAGGTCAAGGACATCCGCGACGAGCTGACCGAAAAGCAGGACAACCTCGAGGCCAAGCAGAAGGAGCAAGAGGCCAACGTCGCCGACATGCAGGGTCAGATCGACGACCTCAACGCTCAGCGTCAGGAGGCTTCCGAGCTCGTGAACTCGCTTGACGAGAAGCTCCAGAAGGAGCTCCGCGAGGAGGCCGAGCGCAACGCCGCGCTTCAGGCTGCCGTCGAGGCGAGCGAGGCCGAGCAGCTTGCCGGCGGTTCCAACGACGCTTCCGCCTCCGCGGACGCCGAGGCTGCCGAGGAGGTTGCCGAGGAGCCCGCGCAGACCGAGAACAACAGCTCGAACAACAGCAACAACAACGCAAACGAAACGCAGCAGGATAACAGCAGCTCGAACAGCAACAGCAGCTCGAACAGCAACAGCTCGAGCAACTCCGGCAACTCTTCGAGCAGCTCGGTCACGGGCGGCACCACGGTTTCACGCGCGCAGTCCATGGTGGGCGTAGGCGTGTATGTTTGGGGTGGCTGCAGCGCTCCGAACATCTTTGACTGCTCCGGCTTTGTGAGCTGGTGCCTCACCGGTCAGTTCCAGCGCCTCGGTACGACTTACACGTTCCTGGGGTGGCAGCAGGTCAGTGACCCGCAGCCGGGCGATGTGTGCGTTAACGCCGGCCACTGCGGTATCTACGTGGGCAACGGTCAGATGATCCACGCCGCATCGCCGAGCGAGGGCGTCATCCAGGGTCCGGTCCAGGCCGGCATGATCTACGTGCGCTACTAGGCGCAGGCGCAACCAAAATCGCTATTGGCGTAAACGGAAGGGGTCGAACAAGCTCGTTCGACCCCTTCTTTGCAAATTGCAGCCCAAGCAGCAGCTGCTCAGCGCTTGTCTGAAATGCATTGCGTCCTGCGCAATGCGGTTACGTAATCAGGTAAAACATGCTTAGCATTTTGAACAGCAAGATTGTCCGCAGAATCGCTTTCGGGTTCTTCTTGTTTGACGTGCTCGCGTGCGTTGGCCTTGCCGGATTGAAGATTTGCGGCTGGGCCATGATGGACCTCTTGTCGGTCGTCTCCTATATGGGGTTTTTCTTTCTGACGCTGGTGCTTCTGGTGTATTACGCCCTATGCCGCACCGCGTCTTTGAGGAGGCGCATTGCAGCTGCCCTGTTTGCCGTGTGTTTGTTGACGAGTCTGGTGCTGGGATTGGCGGACGTTCGATTTGCCGATGAGGAGACCGTGGTTGTCCTCAATGGAGAGCGCTATGTTGTTCGGGCTGTGAGGGACTTTTGGTTCGATCCTCCTTCAGGAGCGTGCCTGTACAAAACCGAAGGCCCTTTCTTTTTTGAAGAGCAGCCTGTAGGACGGCTCGATTTCGCTCGTAACGATAGCAGCTGGCATAATCTCGCTTTCTATGTTGAGCGACACCAGCGGAGCATCGTGTGGAATGACGAGGAGGAGCCCGCGGTACCGACCAGCGCTCCCGCTACGGGCGCAGAGGCATAAATTGGGTGCCAACTGCAATGTCATGCCACTTTGTTGTCAATCATTAACGTAAAAGATGAATAGTTGCCGTGTGTGCGCAATATTCCACAGGGTGCGGGGTAGGCTCAAGGTAGGCATTTGATCCTCAACCGTGGTGAGGTGAGCGTTATGACCGTATCTCGACGCGATGTGGTAAAGGCTGCGGCGTGGGTGCCGGGTATGCTCGTGGGTGCGACGCTTGCGGGGTGCGCTGCGGACGGTGGTGCCGGGCAAGGCTCCAGCGGCAGTGCGCCGACGGAACAGGAGGAGACGTTTGTCTCGTACGGCGGCTACACGTATCCGAGCACGGACGGCGTGGCCGAGGTTGCCGAGACGGATGCCGCAGCCTGGGAGCGCACTTTCAAGATGGACGACACGTCCATGGGCTCACTCACAGACGCGGGCGTGGCGGCGCCGCTCGTGCTCGACAATGCCGTGTACGTGGCTGGCGGGCGCGTGCTCGTAAAGCTCGACGCCGCCTCGGGCGACGTTGTGGAGAAGGTTGACCTGCCGTATGCCGTGGGCGGCAGCACCGGGGTCTCGGTGGTGAGCGCGTCTGGGTCTGCCGGCGCATCCAAGGCGCCCGTTCCGGGCAACCGAGCGCTTATCGTTGCCCTGCAAGACGGCGGCTTGGCGGCGTACGACGAGGACCTCGAGGAGCTCTGGCAGACCGACCCGCTTGAGTCCCCCGCGGCTTCCAAGGACTCGGATCTTGTAGGCGAGTGGTACGCCACGCGGGCTCGGGCGCACGAGGGCTGCGCGTACTTGGCTCAAACGTTCTTTGGCTCTGCTGCCGAGTCGCGCGTACGCTGCGTTGACCTCGCGTCGGGGGAAGAGCAGTGGTCGGTGACCCTTGCAGATCCCATTATGAGCAACGCCTACACCTCCAACATCGCACTGTGCGACTTGGGCGTTGTGGTGCCAACGGCCAAGGGCCTGGACGTTCTCGATTTTGAGACGGGCGAGGTCGTCTCGGGGGTCAACGCCGAGTTTGCGGTGCACGCCGCAATCGTCCAAGCGTACGACGGAACCCTGCTCGTGTGCTTTAGCGACAACAGCGTGGCGTTTGCGAAGGTAGAGGGCGGCGCTCTTAAGCTCGTGAGCCGCGGTTGGCCTGCAAAGCGCGGCGACCGGGGCGTTGACGGCGTGTACCCGTACCCATGCGCCTTCGACGACGTTGTTGCCGTTACGGGGTTCACCAACGAAGCGCTTCTGCAGGACGAGGCGCCTGCGTACGACGAGATCGGCTCCGACCAGCTTGCCCTGTACCTGCTTGACGCCGACACGCTCGACGTGCTCGACACGGCCGAGGGCGTTGCCGTTCTCGGGGCGCCGCAAGTTCTGCGCTCAGCGGACGGCGGCGTGTGGCTGGTGTTTTGCAACCGCAGCGGCGAGCTTTGCCGCATCGAGGTCGAGAACCGCAGCTTCGGCAGCGTGAAGGCTTTCGACGAGGGGGCGGACGCCGAGGCGGGTACCGCCCACGACGTTGCCTTCACCAACAACGGAGGGGCAGTGTACACTACAGGTGAGTCGGTGCGCGTGGTCGCACTGTAGGGGCGCCGCAGCGTGCCAAGAAGCGAGGGCAGGAGGTTGCATGATGCGGTTCGGCGGACTTGAGATTCTCGTTACGTTGATCATCTGGCTGCTTGCGATCATCATTCCGGTCATCATTTTGTACTGGGTCATTCGCAAAGCGGTGGCTGCCGGCATGCGTGACTACGACAACAGGCAGGCGCAGAACGGGCTCCCACCGAGGTAGCCTCGGACTTCTCGAGATGACGTACACGTTGTCAAATGCGGGCGCGCGCGGGCTGTGACGGCTTGCGCGCGCCCGTGTTCTGGCCTGATGCCCGCCGATGCGCTACTCTGTAGGTTCTGAACAACGCGCTCGCGAGAGCTTAACCGCAGGCGAGAGGCACGGGTTGCCCCGCGGTCCCGCATGCGGCCGTTTTGTACCTGCGGAGGGTTGCCATGAACAACAAGACGCGCACGGGCCTTATCGCCGGCGTTGCGGGGTCTGTGATAAGCATCGTCATCAACCTGCTGCCGACGCTCGTGCTGCACAACGAGAGCCTCTCGGGCATCATGAGCGTCTTTGCGCTCGCGGTGGCTGCGGGCGCCTGGGCCTTTGCGTACCGCCAGCTCTTAGAGGGCCTGCGCACGAGCCCGCTGCGCTCCGTGCACGACGGCCGCGCCCTTACCGAGCACCAGCGCGCCCTGCTCCTGAGCACCGTGGTGCTCACCTGCGGCGACCTGTGGCTCATGGGGTCGCAGGCGGGCGTGCTCGCCGGCGCTGCGGCAAACCCCGCGCTTGCGGACCCTGTGGCTACGGGCTTGCGCGCCGGGCTCGTGGCGCTGCTCGCGGCCATTATCGTGGCCGGTTGGGCGCACTTTGTGAGCTGCCTTAAAAACGACGACAGCGCCTGGCGCGCGTAGGGAGGCTGCCATGTCTGCGCCGCTGCGCCACCACCGCATCTCGCGCCTGAGCTACGACTCGGTGCATCGCTCGCACAAGAGCCATATGGCCGTAAAGTGGCACGAGCTCATCGAAGACGCCGACACGCCCGCCTACCACGCGAGCCTGGCCGACAAGTCAACGCTCGTGTGCCGGGCGGGCCTCATCATGCTCTCGGGCGGCACGGGCGGCTACCGCGTGCGCGAGGTTATGAACGCCGTGGCCGAGGCGCTCGGCATTACCTGCGTGGTCGACGTGGGCCTCATCACGCTCGAGTGCACCTGCATCGACGGGCACGAGACCTACTCCGAGGTGCTGTCGCTCGCCACCACGGGCGTCAACACCCAGCGCATCATGCTTATGGAGCAGTTCGTTGACGCGGTGATCTTGGAGGGGCCGTCGTGGAGCGTCGGCGAGTTCCACCGGCGCTTGGACGAGATCGAGCACACCCCCGGCAACTACGCCCCGTGGCAGGTGGGCCTCGCCGCGGCCTTTGCCTGCGGCGCCTTCGTCTTTTTGCTCGGCGGCGGCCCGGTCGAGATGCTCTGCGCCTTCTGCGGCGCCGGCGTGGGCAACTACCTGCGCCGCAAGATGATCGACAAGCACCTCACGCAGTTTGCCTGCATCGGCGCCTCGGTGGCCGTGGCGTGCCTCGTGTACCTGGGCGTGCTCACGGCGCTCTCCGCCGTGGTGCCAAACGCGTGGGAGCACGAGGCGGGCTACATCGGCGCCATGCTCTTCGTCATTCCCGGCTTTCCGCTGATCACGAGCGGCTTCGACATTGCCAAGCTCGATTTGCGCTCCGGCATCGAGCGGCTCGTGTACGCCCTCACGGTCATCGTCGTGGCAACGCTCGTGGCGTGGCTCGTGGCCGAGGTCGTGCAGCTCCACCCCGACGACTTCGACCCGCTCGGGCTCGACCCCGTGCTCGTGTGCGCGCTGCGCCTCGTGGCGAGCTTCACGGGCGTCTTCGGCTTCTCGATGATGTTCAACTCAACGCCGCAGATGGCGGCCACCGCGGGCGTTATCGGCGCGCTCGCCAACACGCTGCGTCTGGAGCTCGTCGACTTTGCGGGCCTGCCCGCCGCCTCGGCGGCGTTTGCGGGCGCGCTTCTCGCCGGGCTTCTGGCCTCGGCGGTACGGCTTCGCTACAAACTGCCGCGCCTCTCGCTCACGGTGCCCTCCATCGTCATCATGGTGCCGGGCCTCTACCTTTACCGCGCCGTGTACAACCTGGGCACCCTCAACACCATCGAGGCGCTCTCGTGGGGCACGCGTGCGCTCATGATCGTGCTCTTCTTGCCCCTCGGGCTGATCGTTGCCCGCATTCTTACCGACAAGCACTGGCGTTACTGCAACTAAGCGCGGCTCCGGCGGCGCGGGGCTGAGGCCGTGGGGAGCGCGGGCACGGCTTAGCGGTTGGCCTCCACGTGCTCGGTGATCTCGTCGGCGTAGGTGACCTTCTCGCCGATGAGCTTGCGGCAGGCAATGCGCGCCTCGGTGAGCGCGCGCGAGCGGCGCAGGTACTGCCTGAGCACAAAGCGCACGTCCTCGTTCGAGAACTTCTCGACAATGCGCTCGGCGGGCCCCATGTGGTGCGAGTAGGCAAAGGGCGTGCTGTAGCGCGCGGCTATGACGGCAAAGCGGTCGAGGTCGGCCTTCTCGTCCTCGCTCACGTCTTCCGAGAGCACGAGAAGCTCGAGCTGCTCGAGCTCGCACACGAGCTCCCAGGCGCAGAAGAGCGCGTGGTTGGCGGCGTCTTTGAGCCCGCGCTCCTCGGGCGTTGAGTCGGGGAGGCCCTGCGCGTAGTGGGCGGCCTGCCCGTGGACCATCTGAAAGTGCAGCAGTGCCTCGCACGGCACCGCCACCTCCATGGGCTCGCGCAAACTCAGGCGCACGATCTCCCAGTAGCCGTCGATAAGGTCAAAGAGCTGGCGCATGTTGGCCAAGAAGAGCCGGCGGTCGCTCGTGGGCACCACGAGGCGGTCAACGCCAAAGTCGAGAACCACGGCGGCGGCGAGGCAGGCCAGGCGCATGAAGGTCGCGTACTGGTCGCCGATGGAGAGCGACGCCATGGAGAGCGCGTAGACCGTAGCGAAGAACGCCATGATGGTGGACCCCGGCTTGGAGCAGTACAGCAGCGCGATGAAGACCATGCCGAGCATCATGACGCCGGCGTAGGGCAAGTGCAGCATCGAGAGGCCGTGCACCACCACGCAGCCGAGCGCCGTGCCGATGGTGCGCGTGCGCATGCGGCGCAGGCTCTCGGACGGGTAGGGCTGCATGAGCAGAAACGCCGTGAGCGGGAACCAGTACAGGTGGTCCACGTCAAACGCGAGGCTCGTGGTGCACGAGATGACGAGCACCGCCGCGCAGCGGATGGTAAAGCGCAGCTCAAACGAGTCGAGGCTCGGGCGCTTGCGGAGCTGTGCGATGCGGATCTGGTTGACGGGTGAGAGGTGCCACCGGTCGTGCGTGGGATCGGCGGCGTCGCGCAAAAGAAGCAGGAACATGTGCAGGTAGCTCTTGTAGAAGATCCTGAAGCGGGCGTTCTCGATCTCGCCGGCACGGCCGAGAAGCTCGCGGGCACGGCGGATGAGGATGGAGTTGTCCTGCGCGTTCAGGATGCGGTCCGCCGCCGCGGTAAGGTTGGCAAGCTCGCGCAGGTAGCTTGCGTGCGGGCAGTCGCCGTCGGTGTGCCAGGCGGTGCTGCCGGTGAGGTAGGCCGTGCGGTGGGCGAGCGCCGCAAACATGTCGTAGAGGTTGATGAGCAGGTCCGACGCGCTCGAGTCCTCGCGGGCGGTGTAGGCGTGCGCCGAGAACTCGCGCTTGAGGGCGAGAAGCTCGGAGCGCGCGCGGCTGTCGATGCCGTGCTCGGCCATGTAGTTGAGGTCGTCGGCCAGGCGGCGGATGTTCTTGTGGAGCTGCGCCACGTTGTCGGAGTCCTTATGAAAGAGGCGCGCGCAGATGAGGAGCGCCACGGTGAGCAGCGCGCACGAGAACATGAGCGAGGCAAGTTGGAGCGGCATGTTGTCGAGCATCTCGGGGCGCAGCTCCAAAAAGAGGAAGAGCATCATGTAGGGAAAGTAGCGCCGCGGGTTGAGCTGCGAGGAGCGTATGAACACGAGCAAAAACGGCATGACGAGGTTGACTGCCATGCAGAGAAGCACGTGCGAGGTGGCGAGCCTGGCCCCCGCGAGGCACAGGAGCGTTACCCCGAAGAAGCGCGCGTACTGGCGCGGCGGGTTGTACTTGCGGCAGCGCGAGTTGAAGAGCGCCGTGTAGCACGAGACGGGCATGACATGGTCGAGCCCGAAGAGAGCCACGGTCAGCCAGAACGAGGTGATGAAGAAGATGACCGTGGGCGCGGCGTTGAGGAGCTTGCGGCGTTTGTCGGCCGTCCAGTCGGCGAGCGCCTCGGGCGTGAGGTCGCGCGGGAGGAGCGAGGCGCGCGCCTCGTTAAGCTGGGCGGCAAGCCAGCTTGTGCGCTTCTCGGCCACGGTCTCACCCTCTTTGTTTGCTCAAAACGGCAGGTGCCTGCGCATCAGTCTCTTTTAAAGATACTGCAAACAGGGGCCTGTTCGCGCGTTGAGCCTCATGGGTAAAAGTTGGTGCGGAGACCTGGCGTACATATGATACTATAAACGTAGCAATAGTGTGGACGAGATGATCCGCTTGCGTCGGCTGTTTATTCGGGCGCGAGGTGGGATATAAGCACAGTACGTTGGACGATCAGAAGGGATTCCATCATGGCTGACAAGAAGTACAAGTTCGTTTGCGTTGTGTGCGGCTACGAGGTCGAGGTCGACACCCCCGAGCTCCCCGAGGACTACGTGTGCCCGGTGTGCGGCGTGGGCGCCGACCAGTTTGAGCCCGTGGAGGAGTAAGCGCTCCTCGTTTGCACCTTTTGGTGTTGTTTAGCCGCCCCGCGGGTCCCAAGCCCGCGGGGCGGTTTTTCTTGCTGCCGGGGCTCGTTCTTGGCTCACAACAACGGCGCGCCCGCGCGATGTGTTCGCGGGCGCGCCGTTGCTCTGGCGATACGGGCGGGGGCGGGGCTACTGGGCAAACTGGGCGTTGTAGAGCTCGGTGTAAAAGCCGCCGCGTTCGAGAAGCTCGTCGTGCGTGCCCTGCTCGATCACGCGGCCGTCGCGCATGACGAGGATGCGGTCGGCGTTTTGGATGGTCGAGAGGCGGTGCGCCACGATAAAGCTTGTGCGGCCCTCCATAAGGCGCTGGAACGCCTGCTGAACGAGCAGCTCGGTGCGCGTGTCGATGGAGCTCGTGGCCTCGTCCAAGATGAGCATGGGCGGGCGCGCGAGCATGACGCGGGCGATGCAGAGGAGCTGGCGCTGGCCGGCCGAGAAGTTCTCGCCGTTCTCGGTAACGGGTGTGTCGTAGCCCTGCGGCAGGCGCATGATGAAGCTGTGGATAAACGCCGCCTTGGCTGCCGCCTCCACCTCCTCGTCGGTGGCGTTGGGGCGACCGAAGGCGATGTTCTCGCGCACGGTGCCCGACTTGAGCCATGTGTCCTGCAGCACCATACCCCAGCCGGCGCGCAGGCTCGTACGGGTGAGGCTGCGGATGTCGGTGCCGTCGACGGCGATGGAGCCGCCCGTGACGTCGTAGAAGCGCATGAGCAGGTTGATGACCGTGGTCTTGCCGCAGCCGGTGGGGCCCACGAGGGCAATGCGCTGGCCGGGCTCAACGCGCACGTTGAGGTCCTCGATGAAGGGGCGGCTGGGAACGTAGGAGAAGGCGGCGTGCTCGAGCGCCACGGCGCCTTGAGGCTCGGCGAGCACGCGGGCGTCTGCGGCGTCGGGCGCCTCGGGCTTCTCGTCGATGAGCTCAAAGATGCGCGCGGCGCAGGCAAGCGAGTTCTGCAGCTCGCTCACCACGCCCGTGATCTCGTTGAAGGGCTTGGCGTACTGGTTGGCGTAGTTGAGCATGCAGGTGAGCCCGCCCACGGTAATGCTGCCGCCGATAACCGCCAGGCCGCCGATAACCGCCACCGCGGCGTACACGCTTGCGTTGATGAAGCGGGTGGAGGGGTTCACGAGCGACGAGAAGAACGCGGCTTTGAGGCTCGTGTCCTGCAGGCGGGCGTTGATCTCGTCGAAGGCGGCGATGCCCTCGTCTTCGCGGCCGAAGGCCTGGACGACCTTCTCGCCGCCGACGAGCTCGTTGACCAGCCCGGTGAGCTCGCCGCGGGTCTCGGACTGGCGGCGGAACATGACGAACGTGCGCCGCGCGATGAAGCGGGCGAGGATGAACGAGAGCGGCGTGAGGGCCACGACGGCCACGGCGATGGGCACGTTGGTGGCAAACATGAGCACGAGCGTGCCGAGGATGGTCATGACGCCGGTGAAGAACTGCGTGAACGCCATGAGCAGGCCGTCGGTCATCTGGTCGACGTCGGCCACCATGCGGCTCACGGTGTCTCCGGAGGGACGGTCGTCGAGCGTGCGCAAAGGCAGGCGCTCGAGGTTGGCAAAGGCGCGGTTGCGCAAGTCGCGTGCGAGCACGTAGGCAATGCGGTTGTTGGCGAGGTTCATGACCCACTGCAGGAGCGCCGTGACGAGCGCCACCGCGGCCATGCGCGCGAGGATGCCGTAAAGCTCGACAAAGCCCACGTTGCCAGCGCCCACGATGAGGTCGGTGGCGTTGCCGATGAGCACGGGCAGGTAGAGCGTGCAGACCACGGATCCTGCGGCGCAGATGAGCGAGCAGGCTATGAGCGCGCGGTGCGCGCCAAGCAGGCCGAGGAGTCGCCGTACGGTCGATTGCTGCTGCGCCATCGCAATCACGCTCCCTTCCGGCCGGTGGCGGGTAGGGCGGCTCCGGCTGCCGCCGTGTTTGCCGGGTCGGCGGCGCGTGAGTCGGCCTGGCTCTTCTCGAGCGCGTCCTGGCCAAACTGCGACGCGTAGATCTCCTGGTACACCGGGCAGCCGGCGAGAAGCTCGTCGTGCGTGCCGAGGCCTGCCATGCGGCCGTCCTCGAGCACGACGATCTGGTCGGCAAAGCGCACGCTCGCAGTGCGCTGCGAGACAATGAACACCGTCATGGACGGGTCGAGCTCGCGCAGCGCGCGGCGCAGGCGCACGTCGGTGGCGTAGTCGAGCGCGCTCGCGGAGTCGTCGAGCACGAGGATGCGCGGGCGGCGCACGAGGGCGCGGGCAATGGTCAGGCGCTGGCGCTGGCCGCCCGAGAGGTTGGAGCCGCCCTGCGCGATGGGGGCGTTGATGCCCTCGGGGAGCTTCTCGACAAAGTCGAGCGCCTGTGCGACCTCGAGTGCCCGCTTGAGGTCGGTGCTCGAGGCGCTGGCGTTGCCCCAGCGCAGGTTCTCGGCGATGGTGCCGTTGAAGAGCATGGCGCGCTGCGGGACCATGCCCGTGAGCGTGCGGAGCTCGGCGAGCGGCCAAGCGCCGACGGGCGTGCCCTCAACCAGGAGCGTGCCCTGGCTCGCCTCGTAGAAGCGGGGGATGAGGTTGACAAGCGAGCTCTTGCCCGAGCCCGTGCCGCCGATGACGCCGATGGTCTGGCCGCGGCGCACCGTAAGGCAGATGTCCTCGAGGGCGGGCGCCTGGGCCCCGCGATAGGTGAGCGACACATGGTCGAACTCGATGAAGGGTCGCTCGGTTGCCGGGAGCTTCTCGGCGGCGGGGGCGCTAACCGTGCCTGCGGTGGTGTTCGGCTGGGGCTCGACGGCGAGGATCTGCTTGACACGGCGGTTGCAGGCGAGCGCCTTGGTGACGGTGATAACGAGGTTGGCCATCTTAACGAGCTCGACCAAGATCTGCGAGAAGTAGTTCACGAGCGCGATGACGGCGCCCTGGGTGAGCAGCCCTGCGTCAACGCGCACGGCGCCGGTCCAGATGAGCACGGCGATGCCGATGTTGACGATGGCGTAGGTGAGCGGATTCATAAGCGCGGAGATGCGGCCCACGAAGAGCTGGGCGCGCGTGAGGGAGTCGGTAGCCTCCTCAAAGGCCTCGCGCTCGGCGCGCTCGCGGCGGAACGCGCGGATCACGCGCACGCCGGCGAGGCTCTCGCGCGTGAGCGTGGTGATGCGGTCGAGCCGGTTCTGCACGCCGCGGTAGAGCGGGACGCTGATGAGCATGATGACCGCGACCACCACGGCGAGCACGGGGATGGTCACGGCAAAGACGAGCGCGGCGCGCGCGTCTACCACAAAGGCCATGATCATGGCGCCGAAGACCACGAAGGGGGAGCGCAGCACGAGGCGGAGCGCGAGGTTCACGCCGGTCTGGATCTGGTTTACGTCGCTCGTGAGGCGCGTGATGATGGTGGACGCGCCGATGGCGTCGAGATCGGAGAACGAGAGGCGCTGCACGTGGGCAAAGAGGTCGTGGCGCATGGCGGCGGCAAAGCCCGCGGCGGCCTTGGCGGCAAAGTACTGCGCCGTGACCGCGCTGGCGAGGCCCGCGGCGCCAAAGGCTACGAGCAACGCGCCGAGCCCCAGCACCTCGCCGGTGTTGCCCTGGGCGATGCCCTCGTCGACGATGCGCGCCACCACGAGGGGCACGAGAAGCTCAAAGGTGACCTCGAGCAGCTTGAACAGCGGCCCGAACACGCATTCTTTACCGTAGCCGCGCATGTAGCGCAGGGTTGATCCGCTTATAGGTACCGCCTCCGTACGGTCGGGGTCTGTGCACGCAGATTAGTGTAATGGACGGTGCGGACACCTACGTTTGTATGTGGGTGATTTTGCGTTTTGTTTGCCGCCCGTATGCAGGGTGCTCACAGGCTGCCGCGCATGCCGGCAGGCGCATGCGGCGCAAAATGCCCGGGCGCCTCAGGCGCCCGGGCTGTCCTGCGCTGCGGTTTGCGGCGGTGCGCTAAGCCGTGAACTCCCTGATCTGGTTCAGCATCCGCGCGCCCTCGGCGCGGCCTTCGATATAGAGCTCGAGGAGCTTCTCGCCGTTGTGCTCGAGCTGCGCCACCTCGACCGGCTTGGGCGGGCACACCACGAGCGCGCGCCCGTCCTTCTCGTAGCACCAGATGTGCTCGCGCTGGTGGTTGTAGCGGGTGTGGCGGGTTTTGAGCGTATCGACGAGGTAGGGGTACTTGCTGTAGCGCGCCTGCGCAGCGGCGAGCATCTGCGGGTCGTACGGCTCTTTTACAAAGCCGCGCTCGCGGGTGAGAACCACCACGGCGCGGTCGTAGCCGGCCTTGTCGAGCACCTGCTCTACGGGCACGGAGTCGGCCACGCCGCCGTCGAGGTAGAAGTGCGACCCGATCTCGACCGGCGGGGCCATGAGCGGCAGCGAGGTCGAGGCGCGCACGGCGGGCAGGTCGAGCACGGGGTCGTCGACCGGCAGGTAGTCGGCCGTGCCGAACAGCACGTCGGTGACGACGGCGAAGAGCCGCATGGGGTTGGCGCGGAAGGCGTCGTTGTCAAACGGGTCGATACGGTCCTGCACGTCGTTGAGCAAAAAGTCGTAGCCCACCACGCTGCCGGTTTTGGCAAAGGTGGAAAGGCCCATGTAGCGCTTGTCGTCGCGGAAGGCGAGGTTCAGGCGGTCTGCGCGGCCGATCTGGCGCGACTTGAAGTTCATGCCGCACAGGGCGCCGGCCGAGACGCCGTAACAGGCGTCAAAGCGCACGTTCTGCTCGAGCAGCACGTCGAGCACGCCGGCGGTAAACTGCGCGCGGTAGCTCCCGCCTTCGAGGATGAGCGCAACGCGAGAGGTGGACATAGGGGCTCCTAACGACGAGGGGTATAGCGTGCCCCGCGGGGCGGGGCGGAGTGGTTCTCTTCTACTCGTACCCATTGCGCGGAGCGGGCTCGCGCTTAATCTGGCAGAGGCGGGCTTGTGAGCGTTCGGTGCGTGGGCGTAGTGCGGCGAGAATGTGACGAGCGCCGGCTGCCTGCGCAAACCTGAAAAAGTGCCTCGGCGCGTTGGCAACGCCCAGAACACGCTGGTGACCTGCAGATGTATGCAAAACATTAAGCGATCGGCGGCATGAGGGGGCTCTTCAGGCACCTAGGCGGTTCGTGGAGATTGGCGGGCGGCGGCCGTGTTGGGGTATCCTTACACCTACGGATATGGCAGCAATCACACTTTAGATGGAGTTGGCTATGTCGAAGAGTACCGAGTCTCGAACGCAGAAACCCGGGACGCAGGGCGGCCTTACGCGCCGCAACGTTCTTAAGTTTGCCTTTGGCGCGGGTGCGGCCGTTGCGCTGAGCAACCCGCTCGTTGCCTTTGCCAAGCCCTCGGCCTCCAAGGAGACGCTCAACAAGCTCTCCGACAAGCAGGCGGAGTACGAGGCCGCTATGGCCCAGCTCAACCAGATCAGCGACGAGTACCAGGCTCTGTCGGTCGAGGCTGACCAGACCAAGAGCAAGATCGAGGACATCCTCACGCAGATCGACGATACTCAGACCCAGATCGACGAGAAGGAGCAGGAGCTCACCACCAAGCAGGACGAGCTCTCCGAGCGCCTTGCCGCCGACTACAAGGGCGGCGACCAGGGCCTGCTCTCCGTGCTTCTCGCCTCCACCTCCTTTGAGGAGCTGGGGTCCAACCTGTTCTACATCAACAAGGTCAACGACCGCGACCAACAGCTGATCGAGGACGTGCGCACGGTCAAGGCCTCGCTCGACGAGCACAAGGCCGACCTCGAGGTCCAGCGCAAGGAGCAGGAGGACCTCGCCGCCGTTCAGCAGGACCAGCTTGCCCAGATGCAGGACAAGCAGCAGCAGGTCCAGGACACCGTGAACAGCCTCGACGAGGAGGTTCAGGACCTTATCGCCAAGCGCGACAAGGAGATCGCCGAGGCCATCGCGGCCGAGGCCGAGCAGAAGCGCCTTGCCGAGGAGGCGGCTAAGAAGGCCGCTCAGAGCAACACCGCGGACAACTGGCCCAAGGTCGAGTCGTCTTCCGGCAGCTCCTCCGGCTCTTCCTCGGGCGGGTCCTCGTCGTCTTCGGGCGGTTCGAGCAGCTCCGGCGGCTCCTCGTCCGGCGGCTCGTCTTCGGGCGGTGCCAGCCAGGTGACGGGCGGCAGCGCCCAGAGCTCCGGCGGCCTCACCGCTGCGCAGCGCAACGTGGTCAACGCGTGCAAGTCCACCGGCTCGCCGGGCGCGGGCCTGTGCGCCGCGTGGGTCTCGAACGTGTTTGTCAACGCCGGCTACGGCTTTGTGGGCGGCAACGCCAACGACATGTACAACGCCTACTGCTACAGCTCCAACAAGAGCCAGCTGCAGGTCGGCATGATCGTGGCCGTTTCGACGTACAACCGTTACGACTGGGCCGGCCGCACCTACGGCCACATTGGCATCTATATCGGCGACGGCATGATCATGGACAACATCGGCAGCGTGAACACGCAGAGCCTCGACTCGTGGATCGCCTACTACGGCGACACGGTCACCCCGCGCTGGGGCTGGCTCGGCGGCCACGCGTTGGCGTAAGCGCCGGTTTGCTCCGCGGGCGGCTGTGCTCCGAGGTTTTCTTCTCCGCACTGGTGGTTTATATGCCTCACGAGGGCGCCGGTCTGCAAAGGCCGGCGCCTTTTTCTGGCCTGCTGGGGCGTTCTTCTCGCCGAATTGTCCGGCGGGTAGGTGCGCGAAGGCAGGGCGAGCGCAACGTGGGCGAGAACTGCGCCGATACGGGCACCTTGCGCCAAAATGCTCGCGGTACGGGCGAGCGCGGCAAAAGCGAACGCGATACGGGCGCGCATCATCAGATCGCGCTAACAATGGTCTACATACAATAGATAACTGTAGAGTAACTGCTGCCGTAGGCAGGGTTGTTTTAGTCGAGAAGTACGGTCGGGGCTGAGCGCGCCACGTATCGAGCGTCGTTTTGCGCAGCCGACCGGTATCGCATGCGTTTTGGCGCAGGGCGTCCGTACCTTGCCTGTTTTGGCGCATTGCTCCTGCGCCCTCGCGCGTCGCCTACGGAGGAGCCGCCGGCTCCTCCGTAGG
>CASEEV010000038.1 GCA_949287065.1 uncultured Collinsella sp.
CACGCATCGATGAGCAGCACCGTCTCGGGGTCGTCGAGTGGCTGAAAATAACGGTAGCGCGCGTTGCCCGCCTCAGCGCGGATGGCATCGGCTGTGCCGCTCGCCTCCATCTCCTCGGCAAACTTGCGCGCCGCTCCGTCCCTGCCCGTGTAATACAGATTCACTGTAATAGCCATGGCACTTCCCCTCTCTTCAAACTCACCTTGCCTAGCCGCCGATTCGCCAACAGCGCGTTAGTTGTCTTCCAAGGGCTCAAGCTCGCGGATCACACGCGCCGGTACTCCGGCGACCACGCAATTGCTCGGCACGTCGCGCGTAACGACCGCGCCCGCGCCCACCACAACGTTGCTGCCGATCGTCACGCCCGGCACCACGATAACGCCACCGCCGATCCATACGTCGCTGCCAATGGTAATGGGCTTGGTGGTGGTCACGAGCTTGAGCTTGCCGTCTGCCTCGCGCTTCCAGCGCTCGCGAGCGTCAACGCTGTGGCTGCCGCAGAACAGCTTGACATCCGGCGCGATGACCACGCGGTCGCCGATTGTCACCAGCGCGCTGTCCTGAATGGTGCAGTTGCCGTTGATAAAAACGTCGCTGCCAACACGTGTATGCTTGCCGTACAGAATGCTCGCCGGCGACTGCACGGTAACGTTCTCACCGCATGCGCCGAGCATCTCATGAAGGATATCGTCTCTGTGCGCCGGCGTCTTCTCGGCGTTGTAGGCGCCGAGAAGCTCGCGCGTACGCGCGAGCATTCCTTGGATCTCCGGATCGGTGTAATCGTACTCGAGCCCAGCCAGAAGCTTCTCGTGCTCGGTCATCGCGCACGCTCCCTGCACCTCATCGTGCGTTTTCATAAGCCCTCACTCTCCTCGCCTCTCTTTGGCTTCACTATACGCTACGATTCGTTACTTGTAAACGGTTTAATTACGCTAGTTTTCTTATTTGCCTTTTTAGCTTTTACTCGCTACTATATGCACCAACACACAAGAAGGGCGAGGCAATGGCGGAATTCATCCGAGCACGGAGCGACGAGCAAAAGGAACAACGCATGGCCGAGATCAAGCAGGCCACCGACGAACTGTTTTCCGAACGTTCCTACCATGAGATCACGCTCGCCGCTATCGCCGAGAAGCTCGGCTGGTCGCGCGCCGCGCTCTACAAGTACGTCACGACCAAGGAAGACATCTTCCTCGAGCTTTGCGCCGACAAACGCTCCGACTATGCGCGCGACCTGCTCGCCGCCTACCCCGCCGGCAGCACATACTCGCGCGCCGTGCTGACCGAGGTCTGGGTCGAGCAGCTCGCGAGCCACCGCAGCTACCTCACCTACTGCGACCTGCTCTTCACCATCATCGAAACCAACTGCACGGTCGAGCGCCTTGCCGCGTACAAAAAGAACTATTACGACGAGCAGGACCGGCTCATAGCGCGCTTTGCCGAGAACCTCGGCTGCAACCAGGCGTGCGCGTCGCAGCTGCTCAACGCCGTGTATTACCACGCGCTCGGCATCAACGGCTGGTGCCAGGAAAACCAACTGGTAGAGCAAGCCGTTGAGCTGGCAGGCATTGCGCGGCGCACCGTCGACTTCCGCGCCGAGATGCGCGATTTCATAAGCATGTGCCTCGCACACTACGCGAGCTAAACACTCCATCCTCGAGGACGCCGCCCTCGCTCCGATAACCCAACCAGCCTACCGGCGAGAACCCCAGCGGTTCCCGCACCGAGCCTCTTACCGAAAGGACGCTCCATGACCGACCGCACCCCTGCCACCGACCCCCATCTGACTGTCATCACTAACAGCAAGGGGCAAGCCGTGCCCCGCGCCGTCACGCCCGTCGGCGCCGACGCCTTTGCCCCGCACGAGAAGACCTCCGTCACCTGGCTCGGCGGCGCGGGCCTGCTCATCAACGCGCGCGGCACCCGCATTATGATCGACCCCGTACTCGAAGGCTTCGACATGCCCGTCGTCTTTGAGGCGCCCATCGCCCCGGCAGATGTGCCCGCCCTCGACGCCGTGCTTCTCACCCACATCGACAACGACCACTTCAGCCGCCCCACCTGCCACGATGTCTCCAGCGTCTGCCCCGCGTACCACGCGCCGCACTACGTAGCCGAAGTCGCATGCGAAGAGGGGCTCCCGGGCGTTGGGCACAGCATCGGCGAGACCTTCGCCGTGGGCAACGCAACCTGCCGGCTCACCCCGGCCTGGCACAACTGGCAGAACGACTCCAAAAAGTGGGGCTACCGCACCTGGGAGCGCGAGGACTACTGCGGTTACTGGATAAACACGCCCGACGGCTCCATTTGGCTTCCCGGCGACTCGAAGCTTCTCCCTGAGCACCTCGAGATGCCCGAGCCCGACCTCATCTTGCTCGACTTCTCCGACAACGAGTGGCATATCACGTTCGATGGCGCCGTGCGTCTGGCGAACACCTACCCCAATGCGCGCCTCCTCTGCATCCACTGGGGCACGGTTGACGCGCCAGACTGGTCGACCTTCAACGGCGACCCGCGCATGCTCGCTGCCCACGTAACGAACCCCAAGCGCGTGCTCGCGCCGGTACCGGGCGAGGCGGTTGCGCTCTAGAACCCCAAGCGCCCGAGATGATCCCGGCATCCTCCTCGGACGCACCCGTATTCCCCAAGCTCATCGGTGCACCGTCTCAAATGCAGCGCGCCTCAGGAGATGACCTTGCATGAAGACCCTCTACCTCATGCGCCACGGAGAAACGCAGTTCAACGCGCAGCACCGTATCCAAGGCTGGTGCGACTCGCCGCTCACCGAGCGCGGCATCGAGCAGGCGCGCGCGATGGGCGCTAGGCTGCGCGATCGCGGCGTGCGCATTGACCACGCGTACTGCTCGACGGCCGAGCGCGCCGCCGACACGCTCGAGATCGCGCTCGCAGAGATTGTCGGAGGCGCCGCGTCCGCACCGTCAGCACGGCTTTTGAACGAGGCCGATCCAGACCTGGGCGCCCACCTTGCCTCGGGTCCGCTTGGCACGCCGGCGCCCCTCCCCTACGAACGTCTCAAGGGTCTGCGCGAGATGAGCTACGGCAACCTCGAGGCGCAGCAGGACTTTCTCGCCGCGAACGACCCTGAGAAATGCCGCACGTTCTACCTGCAGTTCGGCGGCGAGTCGTCCGACACCACCCTCGAGCGCATGGTGGCTACGCTCACGGCCATCATGATGCGCCCGGGCCACGAGAGCGTGCTTGCCGTAGGCCACGGCGGAGCCAACTTCAACTTCCTGCGCGCCGTGACCGACCCCATGCCCGTCCTCAACGCCGGCTGGGGCAACTGCACCACCTGCGTGTACGCCTTCGACGAGACGCACGCCCGCGAGGCACCCGACGGCAACGGTGCCGGACCTTGGCGACTCACCGATGTCGTGCGCCTCTGACCTGTTCCAAGGACCGGTGCATCGAGCCATGGCATACCATAGCAGCGAGGCCATCGTCCGCGCATCCGAGGAGCGCCCATGTTTCTCACCCACCGCATAGAAGAGCTCGCTGCCCAGGGCAACGACACGCGCAGGGCCATCGGCGCCTTTGTGCTGCAGGAACGGGCGCATCTCTCGGACTACACCATCGCCGACATCGCGCAGGCAACCTATGCCTCAAAGGCGTCGGTCACGCGTTTTGCGCAAGCGCTCGGGTACGACGGTTGGCGCGACTTCATTCGCGACTTCATGGCCGAGGTGCGCTACGAGGCAAGCCATGCCGCGGAGATCGACCCCAACTACCCCTTTCGGGCAGGCGACCCAGACGAGAAGATCATCAACGCCGTTGCCGACGTGGCCTACGACGCCATGGCCGACACGCTGCGCCTCATGAACCGGGGCATGGTTGCCCTCGCCGTGCGCTATCTGCAAGAAGCCGAGAACGTATGGGTGTTCGGTCTCTCGCCCAACAGCTACCTCGGATCCCTTTTCTGCCGCAAGATGCTCTCCGTCGGCAAGTCGGCGCACGTCGCGCAAAGCGGCGAGCGCGGCATCATCGCGCGCTCGCTGGGGCCGCGCGACTGCGCTATTGTGATCTCGTACTCGGGCAACAACCCCGACTACGAGCCCATGGTGCACATTCCCGCGCTCAAAGAGCGCCGCGTCGCCCTTATCGGCATTACCGGCGAGGGCGACAACTACCTGCGCCAGAACATCCGGTGCACCCTCACCATCTCCTCGCGCGAGAACCTCTATTCAAAGATCGCGACCTTTGGCATGGAGGCATCGATCGAGCTTATCCTCAACGCGCTCTTTGCCTGCTACTTTGCACGCGCATACGAGAAGAATCTCGCGCACAAGATCGATTCGGGCAAGTCGCTCGAGGGTGCGCGGCTGAGCGCGCCCGGAGCCGCGTTCGAACGCTAGGCGCCCGTCGCACAGCGCGTTGTTTCGCGCAGTTTCGCCTGTTGGCCGCCCCAACAACCGCATAATCGAAACCTTGTTTCAAGCTCCCCCGCTCGCGCGCACTTGCGCCGACGGCACCCCTAAAGTGCTTGTCAACAGCCAAGAGCACGCGCCGACGGAGAGGCTGCAGCACCTGAGACGCGCGCTCACGGCATCCCTGCCTACCTTATGGGAAGGAGCTGTTATGAGCTCAAAGTACGAGCCCCTGGCACGCGACATCGTGCAGCTCGTGGGCGGAAAAGAGAACGTCACCAACGCGTACCACTGCATGACGCGCCTGCGCTTCACGCTCGCCGACGAAGGCAAGGCCGACGAGGAAGCCATCAAAGCGCACGACGGCGTCATCGATGTCATCCACGGAGCCGGCCAGTTTCAGGTATGCATCGGCCCGCACGTTGCCGACGTCTTCGAAGAGGTCGAGAAGCTCGTCGACACGGGCGGTACGGCGGAGCCCGCAGAGGAGAAGAAGGGGCCGCTCGACACAGTGATCGACTTCGTGGCGGGCACGTTCCAGCCCATCATTCCCGCGCTCTCCGGCGCCGGCATGGTCAAGGCCGTGATGGCCCTGCTCACTACGTTCGGCGTCATCGACACCGCCTCGCAGACCTACCAGATGCTCAACATCTTCGCTGACGGCGTGTTCTATTTCCTGCCGATTCTGCTCGCCTTCACCGAGGCGCAGAAGCTCAAGTGCAACCCGATTCTCGCCGCCGGCGTTGCCGCCATGATGCTGCACCCAACCTGGAGCGGCTTTGTTGCGGCGGGCGACCCCATCAACTTCTTCGAGGTCATCCCGTTCACACTGGCCTCCTACGGGTCGAGCGTCATCCCCATCATCCTGGTGGTCTTTGTCCAGTCCTTCGTGGAGAAGTGGCTCAACAAGCACATCCCCGCATCGGTGAACCTGGTCTTTGTCCCCATGCTCACGTTCCTTGTCATGGGCACCGTAGCCTTCTCGGTCCTCGGCCCCATCGGCTACATCGTGGGCGAGTGGCTCTCGGTCTTCTTCACCTTCCTTGCCGAGAACGCCGCATGGGTTCCCGCTGTGCTTATCGGCGGTCTCTGCCCGCTCATGGTCATGTTCGGCATCCACAACGGCATCGCGCCGCTCGGCCCCATCCAGATGGCCGACCTCGGCTACGACTCCATCTGGGGTCCGGGCAACATCGTCTCCAACATGGCCCAGGCCTCGGCCGGCCTCGTGGTGGCGCTTCGCTCCGGGAAGGACCGCAAGGTAGCCATGCCCGGCGCCATCACCGCCTTCATGGGCATCACCGAGCCCATCCTCTACGGCACCAACCTGCCCAAGAAGTACCCGCTCGTAGCAGCCATGATCGGCGGCGCCTGCGGCGGCCTCTACGCCGGCCTTACGCAGACCCACCGCTTCGCCACCGGCTCAGGCGGCCTTCCTGCGGTCCTGCTCTACATCGGCGACGGCACCATGCAGCACCTGATCAACATCGTCATCGCCATGCTGATTGCCTCCGCCGTGTCCGCCGCGCTCACCTTCATTCTCTTCGGTCACTTTGAGAAGAACGCGAACGAGCCCGCCACTTCTGAACCCGAGAACGCAGCCGGCAACCCTGCGGACAGCGCGCCGATCACGGGCTGCGTTGCCCCGGTCTCCGGGACGGTGCACCCGCTCTCCGAGGCCTCCGACAAGGCGTTTGCCTCGCTTATGATGGGCGACGGCGCCGCCATCGATCCGGCCGACGACGTTGTGGTCGCCCCGATTACCGGAACGGTCACCGTGCTCTTCCCCACCAAGCACGCCGTCGGCATCACCGCCGACGACGGAACCGAGGTTCTCGTGCACATCGGCATCGATACGGTAAGCCTCAACGGCGAGCCCTTCGACATGAAGGTCGCGCAGACCGACCGCGTGACCGCCGGCCAGGCAATCGGCTCGTTTGACCGCCAGGCAATTGCCGACGCTGGCTACAGCGCCCAGACGATGGTGATCGTTACCAACGCGGCGGGTCACGGCGCGCAGAAGCTCGTGGCGCAAGGCATCGCGCAAGCAGGCGACGACCTGATCTCATTCTCGGACTAGCAGCTAAACGGGCGCGCCCCGCGCAGGCCGCCGGCGCGCCCGAGCTTCTCGCACGGCACGTTTTACCGAAAGGAAGAGCCATGTTCTACTCTGAGCTCAAGCCGTTCCCCAAGGACTTTCTCTGGGGTGCGTCCACCTCGTCGTACCAGGTCGAAGGCGCCTGGGACGAAGACGGCAAGGGCATGTCGGTCCAAGACCTGCACGAACCGCCCGCCGGCATCACCGACTTCAAAGTTGCGAGCGACCATTACCACCACGTTGAGGAGGACGTGGCCCTCATGGCCAAGCTCGGACTCAAAGCGTATCGCTTCTCCATCAGCTGGTCGCGTGTGATCCCCAACGGCGCGGGCGAGCCCAACGAGGCAGGCTTGGCGTTTTACGACCGACTTATCAACGCCCTGGTCGACAACCACATCACGCCCGTTGCGACGATGTTCCACTTTGATTTGCCGCTCGCGCTGCACAAGCAGGGAGGTTGGGCAAACCGCGCGACGGTCGACGCCTTTGAGCGCTATGCCCGGCTGCTCTTTGACCGCTTCGGCGACCGCGTGAAGATGTGGCTCACCATCAACGAGCAAAACGTCATGGTCATCCACCCCAACGCCATGAACCCGGGCCGCGTTCCCGACGCGCCCGAACTCTACCAGCAGAGTCACAACATGTTCGTAGCGAGCGCCAAGGCCACGCTTATGCTGCACGAGATGTGGCCCGACGCCAAGATCGGCCCCGCCCCCAACATCACGGCCATCTACCCCGCCAGCTGCGACCCCTCTGACGTTGTCGCAGCCGACAACTGGGAGTCGATCCGCTGTTGGAACTATCTCGACGTGGCCTGCTTCGGGCGTTACAACCCCATTGCCTGGGCATACATGGCCGAAAAGGGTTGCACGCCGGTGTTCGAAGAAGGCGATGCCGAGCTTCTCGCCGCCGCGAAGCCCGACTATCTGGGCGTTAACTACTACGCAACCGCAACGGTTGCCGCGCCCAAAAACGACGGCACCGACCGCGCCGCCCGCGCCGGTGACCAGCAGGTTATGCTCGGCGAGGAGGGCGTGTACCGCTCCGCTCAGAACGAGCACCTCACTGTGACCGAGTACGGCTGGACCATCGACCCCGTTGGCATGCGCACAACGCTGCGCCGCATAGCCAGCCGCTACGGCCTGCCCATCCTCATCACCGAGAACGGTTTGGGAGCAAAGGACACGCTCGAGGCCGACGGGACCGTGCACGACCCGTACCGCATCGACTACCTGCGCCGCCACTTCGAGCAAGCGCAGCTGGCGCTCACCGACGGCGTGAACCTCATCGGTTACTGCCCCTGGAGCTTCATGGATCTCGTGAGCACGCACCAAGGCTACGGCAAGCGCTACGGCTTCGTGTACATCGACCGCGACGAGCAGGACATTCGGTCGCTCGCGCGCATCCCCAAAGACAGCTTCCACTGGTACCAGAACGTCATCAAGACCAACGGGGCCGAACTGTAGGCGGGGTTACCGTATAACAGAGAGTCCACAGCAGGCGCCTGTCACCCATAGAGTGGGGGCAGGCGCTTTTGCTATAGTTGCTATTCTTGCTATTTATTGTGACGGCGGTGCTTCTTAAAGCGTGCTAGGCCAGGAACGACCTTCGCCTGAGGACTATGTCGTTGAAGTTTGGCGATACGATTCAGGTAACGGCACAGGAAAGCTTGAAGGCACAACGAACGCTACTGGTGGGATCAACACCTTTCTGAAAGTCAGCCTCAATGGAGCCGCACTCGCGTGCGGACTTGATGTCGACACAGATGCAGATGCGGTTGAATACAGCCTCGTGAACACGGGATCTTCTCCGGCGGAAGCCTACGCTGCTTCAAGATCGGTAAGCGGAATTGACTGTCGGTCCATGCAGCAGGCAGCGGAGTCGGTCAAGCAAACGCAGCTTGAGCTGTCTCGGTAAAGCTCGGGAGCTACGCTCTTCCGGACTGTTGTTGTACGCAGCGGAAATATCATAGCCTCCGCGCAAAACGAGGCGTGATACGGATCCCTTGCGCAAAAAAGGCATCGATACGGGCAGCTTCCGGAAACTACCGCCTCGCTTCATGGGAATTGCCCGCAATTGGGCGGTTTTACCCTACAGACAAGCTGATTATGTAGATCATTGCGGCAACGAACAGTAGAGGCGCACTCGCACCGTGCTCCTTTCTGCCCAGGCCACCCGTATCGCACGCGTTTCCGCGCAAGGCGCTCGTATCATGCCCGTATTTGCGCATCAGGTTCGTACCGCGTGCGATTTTGCGCGGCAGCTCTGTATCGTGTGCGCTTTTCCGCGGCAATTCCGTATCGCGTTCGCTTTGGCGCAGCCCGGCCGTATCGCGTTCGCTTTGGCGCACGTCACCCGTACTGACGCGACCCTCGCGCTGCGATGCGAACAGAGGAGCAACACAAAAAGCCAGCACACCCTACGGAACGGCGATGCCGCTTGCTATGTCGGACTGGTGAGCCGACGTGCCTCAATACGAGCGGGAGCCGTTTGCCCTAGGGCAAACGGCTCCCGCGTGTTTAAGACCAATGAAGGAGTGCGATAAGCGCGCTACTTGCCGCCCAGAAGGCCCTTGAGGACGCTCTCGGCGTTGGTGCCGTCGTAGGGGGCGAGGGCCGTGATGCGCTTCTGCATGCGCAGCTCGTGAACCTCTTCCTCCAGGCGGCGGTTCTCCTCGCGGAGCTTGTTGAGCTCTTGCTCGCGCTGCTCGGCGCGCTCCTTCATGTCGAGGATGCGCACCACGCCCGCGAGGTTGATGCCCTCGTCGGTCAGCTGGCCGATAAGCTCAAGACGCTCGATGTCGTTCTGGGAGTACAGGCGCGTGTTGCCACCCGAGCGCTGCGGGTTCACAAGGCCCTTGGACTCGTACACGCGCAGGGTCTGGGGGTGCATGCCCGTCAGCTCCGCCGCCACGCTGATCATGTACAGCGGCTTGTCTCTACCCTGCTTAGCCATGTCTCCCCCTCAAACTGCAGCCCCGTTTGCACCGGGCCTTGACGTTAGTTGTGCTCCACTGCGCTCCGGTACGTGCGCGTATCGGCATCGCGGAGCTCCTCGAGCGCCTTGCGCTCATCGGCGCCGAGGCGCGTAGGCACCTCGACCTTGACGGTAACGAGAAGCGCGCCCGTGCGACCGCGATGCTTGACGTCAGGCGCCCCGAGGTCCTTGAAGCGGAAGGTCTTGCCGGTCTGCGTGCCGGCTGGAACCTTGAGCCTGACCGTCTTGCCTCCGGGCGTGGGCACCTCGATCTGCGCGCCAAGCGCTGCCTCGTACATAGAGATCGGCAGCTCCATGGTAACGTCGGCACCCTTGCGCTTGAACAGCGGATGCTCGGCCACGCGCGTAGTGACCACGAGGTCGCCGCGCTCGCCGCCGTTGATGCCGTACTCGCCGCGGCGCTTGTAGCGCAGCTTGCCGCCGTCGACCGCGCCCGCCGGCACGGCCACCGTTATGGTCTGCTGCTCGCCCGTGGAGGGGATGCGGTAGGTCACCTTGTGCGTAACGCCCGTAAAGGCGTCCTCGGCCGACACGTCAACGGTCAGCGACAGATCGCTGCCCTTGCGCGGACGGTTGCGCGCCGCGCCGCCCATGCCGCCGAAGCCCTGCGCCCAATCGGACCCAAAGGCCCCCTCGCCGCGGAAGATGCTGTCAAAGATATCGCCCCAGCCCTGAGCGCCGCCGGCGTAGCTGTAGCCGCCGCCCGCACCGCCCGCGCCCGGCATGCCGCCGAACATGAGCATCTGGTCGTACTCTTTGCGCTTATCGGGATTCGAGAGCGTCTCGTACGCCTCGCTGATCTCTTTGAACTTCTGCTCGTCGCCGCCCGCATCGGGGTGGTACTTCTGCGCGAGCTTGTGAAACGCGGTCTTGATCTCCTTATCGGAGGCGTCGCGCTTCACGCCGAGCACGTCGTAAAACGTCTTGTTTGTCTGCGGCATAGGCTTGAGCCCCCTCTCATCTACCTGCCGCGCCGCCGTACGCAACGCGGCGTTTCACACGCGCGCCCGGGGAGAAACCCGGGCGCGCGACGTCTGTTATACGGAATGCGGAACCACCGCTACTCGGCATCGTCGGCAGGCGCAGCGTCCTGCTCGTCGGATGCGTCGTCCGAAGGCGCCGGACGCTTTGCGCCGCCGTAGGTCACGGTGACCATGGCGCTGCGGACCACGTGGTCGCCCATGCGGTAACCCTTCTGGTACACGTCGTTAACCGTGTCATCGTACTGGTTCGGGTCCTCCACACGGCCGACCGCCTGATGCTCGAGCGGGTTGAACGGCTCGCCGGCGGGGTCGATAACCTCGACGCCCTCCTTCTGGAGCACGCCCACGAGCTTGGAGTGAACCGCGTCGACACCGTCGACGAAGCTCCTCAGGTCGTCGGACATCTCGCCAGCGTGAGCGTGCGCGATGGCGCGCTCCATGTCGTCGATCACCGGGAGAAGGCCCTCGACGAGCTTCTCGGTAGCGCGCTCGCGCTCGGCGATGCGCTCCTGCGCGATGCGACGACGGTAGTTCTCCCAGTCGGCCTGCAGACGCGCGGTGCGGTCGGCGGCCTCCTTGGCCTTGGTGTCGGCTGCGCTCTGGCTGCCCAGCGCCTCTTCGAGCTGCGCGCGAACCTCGCTGAGCTCCTTCTTGGCGATCTCGAGCTGGACCTTGAAGTCGTCGTCGGCCGCCTGTTCGCCGGCCTTGATGGCCGCTTCGACCATCTCCTCCTCGGTCATGCCCTCGGGCTCCGCAGCCTCAGCGCCGGCAGCGTCGTCGGTAGCCGCATCAGCGGCACCGGCCGTTTGGTCCTCGGCGGTTTCATCGACCTCGACGGGGATTCTCACATCCTGCTCCTGGCTCTGATCGGGGGCGGCCCCGGAGGCCGCCCCGTTGGTATCTACTCGTACTGCGGACATAAGCCTGTCCTTCTCGAAAATACTCTGTTATTTGTCGTCGTCAACGACCTCGTAGTCGGCATCGACCACGTCGTCGGCCTGAGAAGCGCCCTGCTGGCCCTGCTGGCCCTCGGCGGCGTTCTGCGCGTCGGCGTACACGAGCTCGGCGAGCTTGTAGGCGATGCTCTGCAGCTTGTCGCCAGCGGCCTTGATCGCGTCGATGTCAGAGCCCTCGAGCGCCTTCTTGGCGTCGGCGATGGCAGCCTCGGCGTCGGACTTGACGTCGGCGGAGACCTTGTCGCCCAGGTCGCTCAGGGTCTGCTCGGTGGAATAGGCGAGACTGTCGGTCTGGTTGCGGATCTCGACCTCTTCCTTCTTCTTCTTGTCCTCTGCGTCGTGCGCCTCGGCATCCTTGACCATGCGGTCGACCTCGTCGTCAGAGAGCGCCGTGGAGCCGGAGATGGTGATCTGCTGCTCCTTGCCGGTGCCGAGGTCCTCGGCCGAGACCTTCACGATGCCGTTGGCGTCGATGTCGAAGGTGACCTCGATCTTGGGCATGCCGCGGCGGGCGGCCGGGATGCCGGTGAGCTGGAAGCGGCCGAGCGACTTGTTGTCGGCGGCCATCTCGCGCTCGCCCTGCAGGACGTTGATCTCGACGGACGTCTGGTTGTCGGCGGCCGTGGAGTAGATCTCGGTCTTGGAGGTCGGGATCGTGGTGTTGCGGTCGATCATCTTGGTCATGACGCCGCCCATGGTCTCGACGCCGAGCGACAGCGGCGTGACATCGAGCAGCAGGATGCCGTCGACATCGCCGGTGAGCACGCCGCCCTGAACGGCAGCGCCCGCGGCAACGACCTCGTCGGGGTTGACCGACATGTTGGGGGTCTTGCCCGTCATGTTCTTGACGAGCTCCTGCACGGCGGGCATACGGGTGGAGCCGCCGACGAGGATGACCTCGTTGAGGTCGGAGAGCTTGAGGCCGGCGTCGCGCAGAGCGCTCGTAACCGGCTGCTTGCAGCGCTCGAGCAGGTCGTGGGTGATGCGCTCGAACTCAGCGCGGGTGATGGTGTAGTCGAGGTGCTTGGGGCCGGTGGCGTCGGCGGTGATGAACGGGAGGTTCACGTTAGCCTGCTGGGCGGCGGAGAGCTCCTTCTTGGCGTTCTCGGCAGCCTCCTTCAGGCGCTGCAGCGCCATGGCGTCCTGACGCAGGTCGATGCCGTTGTCGGACTGGAACTTGTCGGCCAGCCAGGTGATGACGCGCTGATCCCAGTCGTCGCCGCCCAGGTGGTTGTCGCCAGCGGTGGAGAGAACCTCGAACACGCCGTCGGCCAGGTCGAGGATCGAGACGTCGAACGTGCCGCCGCCGAGGTCGAAGACGAGGACCTTCTGCTCGGAGGTCTTCTTGTCGAGGCCGTAGGCAAGAGCCGCAGCAGTGGGCTCGTTGACGATACGCTTGACGTTGAGACCGGCGATCTTGCCGGCGTCCTTGGTTGCCTGACGCTGCGAGTCGTTGAAGTAGGCCGGGACGGTGATGACGGCGTCGGTAACGGTCTCGCCCAGGTACTTCTCGGCGTCGGCCTTCATCTTCTGAAGGATCATGGCGCTGATCTGCTCAGGCGTGAAGTCCTTGCCGTCAACGTTCACGACGGCACGGCCGCCCTGGCCGTTCTTGACGTCGTACGGGACCGTCTTGATCTCCTCGGAGACCTCGCCGTACTTACGGCCCATAAAGCGCTTGATGGAGAAGACGGTGTTCTTAGGGTTGGTGACGGCCTGGTTCTTAGCCGCCTTGCCGACCACGCGGTCGCCGTCGGCACGGAAGCCAACGACAGACGGAGTGGTACGGTCGCCCTCGGCGTTAACGATAATGGTGGGCTCCCCGCCTTCGAGCACGGCCATCGCCGAGTTGGTCGTACCCAGGTCAATGCCCAAGATCTTGTTGCTCACTGCGGACCTCTTTCCCTTAGGTTCCTTGCCGCCGCACGGGTTTCCGCGGGCGTTTCGCTCTGTACGCTCCTAACTATAACCGTTATGTCGCGTCCTATACAAAATCTAAGTGAATTCATATAAGATTTTTTACCGTCTTCACAGACAACCCTGCACCCGGAAGACCGACGTCCAAACTCCGGGAATCACATCTCGGAATGTTATACAAGGCTTACTCGGTGAACGGCGGAAATAAGCGGTTACCAAGCATTGCAATGCCCGGCCGTCGTGGTATGTTGTTCAACGAGAACTCGACGACAGACGTCGGGTAGCACAGAGGAGGTACATTATGGCTCATCCTGTTATTGATGCTGACGAGTGCATCGCTTGCGGCGTTTGCGTTGACGCTTGCCCCCAGGGCGTTATCGAGCTGGGCGACTCCGCCGCTCAGGTCACCGACGAGGATTCCTGCATCGCCTGCGGCGTTTGCATGGACCAGTGCCCGGCCGGCGCGATCACCGAGATCGCCGAGTAGCTTTTAGCCACTCGCCCAGCGGGCGCATGAGCGCCCCCGCACCGTACGAAAAGGGCCCCGCTCGCCGCGGGGCTCTTTTTTATTATCGCTTGCTCTGCCGTGCGAACGCCACGGTACCCCCCCCCCCGCACCGCGGGCGCCGTTCACGCGCCGAACTCCTCGCGCTCGTAGGGCAGCACCTCGGCCAGGTACCCGCGGTCGCCGAGCGCACGCTCGATCTCGTCGAGTGCCTCTTCGCTCGGCGCGCTCACATGGTGAAAGTGGTACCCGCTCGTTACCGTCATGAGCGGCGACGACTTGCCCGTCTCGATATCGTGCAGATACGCCGCCACGTCGCGCCGGCTCTCCACGCCGAGAGGGGCCGAGATCTTGCCGTATGCGCGATGGTTCACGGCAACGTCCTCAACGCAGCCGCCCCTGTCGACGATGAGGGTGAGCTCGTCGAGCGTGTCGGCGACGCTGTGGCGCACCTTAAAGAGACGGCGCGGGCGCCCGTCCTGCGACGAGCTCTCTTTCTCGCACACGTAGCCGCGGTTGGTGGCGCTGATCCGCACGCCGGAGCTGCGCAAAAGGGCAACATCCTGCACGATCACCTGGCGACTCACGCCGAAGCGCTTCGCCAGATCCGCGCCCGAGACGGGCTGCGCCGCGTCGCGCAGCGCGGCAAGAATCGCCGACCTTCTCTGCTCCCCCGACATACACCCTCCTCCAACCGTTTTCTTGCGCGCCGGATGTTCCCGACCAAACCCCCGTGCGCGCCTACAACAGGCGCAGATGCTTCATGCTGAGGTCGAGAATGCCCGCCGAATGCGTGAGCGCGCCCGAAGAGACGTAGTCGACGCCCAGGTCCACGAGCGCCTGCATGTTCTCAGCCGTGACGTTGCCCGAGCACTCCGTCTTGGCGCGCCCGTCGATAAGACGGATGGCCTCCGCCATCTCGTCATGCGTCATGTTGTCGAACATGATGATGTCGGCGCCGGCCTCAACGGCCTCGCGCACGCCCTCGAGGCTCTCGACCTCCACCTCGACCGTGCAGACAAACGGCGCGCGCTCGCGCGCGGCCGCCACGGCCTCGGCGATGCCGCCCGCCGCGTCGATATGGTTGTCTTTGAGCATCACGGCCTGGCTCAGGTTGTAGCGATGGTTGCGCGCACCGCCCGCGCGCACGGCATCCTTCTCGAACACGCGCATGTTGGGCGTGGTCTTGCGCGTGTCCACCAGCGTGGTGCGCGTGCCCTCGAGCATAGCCGCCACGCGATGCGTGTAGGTGGCGATGCCGCTCATGCGCTGCAGGTAGTTGAGCGCAACGCGCTCGCCCGAAAGCAGGGCGCGCGCATCGCCCGTCATGTGTCCGAGAAGCTCGCCCGAACGCACCTCGCAGCCGTCTGCCACGAGCGGGGCGCCCGGCGCGGCTTCCTCAGGCTCGCCCGCGCGCTGACCGCGCGGGCAGCGCACCAAGCGCGCCTCGGGGTCGAGCAGCTGAAACGTACGCTCGTACACATCGAGGCCGCTAATCACGCCGTCCTGTTTGGCAATGAGCTCGACCGTGGCGGGGTGCGCCTCGGGCATGACCGCCTCGGTCGAGAGGTCGCCCGCGTTCATGTCCTCGCGCAGGGCCGCCATGATGAGCGGCTCGGCGGCAAGCTTGAGCGTAACGGGATCCATGTTCCCTACTCCTTCTTCTCGTGCGGCTCGGCGGCAGGCGCTTCGTCGGCCGGGGCGTCCTCGGAGGCTGCCTCGCCAGGGGCGTCGTCGGAGGCAGTAGCATCCTCGACAGCCTCATCTGCAATGTCCTCGTCATCGGCAGCAGCATCGGCAGCTTCGGCGCCGGCTTCTGCGGCGTCCTCCGTCTCGGCTGCCTCCACCTCGGCTGCCTTCGCCTCGGGCTCGCAATCGCCGTCGCTCTCGTCGGCAGATTGCTCCCCTGCGACGTTGGCGTCGGATTCAGCGTTCGCGGCGGCATCCGTCTCCTCGTCGGAAGCAGAATCAGCAGCCTCGCTGCTCTCCGCAGGCTCCGGATCCTCGGACACGTCGTCAGCGTCCCCTGCGGCCTCGCCCTCGCCGGCAGGCACAGCGCCCTTCTCGGCAGCCTCAACAGGTGCAGCCTCCACCTCGGGCCCATCGCCCTCGGCGGCCACGGCCGCCTCCTCTGCCACGACCTCGACCGCTCCGTCGACCATCTCTTCTCCGTCAACCGTGACCTCGGGCAGGTCCTCGCCGGGCACCACCACCGGGGCGTCGAGCGAGGCGAGCGCGGCCGACACGGCCTCCTCGTCGGTCAGCTCGGGCGCCGGGTCGGTGCTCACAAACGTGCCCGCGGGCTTGATCGACTCCGGGTCGAGGGTCCCGAGCAGGTTCTCCGGCTCGGGCGCAGGCTTCTTCTTGGGCTGCGCCGGCGCGCTTTTGCGCACAATGCGCTCAAAGGTCGCCTGCGGCATCATCACCACCGGCAGGCTGCGGCCGGCGGCAATGCGGTAGGCGGCGCGGCGCGCAAACACGAGCGCCTCGAGCAGGCTGTTGCTCGCCAGGCGGTTCTTGCCGTGCACGCCGTTGCAGCTCGTCTCGCCTACGGCAAAGAGGTGCGGGCACGTGGTCTGCGAGTCCTTGTCTACGTGCACGCCGCCCATGAAGTAGTGCTGCGCCGGCACCACCGGAATGGGGTCGGTCGTAATGTCGTAGCCCGCCTCGAGGCAGTGCTCGTAGATGTTGCGGAAATGCGTCTTGATGATGTCGGGGTTCACGAGCTCAAACGACAGCCGCACGTAGTCGGACCCCTCCTCGGCCATCTTGTCCAAAATGGCCTGGGTCACCACGTCACGCGGGTCGAGCTCGTTGCAGAAGCGCTTGCCCTCGGCGTCGAGAAGCACGGCGCCCTCGCCGCGGCACGACTCCGAGATAAGGAAGGCGCGCCCGGGCTCGGTGGTGTAGAGGCTCGTGGGGTGAATCTGCACGTAATCCAGGTGCTCGCAGGCAATGCCGTGGTTCTGGGCGATGCGGCACGCGTCGCCGGTGAGCAGCGGGAAGTTGGTGGAGCGCTCGTAGGAGCCGCCCACGCCGCCTGTGGCCATGATGGTGTCGTGAGCGCTGATCGTAAAGACCTCGCCCTCGGCAGTGCGCGCCTCGATGCCGGCGCAGGTCACGCCGGTGAGCTTGGGAAACTCCTCCCCCGAGCGCTCGGCGGCCATCTCCTCAACCGAAAGCGGCACGGCCTCGAGCACCAGGTCGCGCATCTCGACGTGCTCAAGAATGCGCACGTTGGGCATCTTGCGCACGGCGGCGAGCAGCGCGGTGGTGATCTCCTTGCCGGTCTCGTCGGCGTGGAAGCAGATGCGCGGACGCGAGTGCGCGCCCTCGCGCGTAAAGGCGAGATGCCCCTCGTCGTCGCGCTCAAAGCGCACGCCGTAGCCGATAAGGTCCGACACCACGGCGCGGCTGCCGCGGATCATGATGTCGACGCTCTCGGCGCGGTTCTCGTTATGACCGGCGATCATGGTGTCTTCAAAGTACGCGTCGTAGTCGTCGTCTTCGGCGAGCACGCAGATGCCGCCCTGTGCGAGCATGGAGTCGCACTCGTCTACGGCGCCTTTGGAAAGCATGATGATATTGGTGGCGCGCGGCATCTTGAGCGCGGCGTACAGTCCCGCAACGCCGCACCCCGCGATCACCACGTCGCAGGTTAGGTTTTCGGCCATGGGCTACCTCCTTGCCATCTGGAGCATGCGTTCCAGAGTACGCTTGGCAGGGGCCACGAGGGGCGCATCCACAGAGACGCCACGGACGAATCCGCGAACGGCATCCGGTGCGTCGGCGGCACCCGGGGCCGCGTCGGGCGCTCCGGCAGCGGCGGCGTCGTTCTCGCCCGGCAGCGGGGCCTGGCGCAGGGCGGAGACGAGCTTCTCGAGCGTGATCTTGTCCATCTCGGGGCAGCGGGCCTGCTCGGGGAAGAGGAAGCGCTTGCCGGTGCCCTCGGTGCGGCGCGCGAGCTCGGCGCGCACGCCGTCCATGGTAACGACGACAAACTCGGGCGCGTCCGACTGCTCGGCGGCGGCGATGATCTCGGCCGTGGAGCCGATGACGTCGGCAAGCGCCAGTACGTCGGCGGCGCACTCGGGATGCGCGAGCACGAGCGCGTCCGGATGGGCCGCCTTGAGGCGCGCCACCTCACGTGCCGGGATGTTCGCATGGAAGGGGCAACACCCCTGGTTGAGAATCACGTGCTTCTCGGGTACCTGCTCGGCCACGTAGGCGCCCAGGTGCTCGTCGGGGATAAAGAGCACGTGGCGCTGCGGCAGCGCACGCACAATGGCCACGGCGTTGGACGAGGTCACGCAGACGTCGGACCAGCTCTTGATCTCGGCGGTGGAGTTTACGTAGCAGGCAACGGCCAGGTCGCTGCCGTAGCGCTCGCGCGCCTGCTCAACGGTCTCTCGCAGCACCATGTGAGCCATGGGGCAGTCGGCGCCCGGCTCGGGGAGAATGACCGTTTTGCCGGGGTTCAGAAGCTTCATGCTCTCGCCCATGAACTCGACGCCGCAGATCACGAGCGTCGTTTGGGGCAGCTCGACCGCGAGCTTGGCCAGGGCAAACGAGTCGCCCACGTGGTCGGCCGCGCGCTGAACCTCGGGGGCAACGTAGTAATGGGCAAGGACGGCCGCGTTGCGCTCGGCTTTGAGCTGCTCGATCTCGTCGAGAAGCGCACGCGTGCGGGGGCTCAGGGAATCTGCCATGCCGTACCTCCTCAGGGTGCTGCGCCGGCGCGCCTGCCCCGGGCGGAGCAGCGGGCGCCCATGGCGCAAAGGCATTGCGCGAAAGTATGGCACGGCGCCTGTCAGGTGACAAGACACCTGACAAGACAGACATATTCGCGGGTGCGCGGGCCTAGTACGGGGCGCCCTCGGGCGGGAGCTGCTTAAGGTAGGCCCACATGCGCTGCTTGGCGCGCGGGTCGGTGAGCGCCGCCTCGAAGCCGTCGAGCGCGAGCATGCGACGGCCCATGACCGGCGCCACGAGCCCGGGCATGAGCGCGGCGGTGTTGAAGTCCTCGATAAGCGCGAGCTCCTCGGCGTAGGCCTCGCGCAGCTCGTCGGCGGCCGCGTTGTCGACCGCCACCACGGCCTCGGGATCGAGGGCCTCGAGCGCCTCCCTGAAGAGCGCGGGCTCGAGCGGGCCCTCGTCGCCGCACGAAGCGAGCGCGCAGAAGTCCTCCGGAGCGTAGCCCAGGCGCGCGAGCGCCGCCCTGAGCGCCACGCCGTCGGCGCCGCCCATGAGGTCGGAGCCGGCGCGCTCGGCGTCGTCGAGCTCGCCCTTCACCAGCACGATCGACGAGAACACGTTGCCGCACACCCACACCCCGCGCTCGGCGAGCGAGGCAAACTCGCGCCTGAGCGCCTCAACGTGCGCAGCCTTGATCTGCGTGTTGGGAATCTGAGCCATACCCACCCCGGAGAAAACGAGATCTTGCATCGGCGTCAACGGCGGCGAGCAGCCCAGCGAGCGCGCAGGCGATCAGCGAGCAGGCAGCTGGGCGAGCGCGCAAACCGCGCGCTTCTCCCTCTCGGAGCCGCGACACCGTCAATTCTACCCCGCTCGCTGGATGCGCGCGCAACTTCTCGGTGCCGGTGGGTATAAACCTTGCGCACTGAGACGACGCGCGCCGGGGCACGAGGGGCGCGCAGCGCTGCGCCAACCCGCCCGGCGCTCATACAAGGAGGTCCCCATGGGAGCAATCAAAGAAGTTTCCGTCGATACCTTCGACGAGGTCCTGACGTCGGATCTGCCCGTTCTCGTTGACTTCTGGGCACCGTGGTGCGGCCCGTGCCGTGCGCTCGCGCCCGCCGTCGAGGAGATCGCCGGCGAGATGGCCGGCAAGCTCAAGGTCTTCAAGTGCAACGTCGACGAGAACCAAGACCTGGCCATGCGCTACCACGTCATGTCGATCCCCACGCTCGTGCTCTTCAAGGGCGGCGAAGAGGCGGCCCGCACGGTCGGCGCCATGCCCAAGCCGCGCCTGGTCGAGGAGATCAGCCGCAACCTGTAGCTGCGGGGCGACAACGCCAAGGCGCGTGCTTCTCGCCCGCGCTTCTCGCCCGTAGTACACTAAAGCCCCGAGACGCTCGGGGCTTTTTTCTTGCCAAACCACGCTGTCCGCGGGCAGCGGCGGCCTGAGCGGTCGCACGCACGCGCCCCGCGCCGCCTGCCGCAAACGAAAGGGTGCACCATGCACGACGTCGGAATGAACATGAGCCAGCTTGCCATGACCGTCAAGCAGATCGACGACACGATCGAGCTTGCGCACGACTGGGCCCACGAGCTCACGCATGCGACCGAGAGCTTTGAGATGGACCGCATTGCCCACAAGCTCGAGCAGGCCATGGTGGCGCTCGGCGAGGCGCACGCCGCGCTCGAGGGCTACGAGGAGGCCATCGAGGCCGACCACAACTCCGTCGGATCGGTCAGGCTGGTGTAACCCATGCAG
This sequence comes from uncultured Collinsella sp., assembly GCA_949287065.1. GTDB lineage: Bacteria > Actinomycetota > Coriobacteriia > Coriobacteriales > Coriobacteriaceae > CALUOB01. The sequence goes on from CASEEV010000038.1 coordinate 20,299, forward strand.
GACAACGACCTCGTGCGGTTCTCGATCGCCGTTCCCGCCGGACTGCTGCGGCAGTTTGACGAGCAGATCGAGCGCACGCGCGGCGACCGCAACCGCTCCGAGGCGGTCCGCGACCTTATCCGCTCCTCCATTGTGCGCGAGAAGCTCCGGACCCCGGAGGAAGAGGTCATCGGCTCGCTCACGATGATCTACGACCACCACGCCGGCGACCTCACGCGCAGGCTCGACGACGTGCAGCACGACTACACCGACGAGATCGTCTCAACGTTGCACGTGCACCTCGACCACCACAACTGCCTCGAGATTCTGGCGCTGCGCGGCACCGGCGAGCGCGTGTACGAGCTGGCCGACCGCCTGCTCGCGCTCAAGGGCGTGAGCCACGGCGAGCTTACCTGCGCCGCCACCGAGGGAAGCCTCGGGCTGTAGGGTATGGCGCGGGCGCGGATACATATTTCGGGCATCGTGCAGGGCGTGGGGTTTAGGCCCTTCGTGTACCGCGAGGCGGTAGCGCGCGGACTTGCCGGCTGGGTGCTCAACGCCTCGGACGGCGTGCACGTAGAAGCTGCGGGGCCTAAGGAGGCGCTCGCGGACTTTGCGCGCGCGCTGAGCGACCGTGCGCCGGCCGCCGCACGTGTGACCGACGTGCAGGTGCGCTGGGGCGAGGAGAAGGGCAGCTCCAAAGCCGCGTGCGCCGGCTCGGCGGAGGCCTCCGGCGCGGCAGAGGCAGCAACTACGGGCGCTGTCCAAACGGGTGTCGCCGGCACGACCGCCGCCCGCTTTGAGATCCGCAGCTCGGACGACGCCGCGGCCAAAACCACGCTCGTCTCGCCCGACATAGCCACCTGCCCCGACTGTCTGCACGAGCTCTTTGACCCCGCCGACCGGCGCTACCATTACCCCTTTATCAACTGCACCAACTGCGGGCCGCGCTTCACCATCATCCGCGACCTGCCGTACGACCGCCCGCTCACCTCTATGGCGGGCTTTCCCATGTGCCCCGCCTGCGCCGCCGAGTACGCCGACCCCGCCGACCGGCGCTTTCATGCGCAGCCCGACGCCTGCTTTGCGTGCGGCCCGCACATCACCTGGCGAGAGGCTGCCGGAGGCGAACTTCTCGTAGGCAGCACGTGCGAGAAGAGCGACGCCCTTATCGCACGGTGCGCGGAGCTTCTTGCCAGCGGCGGCATTGTGGCCATCAAGGGGCTGGGCGGGTTTCACCTTGCCTGCGACGCCGCGAACGAGGCTGCCGTGGCAGAGCTCAGGCGCCGCAAGAGACGCTCCAACAAGCCGCTCGCCGTTATGGTGCGCAGCCTCGACGACGCGCGAGGTCTCTGCCGTGTGGGCAAGCTCGAAGCCGAGCTGCTCGCCGGCTCCGTGCGGCCCATCGTGCTGCTGAGGCAAAAGGCGGTCGAGAAGAACGCCGCCCTGGGTGAGGCCCGGGGCACGCGCTCGGGTCTTGCGCCGTCGGTGGCGTACGATCTGCCCGAGTTGGGCGTGATGCTCCCCTACACGCCCTTGCAGCACCTGCTGCTCGCCGCATGCGCCGAGCGCGACGTTTGCGCGCTGGTTATGACGAGCGGCAACGTATCCGAGGAGCCCATCGAGACCGACGACGACCTCGCATGGGAGCGCCTTGTAGCGAGCGGCCTGGCCGACGCGCTGCTTGGCAACGACCGCCCCATTCTCTCGCGCTACGACGACTCGGTCGTGCGCGTGGTCGAGGACGCCATCATGCCCGTGCGCCGCGCCCGCGGCTATGCGCCGCAGCCTGTGGCGCTGCCGCGCATCGAGGCTGCATGCGTGCCCGCCCTTCTCGCCTGCGGGGCCGAGCAGAAGGCAACCCTCGCCCTTACGCGCGAGGAGCAGAGCGGAGCGGCTTCGTGCTTTGTGTCGCAGCACATCGGCGATGTGGAGAACGTGTCGACCTTCGACGCGTGGCGCGAGGCGCGCCGGCGTCTGAGCGACCTCTTTGACCTTGAGCCGGAGGCACTTGCCTGCGACGCTCACCCCACCTACCTGGCGAGCCAGTGGGCCCGCGCCGAGGCAGAGAAGCGCGGGCTGCCGCTCGTGGAGGTGCAGCACCACCATGCGCACGTTGCCGCCGTGATGGCGGAGGCCGCGGCGCGCGGCGCGCTGGACCCCGGCGCGCGCACGGTGGGCATTGCATTTGACGGCACTGGCGCCGGCGCGGCCTACGCGGCCGATGCGGGCTCGGGCGCCGCCCTTGAGCTCGACGGCACCGTGTGGGGCAGCGAGGTTCTCGTAGCGGGTCTCGCGGGCTTTACGCGCGCAGCGCATCTGCTGCCCTGGCGCTTGCCAGGGGGTGCCGCTTCGGTGCGCGACGCACGACGCAATGCGCTTGCGCTCCTTATGGCCTGCAGCCTTGCCGACCTGCCCGCAGCGCAGCCCTTCCTCGGCGAGCTCGATGACCAGACTCGAGCCCTCACCGTCGCCATGGTGAAGCGCGGTCTCAACAGCCCCGTTACCACGAGCATGGGCCGGCTCTTCGACGCCGTGGCGGCGCTTCTGGGCATCTGCGGCCAGGCGACCTACGACGGCGAGCCCGCCATCGCGCTCGAAGCCGCAGCGTGGCGCGCCGAGGCCCAGGACGCAGGCGGGACCCCCGCCGCGTCCGCGCTGCCGGACTTCTCCCTCACCGAGGACGCGCAGGGCCCCGGCGCACTCGTGGCCGACCCCACGCCCGTACTCCGCGCCCTGCTCGAGCAGCACGCGGCCGGCTGCGCGCCCGAGCTACTCGCCCGCGCCTTCCACGAAGCGGTTGCCCGCATGGCGGCCGACCTTGCCGCGCGCATCGGCGAACGCGAAGGCATTGGCACGGTCGCGCTCGCCGGCGGCGTGTTTATGAACCGCTTGCTCCTTGCTCGAGTGCGCGAGCTTTTGCAGGCCCATGGCATGACCGTACTCGTGCCGCGCGACCTGCCCGTCAACGACGGTTGCATCGCCTACGGCCAGGCCGCCGTAGCCCGCGCCCGCCTCGCCGCCGGCCCCGCCTAGGGATCGCCGACCGGGGAGCGGCGCACCTCCTCTAAACCGCAGCTTTTGGGTGATTGCGGCGGCTGCCGGGCGCGCGAGGCGGGCGCGCGCTATAGTAGGCACGGAAACATCGTCGAAAGGCCACCGCATGTGCCTCGCAGTACCCGGTAAGATCACCGCGCTCGACGCGGACGCCGCAACGGCTACCGTCAACATGCTCGGCGTGGAGCAGCGCGCCTCCACCCGTCTCATTCCCACCGCCCAAGTGGGCGACTACGTGCTCGTGCACGCCGGCTTTGGCATCCAGATCGTCAGCGCCGAGGAGGCCGAGGAGACGCTCAAGCTCGTGGCCGACCTCACCGAGCTCGTGGAAGACGAGCTGCCCGTAGCCGACTCCGACCCCGCACCTGCAAGCGACCCCGAGCCCGCTGCGACTGGCGCGCGCTAGTATGAACGCCCCCGCCAGCACCGCGGCAGAAGAGCCGCTTGCCCCGGGCACCGCGAGCGCCTCTGCCCCCGACCCTTCCGCTGCCCCTCACGCCGCCCCCGACCTCGCTGCCTTCCGCGACCCCGTCCGCGCACGCGAGCTCATCGCCGCCATCAACCGAACGGTCGAAGCGGCGGGGCGCCCCATCAACCTCATGGAGGTCTGCGGCACGCACACGGTGAGCATCGGGCGTTACGGCTTCCGCTCGGTCATGCCCGACGGTCTCAAACTGCTTTCTGGACCCGGGTGCCCGGTCTGCGTGACCGCCAACGCCGACATCGACCACGCCATCGCACTCGCCCGCATGGACGGCGCGCTTATCGCCACGTTCGGCGACATGGTGCGCGTCCCCGGCTCCACCTCGTCGCTTGCCGCCGAGAAGGCCGCCGGGCGCGACGTGCGCATCGTGTACTCGCCGCTCGACGCGCTCGACCTCGCCGCCGAGAACCCCGAGCGCCAGGTCATCTTCATGGGCGTGGGCTTTGAGACCACTACGCCCGCTATCGCGGCCTGCATTCTCGAGGCCGAGGCGCGCGGCCTGCAGAACTTCTCGGTTTTCTCGGCGCATAAGATGACGCCGCCCGCGCTCAAGGCCATTGCCGACGACCCCGAGACCCGTATCGACGGGTTCATTCTGCCCGGACATGTGTCGACCATCACGGGGCTCGCGCCGTACCGGTTCTTGGCGGAACAGTACCGTACGCCGGGCGTGGTCACCGGCTTTGAGCCGGTGGACATTCTGGCGAGCGTGGAGTGGCTGTGCCGCATGGTCGCGCGCGGCGAGGCGCGCATTGAGAACGCCTACCAGCGCGGCGTTGCCGCAGACGGCAACCCGGTGGCGCGCGCCCTGGTAGAGCAGGTCTTTGAGCCGGTCGACGCCGTGTGGCGCGGGCTGGGAACGCTGCCGCAGTCGGGTCTTGCCATCAGGTCCGCGTTTGCGCGCTTCGACGCGCGGACGCGCTTTGAGGTGCCCGTTGAGCCCACGCGCGAGCCCGCCGGCTGCCGCTGCGGCGACGTGCTGCGCGGGGCGCTGGCCCCCAACCGCTGCCCGCTCTTTGGCCGCGCCTGCACGCCCGAGCACCCCGTGGGTCCGTGCATGGTCTCGACCGAGGGAAGCTGCGCCGCGTACTTCCGCTACCGCGAGGAGGCATAACGTATGGCAGACACCACCGTTCTGCTCGGCCATGGGTCGGGCGGGCAGATGATGAAGCGCCTTATTGACGAGATGTTCTTGGAGGCCTTCGGCAACCCGGCGCTCAACGAGGGCAACGACGCCGGCGTGGCGCCGCTCGGCGCGAGCGAGAATGGCGAGGCCGGGAGCGCCCCGGTTCGCATTGCCATGTCGACCGACAGCTTCGTGGTGACCCCGCAGTTCTTTCCGGGCGGCAACATCGGGCGGCTCGCCGTGTGCGGCACCGTAAACGACGTGGCCACCTCGGGCGCACGCGTGCGCTATCTCTCGTGCGGGTTCATCCTCGAAGAGGGCTACCCCATGGACAAGCTGCGCGCCATCTGCCAGAGCATGGCCGACACCGCGCGCGAGGCGGGCGTGGCCATTATCACCGGCGACACCAAGGTCGTGGAGCGCGGCGGTGCCGACGGCGTGTACATCAACACGGCCGGCGTGGGCGAGCTGCCTGCGGGCGCGGAGCTCTCGGGCGCTAACTGCCGCCCCGGCGACAAGGTGCTCGTCTCGGGCACCCTTGGCGACCACGGCATCGCGATCATGAGCCAGCGCGAGGGGCTTGCGTTTGCGGCCCCCATCGAGTCCGACGCCGCACCGCTCAACCACCTTATTGCCGCCGTTATGGAGGCGGCGCCGAGCGCACGTTGCTTCCGCGACCCCACGCGCGGCGGCCTGGCGAGCACCCTGAACGAGTTTGCCGCCGCGAGCAACGTTGAGATCGAGATCAGCGAGGAAGCCGTGCCCGTGCGCGATGCCGTGCGCGGCGCCTGCGAGATGCTCGGCTACGACGTGCTGCAGGTGGCCAACGAGGGCAAGATGGTCGCCGTGGTGCCGCCCGAAGAGGCCGACGCTGCGCTCGCCGCCATGCGCGCCAGCCGCTACGGCGAGAACGCCGCTGTTATCGGCGAGATCCTGCCGCTCACAGAAGGTGCTTCTCCGCGCGTTCGCGTGCGTACGCCTTGGGGCTCGGCCCGCGTGCTCGACATGCTGGTGGGCGAACAGCTCCCCCGCATCTGCTAAGCGAATGCCACCTACGGGCTGGGGCAGCAAGACGCCTCCAGCCCGTTCGAAGGGCACACGGCCCGCATTTTGCCCGATGCCGGGAACGTTTTGACGGTTATTCGAATACTTTTCGGAACACCGCGAGTAGACGAGGGTTCTCGGCCAACAAACCCGCAGGTAGAAGCGTTGGGCACAAGCGGGCTACTCGGCATCTTCTAAAAAGTATTCGAATATCCGAAAAAAACTCTTCGCACGGCCCTTCCGACAGCCCGTTTTTACGGGAAATGGAGGTTCTTTTGAAGCTCCGCGAGTAGACCGCACGCCCCGGGCATCAAACCCGCAGGTACAGGGCGTGCTGCACAATCGGCTACTCGAGCATCGTCCGAAGAACCTCCATTTTCCGTAAAAACCGCCGTCCAAACCCCGTCCAAATCGTCATAATCGCTCATCAGAGCAGGCTGCCGCACAAGACAGCGCGCCGCAAGCAGGAAGGAATCCCATGCGTTTTAGCCACGTGATCTTCGACATGGACGGAACGCTGCTCAACACGCTCGACGACCTCGCGCTCGCCGCCAACCTCGTGTGCGCTGCGCACGGCTGGCCCGAGCACAGCCTTGCCGAGTACAAGCACATGGTCGGCAACGGCGTCGAGAAGCTCGTGGAGCGCTACATGCCTGAAGGGCTCGCCGCCGCGGACCCGGAACTCTTTGAGCAGACCGTTGCCGAGCAGCGTGCCACCTACGCCGCGCACCGCCGCGATCACACCGAGCCCTACCCCGGCATCACCGCCATGCTCGACGAACTGCGAGCGCACGACGCGGTTCTCGCCGTGCTGAGCAACAAGGACCACAGCGCCGTGGAGCCCTTGGCGCGCGAGTACTTTGGCAGCCGGTTTGTCGCCGCGCAGGGGCGCGAGGAACGCTTTGCGCCAAAGCCCGACCCCGTGATCACCCGCGCGCTGCTCAAGCGCCTCGGCGCCGACCCTGCGCGCGTGCTGTACGTGGGCGACTCCGACGTAGACGTGGCAACCGGCCACAACGTGGGCGTGCCCGTCTGCGGCGTGGCCTGGGGCTTCCGCGGCCGCGCCGAGCTCGAGGCGGCCGGAGCCGACTACCTGGCCAACGAGCCCGCCGACATCGTGCGCATTGCCACCGGCCAGTAGCCCCCTCCCGCATCGCCCGCCTGCCGCACCCACCGAAAGGAACCCCATGCGCCCGGTACCCGCCTACCTGCACGCCAAGCTCGAAGAACAGTACGGTCCCAGCCTGGCCGCGCGCATCGAGGCCGGCTTTAAGCACGAGCGCGCCACCACGCTGCGCGTCAACACCCTCAAGGCCAGCCGCGACCAGGTGCAAGAGCAGCTCGCCGAAGCGGGACTGCGCACGCAGACGGTCGCCTGGTACGCCGACGCGCTCGTAGTTGCAGGCGTAGACGAGCAGCGTGCCGAGCGGTGGCTTGCCGCGCACGCCGATGGTGCCGGGGCGGCCGCCGCTGGCCCGCGCGGCGCAGAGAAGAAGGGCGACCGCGCCCATACCGGCAGCGCCGACCCCGCCGCAAGCGCGCCCGACCCCGTCGAGGCGCACGTAGGGCGCACGGCACGACTCACGCCCCTCGGTGTGCTCCGTGCGCACCCGCTCTACACAGACGGCGCCCTCTACCTGCAGAGCCTCTCTGCCATGGTGCCGGCGCTGCTCGTGGCGCCGCGCGCCGGCCAATCGGTGCTCGACATGTGCGCCGCCCCGGGCGGCAAAACCTGCCAGCTGGCTGCGCTCTCAAACAACCAGGCACTCATCACCGCCTGCGAGAAGAACCCCCTGCGCGCCGAGCGCCTGCGCTACAACCTCGCAGCGCAGGATGCCCGCGTCAACGTCATGGTCGAGGACGCCCGCCGGCTCGACCCCTATTTCAGCTTCGACGCCGCGCTGCTCGACGCGCCCTGCTCGGGCAGCGGTACCGTTCAGCTCATGGACGCCCGGCAGGCCAAGCGCCAGCGCTTTGAGGCCGACCTTCTCGCACGCACTGTGCGCACGCAACAGGCGCTCTTGGCCCGCGCACTCGAGCTCGTGCCGGCGGGCGGCGTGGTAACGTACTCCACCTGCTCGATCTTGGCCGACGAGAACGAGGAGGTCGTGCGCGCGGCGCTTGAGCAGCGTCTGGCAGCAGGCGGCACCGAGGGCGAGAAGCGCGGCGGCGGGCGCGATGGGCGGCACAGTCGCAAGCGCGGACGCGGAGGGCGCCAGCGCCGCGGCAGCAACCGCAGCGGCAGCCAGGGAGCCTTTGCCGACAACGACGTCTGGGGTGCCGCGAGCTTCTCGGGTGGTGCCGCCGGCGGCGATCAAGGCGCGCGCGGCACGCGGCGCTCCTCCGCTGTGGAGCTCGTGCCCGTTGACCCCGAGCGTTTTAGCGGGATGCCGCTCTTGCCCACAAGCCTCGAGGGCACCCTCTGCGTGCGCCCCACCGACCTTTACGAGGGCTTCTTCGTAGCCCAGCTCAAGAAGCTGTAGTAGGACAGACAGGCAGGTACCGCGCCGACCGGAGGCAGCGTAGGGCGAGCGGAGGCAGCGCGAGACGGGCGCAGAGCGGGCGAAATCGCCCCGGCACGACCCGGAACAGGCTTTGGGCCCCGACCGCAATCCCCGCGCCCCGGCCTTCGCGACCCCCGCGCCCTGGCCTTCGCAAGCAGCCCCAAACACAAAAACGCCGCCGACAGGAGTCCTTCTCCGCCGGCGGCGCCGCTCGTCTCTAGCGCGTCACATCGTGCGAGCGCCAACTCTTATCCAAACATCGCCTCGCTCAGCTGATCGTCAAAGAAATCCTCGTCGATCACCCACGTGTCGCCATCCTTGCTGCACTCGATCTCAACGTCGGTGTCGCCGGTCGGAGCGTCTTCGATAAGGCCCATCACCAGGTCGACGCCCTCCTTCTGGAGCTCCTCTTCGGACATAGACATCAGGTCGGGGTTAGAGAGGACCTCGGCAAAGGCCGCCTGAACGTCCTCATCGCTCACCGAGCTCAGCTGCTTGGACGTTAGCGTCACGTCCACCGTCGCCGTGTCGTCGTCAACGGTAGTCCCGTTGATTTCGTAGTCGAACCCGTCGAGAAGCGTGTCGAGAACCTCCTCGGGGTCAACGCCCAGCGCGATCAGGTCGGCTGCCGACTCCTGAGACTCGGCGTCCGCCAAGAACTTCTCCCACGCCTCGCCCTCGCGGTTCTTAAAGGTGTCCAGCGTCTCGGTCACCGCGGCCGTCGCAGCCTCCTCGGGCGAAGGCCCGCCGCACGCAGTCAGCGCCACGGCGCAGGCAACCGTAAGCAGCGCCGCCGGAATGGTCTTGAACATCCGCTTCATGTGCTTCCCCTTCTCTCAGCGGGCTTGCCCAAGCTGGATCATGCCCGCAATTACTACAGTCTCTGCGTGCCGCACGCCTTGATGCAGTCGCCTCACGCTCGGACAGTCTCGCCGCGCCCGCCAGCCAAAGCGTCCCTCAGCACCGCGGGGCGCGTCCTTCTCGCGTCCGCCCCGCGGCGCCCCAAGTCCTTACCAGAGCGCGTAATGCAGGTTGAACTCCGTCATGCTCAGCTCGCTGAAGCTCCAATCGCCGTCAGCGTCCTGGTAGTAGTCAAAGTCGTACTCGTTCGTCTCAACGGGCGCATCGTCAAGAATGTCGAGCAGCATCTCGCCCGACTTTTGGTAGACGGCGTCCTCGGTAAGCGTGGTGGGGTCCTGCGCCGACGCCCACTCGTTCAGCTGGTTCTGCAGCTCCAGGCTCGTGCCCGCCACCTTTTTCTGGTCGCACGAGACCGTTACCGTAGCCTTGCCGTTGTCCTCGTCAACGTCAATGTCCTCGATCTCGTAGTCAAAGTCGCCCATCACCGCCTCCGAGAACTCCTCGGGCGTGATCCCCAGCTTCTCGTAGTCCTCCGCCGAAGCGCCCTCCGAAGCGCCCTCAACAAAGTTGTCCCACGCCTCGCCCTCGTGGTTCTCGATCGAGTCGAAGGTCTCCTCAACGTCGTTGCGGATCATGTCCTCGACCGTCGGGCCGCTGTTGCAGCCGGTGAGCGTTACCGCAAACGTTGCCGCCAGAGCCATCGTAGCCAGAGTCCTGAACATCTTCATCATCTTGAGTTCCTCCTTGCGTTGCCGTATGCGCCGTGCGCCTTTCGTTGGCTACAAGATACCGGCACCCGCGTCGGCGCATTGCGCAATGCAACCTGAGCGTAGCAGATACGCTTCAGCAAGTTTTAAGCCTTTCGGCGAGCGGGGCAGGGCGGGATGGGGCGGACCCCAAGCGCAGCCCGCATAGCGGCGCGGCTTGGGACAAGTGCCCGCACCCGACAACGGCGCTTCTCGCAGGCACGGCAGGCCCGCTTCTCCCAAGGCGGAGCAATGGTCGGATTCGAGCGCACAACGCCCCGCGTTGGGAGAAACACCCGCATGCAGCGGGCCCGCCCCTCCCAAGGCGGGACGATGGTCCGCCGCAAGCTGCGCAACGTCCTTGCTCGGGAGAACCACCGGCCCCTGTCGGGGCCTATCTCTCCCAAGGAGGGACGATGGTCGAGCGCGAGCGCGCAACGTCTCGGCTTGGGAGAAACTCCAGCCTTTCAGACAGAAATTTGGGTGATCGCGGCGCAACGTCCTTGCTTGGGAGAGATCGGGCCGCGCAAGATCCCGCCTTGGGAGAATCGGCGAGAAGGACCGGCGCTCCTACCTGCAGAAACGCCGCGGCCCTTTCCAGCCCGAACCAGCCAATCTCTCCCAAGCCGAGACGTTGTGCAGAAATGCGGCCAATTCCCCGCTCCAACAGCAGGAGGTCTCCCAAGGCGGGACGATGTTCAACCACAGACCGCGCAACATCCTTGCTTAGGAGAAATCGTGCTGTACAAGATCCCGAGTGGGAGTCAGCGCGAAGAAGAGCCAGCGGACACGGCGTAGATCCACCGCTTCCATACGATTCAACCTCCCTGCTTGGGAGGGGGTTTGCATTTAGACGTGGAAGACGAGCCCGAGGGATGTGGCGAACCACAAGCAGGTGGTGAGACAGATAACTGAAGAAGAACGTGAGGCAGAAAGCCGGGGCAGGGTGGCGAATCAGGAGCCAAGAGACAGAAACAGGGGGCAGCGTCAAGAAGATGAGACAGACGAGCCGAACGCCGTCACAGCGCAGAACGGAAGTGGGGACAACAAACTGAACGAGAAACGTAGAACGGAAGGCGAAGCGCGACAGGAAACCAGGACAAGAAGACGAAACCCCTGCTGCCGGACCTATTTGGGCCGGCAGCAGGGGCTGAGCGTTACTTGAAGTGATGGCCGCGCGGGTTGGACGAGTCTTGGTTGGAGCGCTTACCGTGATTGCCGGTCGCGGGCTGAGAAGAACCCGCCGACGCACCGGCAGAACCGTTCGCCGACTTGAAGCGCTTGCCAGCGGGTCTACCAGGGGTCGCAGCGGCGCCGGCAACATGAACTGCGTGCGGAGCAGAAGCGCGAGAAGCACCGCTTGCAGCAGACCCATTCGAAGCAGCCCCGTCGTCTGCGGCAGCGGCTCCGCTAACCGCGGAGTCGGCAGCGCCGCCGCGCCGGTCGCGCCCGGTCGGAATCGCCGGCGCACCTGCCCTGGCAGCACTGTCGGCAAGTCCGGCGTCAGCCCCTGCCGAGCGTCCGTAGGGGTTGCCCGGCAGCGGACCGGCAAGCGGCTTGAGGTTTCCCGCAGCGGCCGCGCCGCCCACAGCTCCACCGCGCAGCGCTGCCTCTTCGGCGGCGCGAGCCTCGGCGCGACGGGCACGCAGCTTGGAGATGCCCGTGTACCCGCCGATCACGATAAACGCCAGCAGCAAACCCAGCAGCACGCTCGGCAGCAGCGCCTTGTCCGGCGGCTCGGAGTAGCCCGCGGGGAAGTCGGCGTCGCCCTTGTCGAGCCACTCCTCCGGCACCTCGCAGCGCTCGGCGTGCACCAGCAGTCGGTGCGTGTTCACGCCGTATGGCGTGCACGTCACGAGCGTGCAGAGGTCCCTGCCCTCCTCGATAACGAGCGAGTCGGTCTCGTCGGGGAGCACCGTCTCGATCGAGGTGACCTCGTAGGCGTGGTCCTCGCCGAGGACGGAGAGCACGAAGTAGTCGCCCTCCTCGAGCCGGTCCAGGTTGTCGAAGATCTTCATGGAGGGCAGGCCCGTGTGCCCCGAGAGCACGCAGTGCGTCGACTCCCCTCCGATGGGCACGCTCGTGCCCTCCAGGTGCCCCACGCCGTGCTCGAGCACGTCGTCGTCGACGGTGTGGTAGACGGGGAGCTGCACGTGGATGGCGGGGATGCTGATGGTGCCCATGACCCCGTCGCCGGCGAGGTTCATCACGCTGTCGTAGTCCTCGTCGGTGGGCCGCTCCGCGTCCGGGTCGAACGGGTCCGTGACCACCGCCCGCCCGTCGAGCAGCTGCCGGTTGTACTCGACCGCGCGCTCGCGCTCCTTCTTGAGGGTGGCCTCGTCGGTTTCGGACGTTTTCTCCGCGGTAGCTCTGACGATGTTCTGCTCACGTGCCTGATTGAGCGCGTTGCTCACGAACGGGTAAGCTATGAATGCGGCTCCAACGAGCAACGCGAGGACCGCAAAGACAATCTGTCGACTGCCGCGCTTCCTCGCAGACTCCCTAGAGCCCGGACCGGTGAAAAATGGCTTGGGCGCGGGCGAGAAACCCGATGACTTCCCTGGATCAACATCGGAGCGTACAGAAGAAACATCAAACTCGTCTCCTCTGGTATACGAATTACCGCGCCGAGACCCTCCCCACGCTATGCGACGAGCGCCACCTAAGAGACCCATATCCTTCCGAGGCTGCCCCGCGGCACCTCGGTTTCTATGCTTTGCCGACATACTTAGAACCCCCCAAAAAAAGATCATGCCCTGAGAAACAGGCTGCGTGCGCGCAGCGAATGCACGATGCCCGCGCACAGCATCTTTCTCGTTGCAGAGAAGGGCGAGCTGGCGCCCGAGATGGAAACAGCCCGGCCCCAAAAGGGACCGGGCTGTCAAAGCATCAGGGCTAGAACCTCATGACGTTAGTTCTGCTTGCGAGAACGAACGATGAAGGCAGCAGCACCGGCGACGAGCACGACGCCCGCAGCGGTCAGCGCCACAGTGCCTGCACCGCCGGTGACGGGCAGATCAACGCCCTCGCCGTCCTCGGAGTGCGTGTTCTCAACGTCGAGAACGAGGGTCTGATTAGCCACAAGCTCGTTATCTTCCTCGCTAGCATTCGCGCCGATGATCGCGACGAGACCGCCATTGTCGGGGAGCATGTACTCGGCCGGAGCCTTGGTCTCGACGACGTAGTACGTCTCGTCCGGGTCGAGGAAGTACGCGCCGTTGGCGTTGACGTTCAGCCCATCAGAACCGGTCTGAGCAAGAGTGGTAAGAACAAGCTCGGTACCCTCGCCAACCAGCACAGGGTCGCCGAAGGTCGGGGCAGCGTCTCCAACCTGACTCATCGTGCGGTAGATCTTGAACTCAGCACCGGCGAGCTGCGGATTACC
>CASEEV010000039.1 GCA_949287065.1 uncultured Collinsella sp.
CGACCACGCCGGCAACGGCATCATCGTGTGCTCCATCGAGAACTTCGACGCCATGGGCGTGCATACCGGCGACTCCATCACCGTTGCCCCGGCGCAGACGCTTTCCGACGTCGAGTACCAGCGCATGCGCGTGGCCTCCCTCGCCATTCTCGAAAAGATCGGCGTCGAGACGGGCGGCTCCAACGTGCAGTTCGCCATCAACCCCGAGAACGGCCGCATGATCGTCATCGAGATGAACCCGCGTGTGAGCCGCTCCTCGGCGCTCGCCTCCAAGGCTACGGGCTTCCCCATTGCCAAGGCCGCCGCGCGCCTCGCCGTGGGCTACACGCTCGACGAGATCGTGAACGACATCACCAAGGCAACCCCCGCCTGCTTCGAGCCGAGCATCGACTACTGCGTGGTCAAGGTCCCGCGCTTTGCGTTCGAGAAGTTCAAGGGCACCGACACGACCCTCACCACCCGCATGAAGGCCGTCGGCGAGATCATGAGCATCGGCCGTACCTTCGAGGAGGCCATGGGCAAGGCCATGCGCTCGCTCGAGAACGGGCACGCTGGCCTGGGCGCCGCGGGCATGACGACCTTTGACGAGGAGAACTTCGACCGCCACGTTGCCGAGCCCACCGAGGACCGCATCTTCTACATTGCCGAGGCACTGCGCCGCGGCTGGAGCGTCGAGCGCCTGCACGAGGCAACGCGCATCGACCCGTGGTTCTTGGCGCGCATCGCCGACATGGTCGCGGTGCAGGAGGGCATCCGCGGTCTGCGCATCGAGGATATCGACGCCGACACCATGCGCCTGTGCAAGCAGTACGGCATGAGCGACGCGCAGATCGCGTTTCTCACCGGGTCGACGGAGCTCTTTGTGCGCGCCTACCGCAAGGGCCTCGGCGTGCTGCCGAGCTTCAAGACGGTCGACACCTGCGCGGCCGAGTTCCAGAGCCGCACGCAGTACCATTACAAGACCTACGAGAACCTCATGCGCGCGGGCGAGGGCGCCAAGAAGCGCGTTGCCCCCGACGAGGTGCAGCCGTGCTCAAAGCCCAAGGCCATGATTCTGGGCGCCGGTCCCAACCGCATCGGCCAGGGCATCGAGTTCGACTACTGCTGCGTGCACGCCTGCTACGCGCTCGCCGAGCAGGGTTACGAGACCATCATGGTCAACTGTAACCCCGAGACCGTCTCGACCGACTACGACACGTCCGACCGTCTGTACTTCGAGCCGCTCACCTACGAGGACGTCATGGACATCATCGACGTTGAGCGCCCCGACGGCGTGGTGACGACGCTCGGAGGCCAGACGCCTGTGAACCTTACGCGCCGTCTGTACGAGAGCGGCGTGACGATCATGGGTACCCAGCCCGACGCGATCGACCTCGCCGAGGACCGCGAGCGCTTCAGCCGCCTGCTCGACCGCCTCGAGATCACGTACCCGGCGGCAGGTATGGCCACGAGCTTCAACGAGGCGTCCGAGGTTGCCGACAAGATCGGATTCCCGCTGCTCGTCCGTCCGAGCTACGTGCTCGGCGGCCGCGGCATGACCATCGCTTACGATCGTGAGCATCTGCGCCGTTACATGGCCGAGGCCACGCGCGTGAGCCCTGACCACCCCATCTACCTCGACCGTTTCCTCGAGGACGCCATGGAGTGCGACGTTGACGCCCTGTGCGACGGAGAAGAGGTCTACATCGGCGGCGTGCTCGAGCACATCGAGGCTGCCGGCATCCACTCCGGCGACTCCGCCACCTGCATTCCGCCCTTCTCGTTCTCCGATGCGCTCGTGAGCAAGCTCCGTGCCACGACGGCAAAGATCGCGCTTGCCGTGGGCGCGCGCGGCCTTATCAACGTGCAGTACGCCATCAAGGGCGAGACCGTGTACGTCATCGAGGCCAACCCGCGCGCGAGCCGCACCGTGCCGTTCATCTCCAAGGCAACGGGCGTGCCGCTTGCCAAGTGCGCGAGCCGCATCATGGCCGGCGAGAAGATTTCCGATCTGGGTCTGCCGCCCGACGACCGCCGTCTCGACTACTTCTGCATGAAGGAAGCCGTTATGCCGTGGGGTCGTTTCCCGGGTACCAACGTCATTCTCGGACCCGAGATGAAGTCGACCGGCGAGGTTATGGGCGTGGCGCGCACGTACCCCGAGGCGTACGCCAAGAGCCAGCTTGCCGTGAGCTACGAGCTTCCGACCGAGGGCAAGGTCTTTATCTCGGTTAACGACCGCGACAAGCGTCATATCCTGAGCATCGCCCGTGCGCTGCAGAACCTTGGATTCACCGTGCTTTCGACCGAGGGTACGGCGCGCGTGCTGCGCGGTGGCAACGTTAAGTGCGAGGTTATCAACAAGGTCGGCGGACCGCACCCCAACGTGGTCGACGCCATCTCTTCGGGCGAGATCAAGCTGCTTATCAACACACCGAGCGGCTCCGACGCCCGCGGTGACGGCTACATTCTGCGTACCGAGGCCGTTAAGCATGGTGTTACGAGCGTTACGGCGCTGACGGGCGCCAATGCCTTTGTGGCTGCGCTCGAGGCCGTGCACGACCATGCCACCGAGGGCTCGCAGATGGAGGTTATTGCCCTCCAGGATCTCTAGGGTTCGACGCTGCGGCCGCGTCTAGCGGGCATCTCGGCCCTCACTCGTCGGGCATGGTTCAGGCCCGACGCTGCGGCCGCGTCTGGCGGCCAGGCTGACCTTCAATCGTCGGCCATGACCACAAGGTCAATGGCCTCCTCTTTCAGGTCACCCTGCCTCGCCAGCCGTGCCCTCGCTTTCCAACAAGCAGCCTGGTCCGCTTTGGCCGGCCCCATGGGGCCGGCCTCGCTGTGTCTCGGACGTCCTGCGGGTAGGGCCGACCTTCTCGTCCGAAAGTTCATGGACTTTCGTCGACGAAAGTCGGAAAACCCCAGGATCGGGACTGAGGAGGGCGCGAAAGTCTATGGACTTTCGTCGACGAAAGTCAGCCCGTCTCTCTTCGGGGGCTCTAACGGGGATCTTCCGCAAACCGAAGCCGGGTTGCACCTGAAAAACGAATTCGGTTTGCAGAAGGACCTGCGGAAACGCTAAACTCGACGTCGTTTTTCAGGTGTAACCCGAACACGGTTTGCAGAAGGGCCGGGCGCGTGGCCGGGGGGCGGATCCGCACGGGGCCGATGGTGGGATATGGTGCCAGCGCGCATGCGCGGCGTTTCCGCCCGGAGGCCCCGCGCCCGGCGCGGTAGGATTGGGCCCACACATCCGACCGCCGCCACGGTTCCGACAAAATGAGGGGTCAAAGTGTCGGAAACGTGGCGTCGGTGGTTGAGGATTGTCGGTACCATGGCGTCAGTGCTTGCGGAGCGCCAGATACATGACATGTGTAATAAGGGCTTGCACGGTTTTACCGGGAATGTTCCCGGGAGTGGGAATTACTCCTCAAAGGCATCCTCGGTAAAGAAGAGCTCTTCGGTCGGCAGATTGACGGGGTGCATGGGGCCGGGCTGGCTGGCGTCGCTTGGGTATCCCATAGGCATGACCGAGATAATGCGGTACGTCTTGGGAATATGGAACTGGCGACGCAGCTCCGGCGGATCAATGAGGCCAACCCAGCAGGTGTGGATGCCGAGCTCCTGTGCCTGAAGCATCATGTGCGTGGCAACGATGGATGTGTCGATCACGCCGAAGTCGACCACATCGGGGTTGCGGCTGGCGACGGTCAGGTCGTACGCGAGGATCATGACGCATGGTGCGCCAAACCGGCACTTGGTAGCCTTGTCGATCTTGGCAAGCCCCTCAGGCGAGTGAACTACGATAATGCGCTCGGGCTGCAGGTTGCGAGCGGTGGGCGCAACCCGTCCTGCCTCCATGATGAGTTCGAGCTTCTCGGACTCAATAGGCGTGTCTGCAAAGTAGCGCTCCGAATACCGTTCGCGCGCCAAATCGATGAATGCCATACGTGCTCCCTTCGGTTGGTTGGTATGCTGCCTAGCAAATTGCAGGTTATCCGAGGCTACGCGATCTTGACCGCGGTGCCCGTGGCGCTCGTCATGATCATGCCCTCAAACGTTTCGTATCCGAGGGAGATACCTACAACAGCGTCGGCACCCAGGGCTGCTGCCCGCTCGCACATCTCGCTCAGTGCCTCGTTGCGTGCGGTCTGCATCTCTTCTTCGTAGCCAGCGGAGCGCCCGCCCACAAGGTTGCGGAACCCGGCACCGATGTCGCGAAACATATTGATGCCCGAGACGGTTTCGCCGGTAACGATGCCCAGGTACGCGGTAATGCTGTGGCCTTCGATATTGGGGGTGGTGGTAACGATCATAAGAGCCCCTCTCATTCTGGGGAATAGCGTCACCGATGCTTATACCCGCCCGAGATAGGACTCTCTCCGATGGATCCGCCGCAAGATTACGCAAGTGCCCGTATCAGCCGCAAGATTGCGCATCGAGGCGTAGTTGTCGGGCTATTTGTGCCGATAGATTCGGCAGATTGCGTAATCTCGTGGAAAGGGTGTCTGTTGAGGAGGGAAGGATTCGAATCTCTTCCTTGGGGTGCCAGCGGTCATGGGTGTCGTTGGGTTGCCGGCCAAGCGGCCAAACCATGGCGGAGAGAGAGGGGTTCGGCACGTGCCTTCGGCACCTGCCCCCGCTCAGGCGCTATGCGCCCTCGCGCGCTCGCTACAAACGCTTCGCGCTTGCTTGACGCTCGCGCCCCCCAGTGGAGTTCGAATCCCTCTGCAACACTGTATGGGTATCTTGACTTGTGCTCGTGATATAAAGCGGCCAAACCATGGCGGAGAGAGAGGGATTCGGCACGCGCCTGCGGCACCTGCCCCCGCTCAGGCGCTATGCGCCCTCGCGCGCTCGCTACAAACGCTCCGCGTTTGCTTGGCGCTCGCGCCCCCAGTGGGGTTCGAATCCCTTTGGAAGTGTAAGCACAGCTGGTATTGCATTGTTGTCGCATAAGGTAAGGCTAACATGGCGGAGAGAGAGGGATTCGAACCCTCGAGACGCTTGCGCGCCTAACGGTTTTCAAGACCGCCGCATTCAACCGCTCTGCCATCTCTCCGTGATAGCTAATGATACCCTATGTCAAAACTCCAGGGGAAGGAAAGGCGTGGCAATCGAAAAGGCCGCATGTGCATCTGCCGGCGAGAAAAACGACGTGCTCGCACAGGACGACGAGCGCTTTATGCGCGAAGCTCTTGTCGAGGCTGAGAAGGCCGCGGCAATTGGCGAGGTTCCCATAGGCGCGGTGGTCGTGCACGAAGGCACGGTAGTCGCTCGTGCGCATAACCGCCGTGAGGTCGACGCAGACCCTTCGGCTCATGCGGAGTTCCGCGCCATGCTCGAGGCTTCCCGCGTACTCGACCGTTGGCGGCTTACCGGTTGCACGGTGTACGTGACGCTCGAGCCGTGCCTTATGTGCGCCGGGCTCATGGTGAACGCGCGCATCGACCGCTGCGTCTACGGCGCGCCCGACCCCAAGGGCGGCGCCCTCGGCACGCTTTACGACGTAAGCCACGACGAGCGCCTCAATCACGAGTTCGAGGTGGTGCACGGTGTGCTCCAAGATGAATGCGCCGCCCAGCTTACATCGTTCTTTACCGCATTGCGAGAAAAACGCCGCGCCGCAAAGCTTGCGCGCCGCCGCGAGCGAGAAGCACGTGAGGGAGAAGATCGCCGGTAAAACCGGTCAGCATGCCGGGAAAACCGGGCACACCGCCCGAGCGCTTTGCAGCGGCAGAGACATGCGCTGAGAGGGTACTTCTCGCCTAACGTGCTGTCGCGCTAAAAGAAAGAAGCCGGCTTTTGCCGGCTCCCCATATGCCTTGCTGTCCGTTGCGCGCCCTACTCCTCGTTCTCACCGCGCAGGTTCGGGATGATACGCTTGACGATCCAGTACACGGCAACAACGGCGATGATCGCGATGATCACGTACTTCACCACGTCGGAAATCCATTCCGCCTGAGCGGTGACCTGCTCCCAGGCCTCGCCGGCGGCGGCGCCGAGCGAGCACAGGATGGAGTTCCAGACCGCAGAGCCAAGCAGCGTGAACAGAGAAAACTTGGCGACGTTCATGCGCGCCACGCCGGCGGGAATAGAGATCAGGCTGCGCACCACGGGAATGCAGCGGCAAATGAGAACCGACGCCTGCCCCTTGCGGTCAAACCAGTCGATGGCGCTCGAGATATCGGAGCCCTTGAACCCGAGCAAGCGCATGGGGCGCGTGTTGAAGAAGCGCATAAGACGCTCGCGGTTGAGCACGTAGCCAATGCCGTACAGGATAAACGCGCCGGTGACCGAGCCGATCGTAGCGGACACAATCACGAGCGGCAGCACCATGTCGGTCGTGGTGGTAAAAAAGCCCGAGAGCGGCAGGATAAGTTCGCTCGGAATGGGCGGAAAGACGTTCTCGATAAAAATAAGGGCACCAACGGCAAAGTAGCCGAACTGGCTGATGAAGTCGAAAAAGGCGGCTTCCATGTTCCTCCTCTGGCGGGCGCGGGGCGCCCTGCGGCAACGTTGGGCATCAGCTCTAAGCGGCGCGCCTCAAGCGCGCAACTAACCAGTATAGAAGGGCGCTAGAGCCTCGCCGCGCTGCCAGCGCCGGTCCTTTCAACCTTCACGGAGGCTTCGTTCGCCATCGGCGGCTCCAAAAAAGCGGCCGCATGCTCGCGCGCAACCTAAACACTACATGTTGGTAATATCGCCGTCCCTATACCCCAAAGAGCGGCAACGTACTAAGATAGTGCAAGTTGTGCGAACACAATGCCGCCTTTTCGCGAGCAAACGATGCAAATAAAGGAGTTCCGATGGCCGCCGTGTACAACTTCGACGAGGTTATCGACCGTCGTCACGAGCCGTATAGCTATTCCGCCAAGTGGAACGCAGCTCCCGCTACGGCCGAGCATTGCGGCGTGAGGCAGATCACCGACGAGCACCTGGCCCTGTTCACGGCCGATATGGACTTCCGTTGCGCCGAACCTATCATCGAGGCGCTGCACAAGACCGTCGACCACGGCATTTTTGGTTACTCGACCCTCGACGGCAACGTGCGCTACTTCCGCGCGATTCGCGACTGGTTTGCCACGCGCGACGGCTGGGACATCGATATGGATCGCGTCGTGTACGCCCCCGGTACGGTCTCTGCGCTCAACAAGATCGTGCAGACCTTCACCAAGCCTGGAGACTCGGTTGTTGTACAGGCGCCGGTGTACCCGCCGTTCTTCTCGGCGGTCACGAACAACGGGCGCACGGTGGCCAACAGCCATCTGGTTGCGGACGAGAATCTCCACTACACCATCGACTTCGAGAACTTCGAGAAGCTCGCCGCGCAAAAGCGCACGACCATGTTCATCCTCTGCAACCCGCACAATCCGGTGGGCCGCGTGTGGACGCCCGAGGAGCTGCAGCGACTGGCCGATATCTGCGCGCGCCATCGCGTGCTCATCGTGGCGGACGAGATCCATGGCGACCTCGTGCGCCGCGGGCAGCACATGCATCATATGGCGGAGGTTGCCCCGGAAGCGCGGGTCATTACGTGCACGGCGATCAACAAGACGTTCAATCTGGCGGGCCTGGCTGCCACGAACCTGGTGTTCTCGTCGGCCGACGACCGCGACCGCTATACCGCGGCGGTGGGTCATGTGAGCCCGAGCCCGTTTGCCATCAGCGCGGTGGTGGCAGCGTATGAGGAGGGCGAAGACTGGCTCGAGCAGTGCCTCGACTATCTCGACGGCACCATCGATGCAGTTATGGAGCTCTTTGCGGCGCATCTGCCCGAGGTGCGCGTGTGCCGGCCCGAGGGCACGTACGTTATGTGGTTCGACTTCGGCCCCTTCTGCCGTCGCTACGGCATCTCGCCCGAGGATCTGCACCAGCGCATCTACGAGGAAGCCAAAGTGCTGCTGCAAGACGGAACGCATTTTGATCCCGACCAGGGCTCGTACTTCCAGCGCATGTGCGTGCCGAGTGCGCGCTCGCTTGTGCTCGAGGCGTGCATGCGTATCGTGCGCGTTCTCAGCCGGTAACGCTCGTATCTGCTGGTTTCACGGTTGGCGGCACTTATTCACAGCTGGGAAACACCGGGAAACCGCCGGGTACTCAATTCCCGGTTACGCCGGTTTGCGCAAACCTGCGCCCCTGTTATCGGCAGCGTTCGCGTACCGCGGTGTCGCGGAAACAGAACATGTCGGGCCGGTGGCGCGACTGCGTGTACTCGAACATAATGCCCTGTGCGTTAAACGCCTGCGTGGTCATGACGGCAACGTAGTCGATGCCTTCGAGGTCGAGAAGCTCTGCGTCGCGCTTCTCGACGGGCTCTACGGTAATGGTGCGCTTGCCCATGGCAACGATAATGCCGAGGTCCTGCTCCAGGTGGTCGTATATCGAGCACTCCGCGATCTCTGCCGTGAGGTCGCCGACGATGCCCTTAAGAAAGTAGCTGCGGTCGAGGATAGCGGCGGTGCCGTTGAGCCGCCGCACGCGCTCGATGTAGATGAGCTCGTCTCCTTGAGCGTAGCCGGTCAAGCGCGCAATGTGCTCGTCGGCCACAACGTTGCTAAGCGCCGCAACCTCCGTTGCGTACGAGAAATTGTTGCGCTCGCTCGTCTCCTTAAAAGACTCGATGCCGCCTACGGTAAACGACGCGCGCTGCACGGGCTGGTATATAACCCTGACGCCTTTGCCGTGCACCGGATGCACGTAGCCTTGGTCGCGCAGCAGGGCAAGGGCTCGCCGCAGGGTGTTGTGCGAGCAGTCGTACGTCGAGGTCAGGGCGTTTTCTGAGGGAAGAAACGACTGGTACGGGTAGGTGCCGTCTTTGATTCGGGCGAGAAGGTCCTGGTAGATGGTATCGTAACGTGCTTTCATGCAGATCCTTCGCTACGCGTGCTCGTGTATGGTTACTATCATAGGGCCCTTTTCGCACAAAGTCATTTGAATAAGTTACCGCTCACCGTCAGAGATCGACCGTTTACCGAACTTATCTGAATAAGTAACTCATTCAGATAAGTTCGGTCCATACTGAAGCCAGCTTATTCAAATAAGTTGCCAAGGAGGTAGCTGCATGGCAAAGTACACCGAGGATGCGAGCCGGCTCTTGGAGCTGGTAGGCGGTAAGGAGAACATCTCCGCCGTTACGCATTGCATGACGCGCATGCGATTCGTGCTCGTGGACCCCGACAAGGCCGACGTTAAGGCGATCGAGGACCTGCCCGCCGCAAAGGGAACCTTCACCCAAGCGGGACAGTTCCAGGTCATCATCGGCAACGACGTGGCCGACTTCTACCAGGAGTTCACGGCCGTGAGCGGCATCGAGGGCGTCTCCAAGGAGGCCGCCAAGGCCGCAGCGGGCGCTAACCAGAACCCGCTGCAGCGTGCCATGGGCGTGCTCGGCGAGATCTTTGCCCCGCTCATCCCGGCCCTTATCTGCGGCGGTTTGATTCTCGGCTTCCGCAACATCATCGGCGAGGTCAACTTCTTTGACGACACGGGCGCGTTCAACCTCGAGCACGGCACCCAGTCAATCGCCGACATGTCGCAGTTCTGGATGACCATGTTCAACTTCCTGTGGGTCATCGGCGAGGCCGTCTTCCACATGCTGCCCGTGGGTATCTGCTGGTCGGTTACCCGCAAGATGGGCACCACACCCATTCTCGGCATCATCCTCGGCCTGACGCTCGTGTCGCCGCAGCTTCTTAACGGCTTCTCGGTGGCTACCGCCACGCCGGAGGACATTGCGGCCCATACCTACGACTTCGAGTTCTTCTCGTTCTTGGGCACCGGCTACCAGGGCCAGGTCATCGCCTCCCTCATGGCGGCCTTCGTGCTCGTGTACCTCGAGAAGTTCTTCACCAAGATCTGCCCCGAGGTCGTGCGCATGATCGTTGTGCCGTTCATGTCGCTCGTGCCGGCCGTGTTCATAGCGCACATCGTCGTGGGACCCATCGGCTGGGCAATCGGCAACGCCATCGCCGAGGCGGTCAACTGGGGTCTCAGCTCTGACATCCGCGTTGTCTTTGCGGCGATCTTCGGCGCCGTGTACGCTCCGCTCGTCATGACCGGTCTGCATCACATGACCAACGCCATCGATACCCAGATGGTCAACAACCTCGGCTACACCACCCTGTGGCCCATGATCGCGCTCTCCAACATCGCTCAGGGTTCTGCGGTGCTCGCCATGACCGTGCTGCAGAAGAAGAACGAGCGTGCCCAGCAGGTCAACATCCCCGCGTGCATCTCGTGCTACCTCGGCGTTACCGAGCCCGCGCTCTTCGGTGTCAACCTCAAGTACAAGTTCCCGCTGGTCTGCGGCATGATCGGTTCCGCGCTCGCTGCCATGGTCTGCACGGGCACGAGCACCAAGGCCCTCTCGGTCGGCGTCGGCGGTATCCCCGGCATCCTGTCCATCATGTTCGAGTACTGGGGCATCTTCGCGATCTGCATGCTCATCGCCATCGTGGTGCCGTTCGCACTCACCTACTTCGTCGGCCTGAAGCGTCTCTCGGGCTCCGAGCGCGGCCTTGCCGCTCTTGAGGCTGCTCCCGCCGCTGCGCCTGAGGCTGCCGCTCCGGTTGCCACCTCTGTTGCCGCGTCCCTCGTCTGCCCGGTCTCCGGCACCGTTAAGCCCATCGACGACATGCCTGACCCGGTCTTCTCGAGCAAGTGCATGGGCGACGGTCTGTGCATCGAGCCCGCCCCCGGCGCCGATACCGTGGTCGCTCCCGCCGATGCCACGGTAACGGTGACCATGCCCGCCTCCAACCACGCCGTGGGCCTTACGCTCGCCAACGGCATGGAGCTGCTCATTCACGTGGGCATCGACACGGTCGACATGGGCGGCGACGGCTTTGCCTGCTACGTGAAGCAAGGCGACACCGTCAAGGCCGGCCAAAAGCTCCTGACCTTCTCGCAGGACAAGATCAAGGCCGCCGGACACCCCACGGCCACGGCGTTCGTGGTCTCGGCTCCCGGCAGCGCCAAGGACGTCGCATACCAAAGCGGTATGGACGCCGAGGCTGGAACCACCGAGGTCGTAACCTTTGCCTAGTCCCCCATCTCGGGTAGGCTCTGTGCCGATCCCGCCCGCCCGACAAGGGCGGGCGGGGCGCCTGTTAGGCGGTCCGGCGGTGCAGCAGACCGTTTGCTGTCTGCCTGGCTGGCACTAAAGTCCTAATGATTGCGTTTTATCCGGAGATCTGCGAGTACGAGCTCAGGGGAAGAGCGCCTTACCTGGGGTTTTACGGCAGTAACCGCGCGCTACAAGGGCGTAAGCGCATGAAACGCAATCATTGGGGTTTTGCGTGCAGTTACCTGACCATTGCCCCGCAAATCAAGCGAACATACGGGTCGCAGCACCCGCCAAAGCAAGGAGCGTGCCATGAAGACCATCGAGCGCAACATCAAGAAAGCCGTTGTGTACCAGATCTACGTCAAGAGCTTCTGCGACAGCAACGGCGACGGTATCGGCGACCTTCCGGGCATCATCAGCAAGCTCGACTACCTCGAGGACCTGGGCGTCGATTATCTATGGCTCACGCCGATCTACCCCTCGCCGCAGCGCGACAACGGCTACGACGTAAGCGACTATTGCGCCATTGATCCCGCGTACGGCACGATGGACGACTTTGACGAGCTCGTGGCCTGCGCCGCCCAGCGCGGCATGGGCATCATGCTCGACATGGTGCTCTGCCACACGTCGAGCGAGCATGCGTGGTTTAAGCAGGCGCTCGCAGGCAGCGAGAAGTACCGCAAGTACTACATTCTGCGCGACGGCCGCAACTCCACAGGCGCGGGCGACCCTGGCGAACCTCCCACCAACTGGCAGTGCGCGTTCGGCGGCAGCGCCTGGGAGTGGGAGCCGCGCTTGGGCAAGTGGTACCTGCATCTGCACGATGTGAGCCAGCCCGATCTCGACTGGACCAACCCCGAGGTGCGCGCAGAAGCCGCTCGCGTGGTGCGGTTCTGGAAGGAGCGCGGCGTTATGGGGTTCCGCTTTGACGTGGTGAACCTCATGTCCAAGCCTGAGAAGTTCGAGGACGATACCCGCGGCCTCGGCCGCCGTCTGTTTGCCGACGGTCCGCATATCCATGAATATCTCCGCGAGCTCGTGGAGCAGACGGGCATCGGCAGCATGATCACGGTCGGCGAGATGGCCTCTACCGATCTTGAGAACTGCATTCGCTACACGCGCCCCGAGGATCACGAGCTCTCGATGGCGTTCAGCTTCCATCACCTCAAGGTCGACTACAAACACGGCAAGAAGTGGGAGCTTATGGAGCCCGACATTTCCGAGCTGCGCCGCATCTTCCGCGCATGGCAGGAAGGCATGCAGGTGGGCGGCGGCTGGAACGCGCTCTTTTGGGACAACCACGACCAGCCCCGCGCCATCACGCGGTTCGGCGGCCGCGACGGGGCCGGAGACCAGGGCACCGATTGGGATCATGTGGGCAAGATGCTCGCGATCTGCATACATCTCATGCAAGGAACGCCGTATGTTTACCAGGGAGACGAGCTGGGCATGACCAACCCCGGCTACAGCTCCATCAGCCAGTTTCGCGATGTGGAGAGCCTCAACGCGTACCGCGCGCTCACAGGCGAGGGAAGCACGGACGCGCGTGAGATCGGCGGTCAGCACGCGGGTGACATGGAAGG
Source organism: uncultured Collinsella sp. (assembly GCA_949287065.1). GTDB lineage: Bacteria > Actinomycetota > Coriobacteriia > Coriobacteriales > Coriobacteriaceae > CALUOB01. Next base: position 12,634 of record CASEEV010000039.1, read on the forward strand.
CGGCAGCACGTCCGAAGAGGCCGTCGCCGTGCTTAATCAGCGATCGCGCGATAACGGCCGTACACCCATGCAGTGGACCTCGGCCGATCAGGCGGGCTTCAGCACGGGTACGTCTTGGATCGAGGTGCCCGAGAACAGCGTGCTCATCAACGCGCGCGCCGAGGTGGGCGTCGAGGGATCTATGTACGAGTTCTACAAGAGGCTCATCGCCCTGCGCAAGCGCTACGAGGTTATCAGCGATGGAGCGGTTCGCTTTCTCGATGCGGGCGCGGCGGCGCCCAAGGTCATTGCATACGAGCGCGCCCTTGCCGATAACGAAGGCGCGCAGTCGGTTGCGGACGCCCCGAGCGAAAGCGGCGCGCCCGAGACCGGTGACGCGCAGCCTCGGCGCCTGGTGGTCGTGTGCTCGTTCGACAGCAGGCCGTGCACGGCGCAGCTCGCGCGCGAAGGGCATGCCGTTGAGCTCGATGGTCTCGACGTCCTCGTTTCCAATTACGACGATGTGCCCCAGCGCGGGTGCGAGAAGGGGTCCGTGCTCCTCCGTCCGTACGAAGCGGCGGCGTATATCGCATAGCGAAGCCGCTTAAACAAAAGACCGAGAACAATGCCCCGTTGCACGCAGAAGATGCAACGGGGCATTGCCTTACGATGTTAGGTCCTGGAGCGTTTCGGTGGCTGTTTCGGCAGCCGCGCTTTCGAGATCCGAGAGGTCGTTGGCTGCTTCGTCGAGCGTGGACGAGGCGTCGTCGAGCGCGTCTTGCACGCTGGTGCTCGCAAGGTCGCCAAGCGCGCATCCCGCACGGTCAAAGGCCGCGCATCCGGGAAGTCCGCCAAGCGTCAACGCGCAACAACCCATAAGCAGGAGCGCCGGGAGACGCCGAGAAGCACGGTGCGGCTTGGGAGACCGCTTGCGCAGCGCTGCGTACGCCGACTCGAGCTCGTCGTAGTCGGGTAGGCGGTCGGTGTCGTTCGGTTGCGGAGAGGCGGATCGTTTTGGATCACACGGTTCTGGGGTAGCCGGGTGCGTTGGTTCCATAGGTGCTCCTCAGGTTACGGTGCGCCGCACGGCGGCGCGTGCAGGCGCAGACGGGTGCGCCTCGACCTTTACTCTAGCGGCAGGTGTTGCGGCGCACGACGGCGCGAGCACGGTTTAAGTACGAATTAAGAGACCTGCGTAGAAGCTGCGCGCACCAAGGGGCTGTGCGGCGCACGGCCCCTTGTTTGGCTTAGGGCACCTTGTTCTTGTGCTTGCTGAGGGATATAGTGTGCTGTTGCGTAACACTAATCAACAGAGTAGTAACACTACGAGAGCACGTGATGGAGTTGGGCATGTCGCAGCGGAGCGCGCAAACCGAGAAATTCGCGGTAAAACCGGGAATGTTCTCAGCTGAGAATCGAAGCCTTCTAAGCCGTCCTGAGCGCGGTCGTTCGCTCTCTCGCCGTGCTGCGGTTGCTTTCGCCGGTGCCGGGTGCAGTGCGCTGGCGCTGAGCGGATGCGGTGCGGCAAAGTCTCGTGAGCAAGGTTCTTTTGCAGGCTCGTCATCGCACGCATCGTCGCAGGTCATTATCGCCATGACGCACGAGAGCGAGCCGGCTCAGGGCTTCAACCCCGTCTACGCATGGGGCTGCGGCGAGCACGTGCACGAGCCCCTCATTCAGTCCACACTGGTCACAACCGACGCCGATATGCAGATCGTGGGAGATCTGGCCGCGGAGTGGATCTGCTCGGATGACGGACTTACCTGGACGTTTACGCTCCGCGACGACGTGGTGTTCTCGGACGGCGAGCCTTTGAGCGCAGCGGATGTTGCGTTCACCATCAACACGGTCCGCTCCACAGCGGGTTCCCAGGCCGATCTGTCCATGGTCGAAGACGCTGCTGCACTCAACGACGCCACGGTTGAGGTCAAGCTCACCAAGCCCTTCAACGTGCTGCTGTACACGCTTGCCGTGCTGGGCATTGTGCCCGAGCATGCCTACGATGACGATTACGGCGCGCATCCCGTTGGCTCGGGGCGCTACGTGCTTGCCCAGTGGGATCAGGGTCAGCAGGCGATCTTTGAGGCAAACCCGCGCTACTATGGCGAGAAGCCCAAGATGGACCGCGTTGTAGTGGTCTTTATGGACGAGGACGCCGCGCTTGCCGCTGCCCGCGCCGGAGAGGTCGACGTTGCCTACGTCAACGCGCCCAACGCGGGTCAGCAAATCCCCGGCTACGTTCTCACGAGTTACCAAACCGTCGACAGCCGGGGCATTGCGTTGCCGACGGTGCCAGCGGGCAAAACGCGCACGATCGAAGGAGACATGGCCTACGAGGCAGGCAATGACGTTACGTGCGACGAGGCGGTGCGCAAAGCGATCAACTTGGCCGTAGATCGCCAGGCCCTGATCGAGAACGTGCTCGGCGGCTACGGAAAGCCGGCGTACAGCGTCTGCGACGGCATGCCCTGGGGCACCGACGACATGCAGGTCACAACCGATGCGGACGCAGCGCGCGCATTGCTGGACGAGGCCGGTTGGCGCCTCGGCGACGACGGCGTGCGCGAGAAAGACGGCACGCGCGCAGAGATGGTGCTGTGGTACGCGTCGAGCGATTCGGCGCGCCAGGCGCTCGCAAACGAGTTCGCCAACCAAATGGCCGAGATCGGTATCGAGGTAAGGCTTTCGGGCGCCAGCTGGGACGAGATCTACACCCGCCAATATGCTGACCTGGTGATGTGGGGTTGGGGCGCCAACTCCCCCAACGAGCTGTACTCCCTCACCTATTCGTCGTCGACAAGCAACTACGCCTGCTACAAGAGCGACGTGCTCGACGCGTACGAGGACCAGGCGCTTGCCGAAGGCGAGCTTGAGGCATCGTATGCGCTGTGGAAAAAGGCCCAGTGGGACGGCGAGGAGGGCATTGCGCCGCAAGGCGCCGCCACATGGGTGTGGCTCGCCAACGTCGATCACCTGTATTTCGTGCGAGAAGGACTCGCCGTAGCCGAGCAGAAACCGCATCCTCACGGCCACGGGTGGTCGCTTGCCAACAACGTAGACCGGTGGAGCTGGGAATGAGGTTCCCGGTTGCGTTGCGCGGCCTTGTGCGGTTCGCGGTTCTCATGGCGGCAGTGAGCGTCGTGACGTTCTGGCTTGTGAGCTCATCTCCCATAGACCCGGTGCAGGCCAATGTCGGACAGGCGGCGTACGCGGGCATGAGCGCGGCAAAACGCGCTCAGCTCGAGGCGTTCTGGGGCAGCGATCTTTCCTTTTGGGAACGCTATCTCGGCTGGGCGTCCTGCGCCCTCACCGGCGACCTCGGCACGAGCCTGCGGTTCAACGCTCCGGTGACCGAAGTGATTGCCAACCGTGCGGCAGGTTCGCTGGCGCTCATGGCGTGCGCATGGGTGCTTTCGGGCGTGCTCGGATGCGTGCTCGGCATCGTTGCGGGAGCGTGCTCGGGACGGATGCCGGACCGCGTGATCCGCGGTTGCGCCTATGTGCTGAGCGCCACGCCGACGTTTTGGCTCGGGCTCGTTGCGCTGATGGTGTTCTCGGTGTTTCTCGGTTGGTTCCCGGCTGGTTTCTCGGTACCTATCGGCATGTCCGCATCAGAGGTCACGCTTGCCGACCGCGCCTACCATTTGGTGCTTCCGGCGCTGGTTCTGAGCATTACCGGCGTGGCAAACATCGCGCTTCATACGCGCGAGAAGACCGTCGACGTGCTGGCGAGCGACTACGCGCGGTTCGCACGCGCCCGGGGCGAGCGCACGGCGGGTATCGTGCTGCACCATGGCCTGCGCAACCTCATGCTGCCCGCGCTGACGCTGCAATGTGCCTCGATCAGCGAGATCTTCGGAGGCTCCGTTCTCGTGGAGCAGGTGTTCTCCTACCCCGGTCTCGGGCAAGCTGCGGTAACTGCCGGCTTGGGCGGCGATGCGCCGTTGCTCGTGGGCATTGCGCTCGCCTCGGCGGCGCTGGTCTTTGCAGGCAACCTTTTGGCAAACGTGCTCTACGGCGTGGTCGACCCGCGTATGAAGGGGGCGACGGCGCATGTGGCATAACAAGACCGCCGCATCCCTTATCGGCGCTCCCGTGACGCCCCACGACGATGCCGCAATACGCCTGCCCAACAACCGCAGGCGCATGCTCGTGGCAATCGTCGTGGGCGTCGTCGTGCTTGCGGCGGTCGTGGTCGCGGGCGCGCTCGCAACGGAGGCCGCGCAGACCACGGATTTCTCGGCCAAGAACCTCGCGCCATCGCTCGCCCATCCGTTTGGAACGGACTGGATGGGCCGCGACATGCTCTTCCGCACCGTTGCCGGGCTTTCGACATCGGTGCTGGTGGGGTTGCTGTCGGCTGCGGTCTCGTCCGTTATCGCGCTCGTGCTCGCCTTGTGCGCCGCTCTTGGAGGACCGCGTGCCGACGCGATCGTTTCGTGGCTCATTGACCTGGTGATGGGCATCCCGCATATCGTGCTGCTCATCCTTATCAGCTACGCCTTGGGCAGGGGCGCCTTGGGCGTAACCGTCGGCGTTGCCGTTACGCATTGGCCGAGCCTCGCCCGCGTTCTGAGGGCCGAGATCTTGCAGTGCCGCTCGCAGCCGTACGTAGCCATGTCGCGCGCCCTCGGCGTGAGCGGCGTGCGACTTGCGCGCGACCATATGCTGCCGCATCTGGTGCCCCAGTACGCGGTGGGGTTGGTGCTGATGTTTCCCCACGCCATTCTTCACGAGGCGTCGGTTACCTTTCTCGGTTTCGGTCTTCCTCCTGAGCAGCCGGCCATCGGCGTCATCCTCTCGGAGTCGATGAGCTATCTCTCGGCAGGCATGTGGTGGCTTGCGGTCTTTCCGGGGCTTGCGCTTCTCGGCGTGGTGCTGCTCTTTGATCGCATAGGTTCGTTGGTGCGCCGCTTGATCGACGCGCGTACCGCGCAGGAGTAGCTATGAGTCCTAAGATCGCGCACCATGCTGCCGAGAAGCACCATCATCACACGCACGCAACAGGTTCTCGCCACCCCGGCGGTCATCACCTCCTCGCCGTAGAGCACCTCGGCGTGTCGTTTACCATGTACGACCCCGCCGCTCCGTTCTTCTCGGGCACGCGCATGGTGAGCAGGGCCATCCGCGACCTCAGCATCTCGGTCCATGTAGGAGAGGTGCTTGCGGTTGTGGGTGCCAGCGGCTCGGGCAAGACGCTCCTTGCGGATGCCGTCCTCGGGCTCAACGAATCTAACGCCCTCGTGACCGGCTCTATCTGGTTTGACGGGGCGCCGCAGGACGCCGCATCGCTCGCGCGCCTCAGGGGCAACGGCATCGCGCTTGTTCCTCAAAGCGTCGCGCACCTGGACCCGCTTATGCGCGTGGGCGACCAGATCGTGGGTTTTACGGCGCGCTCCCGGGCCGAGAAGCACGCCCGCCGCGAGCGCATGCGCGAGCTCATGGGCGCATACGGTCTCGACGCGAGCGTTGAGCGGCTGTACCCGCACGAGCTCTCGGGCGGTATGGCACGCCGCGTGCTGCTTCTCTGCGCCCTTATGGACGACCCTCGTCTCATCGTGGCCGACGAGCCCACGCCGGGCCTGGACCTCGACCGTGCCGTTCAGGCACTCGGCGATCTCCGGGCGTTTGCCAACCAGGGCGGCGGCGTGCTGCTCATCACCCACGACATGGAGCTGGCTCTGCGCGTGGCGGACCGCGTTGCCGTGTTTCGCAACGGCACCGTGGTCGAGGAGACCGCCGTGGAGAACTTTGCGCGCCCCGAACTTCTCGAGCACCCGTTCAGCCGCGCGCTTTGGCGCGCCATGCCCGAGCACGACTTTGACGTGCCCGCGGCGCGAGAGGGCGGGGCGCAAAAAACCGTTGGGAGCATGCTGTGAGCCTTGTTGCCGAAAACATCTCGTACGCCTACCCCGGCGGCGCCGAGCTGTATCGCGGGCTGTCATTAGAGGTCGGTGCGCGGGAGCGCGTTGCGCTTGTGGCGCCTTCGGGCAGAGGCAAGACAACGCTCTGCCGCATCCTCGCCGGGTATCTCGAGCCCCAAGGCGGCCGGGTTCTTGTGGACGGCGAGCCCTTGTTCCCGCTGCGCCACAGGCTGCGAAAGCACTCGCCCGGCCCGCGCCCGGTGCAGTTGCTCGCCCAGCATCCCGAGCAGGCGTTCGATCCGCTCATGCGCCTCTCCAAGAGCCTTGCCGAGGCGGCGCCTATCGAGACCGACGAAGCCTCTGCACTCTTTGAGCTCTTCGGCGTGCGTGCCGCGTGGCTCGCGCGGCTGCCGCACGAGCTTTCGGGCGGCGAGCTCATGCGCCTCGCCATGGTGCGCGCTCTGCTCGCCCGTCCGCGCTATCTGGTGGCCGACGAGTCAACCGCCATGCTCGACGCAGTGACGCAGGCCGAGATCTGGCGCGCGCTCATAGGCCTTGCGGACGACCGTGCCATGGGGCTCATCGTGGTATCGCACTCCCCGGCCCTGCTCGCCCGGGTTGCCACGCGCGAGGTGCGCCTGCCCTAATAGCCGGCGCCTCCTCCCGGGCCCGGCAAAACCGAGCGGCTGGGCGAGAAGCGCGCCCGCGCCGCTGTTCTTTGGCAGAAGCGCCGCTTTGGTCTCGGGACCATGGTCTTCAGACCATGGGTACTATAGGGTATCGGCACGGCAGCACACGATGTGCTCCGGGCGCGGCAAGCTATGCGGGAAATTGCCGCTCGAGCGCATGAAGGGATCATCCATGGCAAAGAAGAAGCGAGACCACCGTCGTCAGAGCGCGGCGGCAAAAGCGGCAGGCTCCTGGCAGCTCAGGCGCAAGCAGAAGCCCCTTACCGACGACGAGAAGCGCGCGGCGGAGCTCCAGAAGTACATCGCAAGCGTGCAGCACTACCTCAAGACGCATCCCGCCCCGGTGGACCTGGGCTTTACGCTGCGCAAGCTCGCCGCTTGGGCGGTCGACTACCTGCTCGGCATGGGCCTGGCGTTTGTGTTTGGCCTGAGCGCCTGGCACCAGTACCAAAACGGCGGGTCGCAGAGCCAGGCCATCCTCATGGTCGCCCTCGCGGTAACCGCCGTGATCGTGCTCACCGTGCTCTATCCGGTTACGAGCTGGGGCAACCAGACCGTAGGGGCCGCTCTTCTGCGCGTAACCGTGGTCAACCGCAGCGGCGAGGCGCGCACCTACCTGCAGTGCTTTTTGTACGAGTGCCTCTGCAAGCTCATTCTCGGCCCGGTGTTTGCCGTGGTGTGCATCGTGCACTACATTGCCGCCGGCCTTGTCGGCAACAACGGCAAGGGCGTGGAGCTAGCGCTCGACCGCTTGTTCCACACGGTCGAGATGCCGGTGAACGAGGCCGCGCGCCCCAAGAATTAGGCGCGCGTCGCATGCGCACGTCTCCGTCTGTCGGGGGCGCGTGCGGCAGAATCTCGTGGAGTTGCTCTGCGCACTCGACGCGTGCCGCAAAACACGCTAGGATAAACAACCAGACGCCGCAGGCGCGCTTGAGGGGTTCGGGTGACGGTACGTTCCGAACCTGGTCAGGTCCGGGAGGAAGCAGCCATAAGGAGCCTCTTCCGGGCACCCGGATCCCTCAGGTGCACCCGCGGCTTTTTTCGTGCGCGCAGCTCCTCGCCATAAGATGGGGCGCGGCAGGTTGTCTGGGTAGTCCGCTTAGCGGCGCAAGCGCTTCTTCTCGTCTAAAAAGCGGGCGAATTCCTCGGCGGTTCCCTTGAGAAAGGTGTCCGCGGGAACCGTTACGCCGGCGTCGTCAAACACGGCCACGAAGATGCGGTCGTTGCGCCCGACCGAGCGGAGCTTCTCAAACGGAAAGTACTGCGAGCGCCCGTCTGCGCCAAAGACCATGAGGCCGCCGTCGTTTACGGCTACGCGGCGGTAGCGGCCGTTGAGTGCGCCTTGGTTCTTCTCGACGGCGTCTATGTAGTGGCGCGACAGGATATAGCGCAGGTTCGCGCGGTACCAGAGCAAAAAGACGCCCGCCAGCCCGGCAAAGAGCGCGATCCAGCTCGTTGCGTGCGACGTAAAGAGCGTCACGACGGCAATGCCGAGAAACACCACCGCGGAAACGAGCAGCACGCGCCTGCGGCCCTCGGTCTCGATGCGCGCGAAGTCGGCCACGAGGTCGTTGGTGTACTCGTATTCGTTGAGGAAGAGAATGTCGTCGGGAATGGCCGTGGCAGCTTCTGCGGCGGCTTCGGGCGGCTCTGGGGTATAACGCGCCTCGTCCTGAGACATGGCTTCTCCGATCCTCTGTTCGCCGTCGGTTACAGCGCTGCACGGCACGGTATCATAGAGCAACCAGTATACCCGAGGAGGAACCATGACCGACTCCGAGCGCCTGGCGGCGTACGAGGCGTTTGCGGCCGATGTGCGCGCCGAGTACGAGCGGACTCAGCAGCAGATGGACGAGCTCGCCCGCGCCAACAAGGTGAAGACCGCAACGTACCGGCAGCTCTTTGCCGCGCGGGTCACGCTCAAGGAGATCATGAACCGCCTCCGGGAACGCGGCTTGTAGGAGGGCGCATGGAGTCCCTGTACCGAAAGTACCGCCCGCAGACGTTTGACGACGTGGTGGGCCAACAGCATATCGTATCGACGCTCAAGAACGCGGTCGCCGAGGGCCGCCTGTCGCACGCGTACCTGTTCTGCGGCCCGCGCGGCACCGGCAAGACCACCATGGCGCGCATTTTGGCCAAGAGCCTGCTCTGCGCGCACCCGCACGACCATATGCCGTGCGGTACGTGCGCCGAGTGCGCCGAGATCGCGCAGGGCGCGCACCCCGACGTCTTTGAGCTCGACGCGGCATCGCGCACCGGCGTCGACAACGTGCGCGAGGAGATCATCAACTCGGTGAGCTTCGCGCCGGTTCGCGGCGGCTACAAGGTCTATATCATCGACGAGGTCCACATGCTCACCACGGCGGCGTTCAACGCGCTGCTCAAGACGCTCGAAGAGCCTCCGGAGCACGTGGTCTTCGTTCTCGCTACCACCGACCCGCAAAAGGTGCCCGAGACCATCCTGAGCCGCTGCCAGCGCTTTGACTTTCACCGCATCGGCATGGAGGACATCGAGCGCAGGCTCGCGCACGTGTGCGAATCCGAAGGGTTTGCCACCGAGCCCGAGGCGCTTGCGCTCGTGGCCAAACACGCGCGCGGCGGCATGCGCGACGCGCTTTCGACCCTCGAGCAGCTCAGCGTGTTTGGGAACGGCTCCGTGCGCCTGTCCGACGCGCAGTCGCTGCTCGGCGAGGTGGCAAGCTCGGTACTCGCCGAGTTTGCCGCAGCTGTGGCACGCCGCGACGTGGTGGCGCTCTTTCGGCAGATCAGCTCCCAGGTCGAGGAGGGCAACGATCTTCTCGAGCTCACGCGCGACCTGGTCGCTCATATCCGCGACGTGTACATGGTGCGCGTGGCGGGCGCGGTGCCCGAGCTGTTTGAGAACGGCACGCCCGAGGAGCTCGACGCGCTTGCGCGCGAGGCCGAGCTCTTTGAGGGCGCGGACCGCCTGAGCCGCGTGCTCATGGTGCTCGATGACGCCGCGATCGAGATGCGCACGGCGTCGGACCCGCGCTTGGTGTTCGAGGTTGCCTGCACGCGCCTTGCGCGCCCCGAATCCGACCTGACGCTCGAAGCGCTGGCTGAGCGTGTCGACAAGCTCGAGCACCAGCTTGCGGCGGGTACGTTCCCGGTGCAACATGCGCCGGCGCGCGAGGGCGCGGCCGTGCCTGAGGCTGCTGCAGCTCCGGTTCCTGCGCGTGCGTCTGCCGGCGCCCCGCCTGCGCGCTCTGCTGCGACAGGCGTGCCGTGGGCGCGCCCGCGGAAGACCGAGTCTCCGGCAGAGCCTGCCAAGCACGGCGCGCCTGCTCCGAGCGTGTCCGGCGCTGCCGAGCAGCACCAGGAGCCTGCTGAGGCAAAACCCGCTTCTCCCGAGCCCGCTGCGAGTGCGCCTATGCCCGCCGCGCCCGCGGCTGAGCAGGCGGTGTCAGAGCCCGTGCACGCCGAGGGCACGGAGTTCAAGCCTGTGCCCGCGGCGGCCGATCAGGGCGCGCTCCAACGCAAGTGGAAGCAGGCGGTCAAGGCCATCGTGGCGGCCCAGCCGTCGCGCGGCGCGCTGCTCCAGAGCGCCCGTGCCCTCTCGGACGACGGCGAGAAGCTCGTTATCGGGTTCCCCGCTGGTTCGAACTTTGCCATCAAGATGCTCGGCCGCGCCGATTCGCAGGCCCTGATCCCGCCTCTTGTGGCGCAGGTGTTCGGCCCGCGCGTGCTCGAGTACACCATGGGCAAAGCCGCGCCTACTGCATCGCGGCCCTCGGCGCCCAAGCCCGCCCCTCGCATAGCTGTTCCCGGTTTTACCGGTAATACCGAGAACCGAGAAGCGCCTGCGGCAACGTCAGAACAGCAGCCTGAGGCAGCCGAGCAGACGCAGACGGCACCGGTTTCTGGGCGGGCTGAGACGGGAGCTGGCGCCCCCGTTGCCGGGCATGACGGTCCGGCCGATCAGTCGGACTCAAACATTCCTTCCACAGACGCAGCCGCGGAAGGCGCGCCCGCTGCTCCCGAGGCCGACCAGAGCTCGGCGCCTACGCCTATGCCCGCCGCTCCGCCCGCCGATGAGCCGGGCAGCGTGTGGGACAACGACGCGGTCCCCTATGACGACGCCGAAATCGCAGCGCTTTCGGGCGAGGACGCGCCCGTGGCGCCCGCTACCCCTGCTGCTGCCGCTGCGGCGCCTGCGCCCCGTGCGGCAGGCGGGCTGCCCTGGAACGCTCCGGGCAACCCCGGCGCCGGCGTTGCTCCGACGGTAGCCGCCTCGTCGGCGGCTACCGCTCCCGCCTACGACCTTCCGTGGGAGGCGCCGGCAACAAACACCGGCGCGCCAGCGCAAAGCGCCCCGCAGGCTGCCCCTGCTGCCCCCGCCGCACGTCCTTGGGAGAAGGGCGCAACGCCGAGCGCAGCCCCGGCCTCCGCTCCCGCTCCGGCCCCGGCTCCGCCCGCCGGGCCCGCCGAGCACGCGCGCCCCGACGTTACCGCCGCAAACCCCTTCGCGGCGTTTACCCCGACCGAGTCGGCGCCGGCTGACGCCAGCGAGATCGCCGCGGTGCTCGGCAACGTGTGGGGCGGCGACGTGGTTCTCCACGAGGGCGAGGAGCCCAAGGGGCCGGCAAACGGCTAGGTTCCCAAGCGCCCCTTCGGGTATCATGAAGAGCGCTCAGACGCAAAAGACCGCGCCCTTATCGGGCGCATGCGAGAAAGGCTGACCCCATGGGTATGAACATGGCTCAGATGATGAAGCAGGCCCGCAAGATGCAGGAGCAGCTCGCAGCTGCTCAGGAGAGCCTGAAGGACGTCTCAGTCGACGCGAGCGCCGGCGGCGGCATGGTCAAGGTTACCGCCAACGGCGACATGCAGCTTACCTCCCTCACCATCGACCCCGAGGCCGTTGACCCCGAGGACGTCGACATGCTTCAGGACATGATCCTCGCTGCGGTGAACGAGGCCCTGCGCGGCGTCAACGAGGCCGCCAACCAGCAGATGAGCGCCGTGACCTCGGGTCTCAACATCCCCGGTATGCCGGGCATGTTCTAAAGCGCGCCGCAACGAGGCTGCATTCATGAGCACCGACCGCAATCTGCAGAGGCTTCTCGACGAGCTGGGGCGGCTTCCGGGCATCGGTCCCAAGTCGGCTCAGCGCATTGCCTACTACCTGCTCGAAGCCGATGCCGAGGAGTCCCGCCGCTTGGCCGAGGCTATTCTCGACGTCAAGGCGCAGGTGCATTTTTGCCGTCGGTGCTTCAACTACGCCACGGCCGAGGAGTGCTCCGTCTGCTCCGACCCGGCGCGCGACGCGACCACCATCTGCGTAGTCTCGGAGCCGCGCGACGTGAGCGCGATCGAGCGCACGGGCACCTACCACGGCCTGTACCACGTGCTCGGCGGCGTGATCTCGCCTATGGACAAGATCGGCCCCGATCAGCTGCACATACGCGAGCTTCTCGCCCGCTTGGGCTCCGAGCCGGTGACCGAGGTCATCATCGCCACGAACCCCAACATCGAGGGCGAGACCACGGCGAGCTATCTCGCCCGCACCATCAAGCCGCTCGGCGTGAGCGTCACGCGCCTGGCGAGCGGGCTTCCGGTAGGCGGCGACTTGGAGTATGCCGACGAGCTCACGCTCGGCCGCGCCATCGAGGCGCGCCGCGCGCTGTGATCGGCTCCAAGCCGCATGCGTGTTGCCAAAGGTTTAAAACACTGCTTGCCAAGGGTGGCAAACGGCGCCTAAACAGGCCTCCGTACCAAGGTTTACACCGCCTGTGACCTGCTCTTTTGCCTCTTATACTCAAAAACATCCTACCTGCGGCCGATTAGCTCGTTTTTTCGGCTCCCTTGTGCGTGCGCAGTCGTACAATGATGGTGTTCGCGTGTGCCGATAGCGCTTGAAGAGCGCAGGAGACGGCGTTCCCGCGTTGCCGTTTCGCGGCGCTGGGTACCATCTCCCACGTGCTTCAGACGCGGCCGGTACGGGCGAGCGTCGTGGCATTCTGGTAGGTTGGCCGCTTGGTGACATCGCCGCCGGGCGGTTTGATACCTCAAGAGAGGAGAGATATGGCACGCAAGTTCAAGTCCATGGACGGCAACGAGGCGGCCGCGTACGTATCGTACGCGTTCACCGAGGTTGCGGGTATCTACCCCATTACGCCGTCCAGCCCCATGGCCGACCATGTCGACCAGTGGGCAGCTCAGGGGAAGAAGAACATCTTCGGCACCCCGGTGAAGGTCATCGAGATGGAGTCCGAAGCTGGCGCCGCGGGCACCGTCCACGGCTCGCTGGTTGCGGGCGCGCTGACCACCACCTACACGGCCTCCCAGGGCCTGCTGCTCATGATCCCGAACATGTACAAGATCGCCGGCGAGCACCTGCCGGGCGTGTTCCACGTGAGCGCCCGTACGGTCGCCTCCCACGCACTGAACATTTTCGGTGATCACTCCGACGTTATGGCCTGCCGCCAGACCGGTTTTGCGATGCTGGCCGAGACCAACGTCCAGGAGGTCATGGACCTCTCCGCGGTGGCTCACCTCGCCGCCATCAAGGGCAAGGTGCCGTTCCTGAACTTCTTCGACGGCTTCCGCACCTCGCACGAGATCCAGAAGGTCGCCATCTGGGACTACAACGATCTCGCCGACATGTGCGACATGGACGCTGTCCAGGCGTTCCGCGATCACGCCCTCAACCCGGAGCATCCGCACAACCGCGGCACCCATGAGGACGGCGACGTCTTCTTCCAGCACCGCGAGGCCTGCAACACCGCCTACAACAACCTGCCGGCGGTCGTTGAGGACTACATGAACCAGGTCAACGAGAAGCTCGGCACCAACTACCACCTGTTCGACTACTACGGCGCCGCTGACGCCGACCGCGTGGTCGTCTGCATGGGCTCCTTCTGCGACACCCTCGAGGAGGTCATCGACTACCTGACCGCCAAGGGCGAGAAGGTCGGCCTCGTGAAGGTGCGCCTGTACCGTCCGTGGTCCGTCGAGCACTTCGTCGCAGCTCTCCCCGAGACTGTCAAGAAGATCGCTGTTCTCGACCGCACCAAGGAGCCGGGCTCCATCGGCGAGCCTCTGTACGAGGACGTCGTGTCCGCGCTCTTTGAGGCCGGCAAGTCCGGCATCACCGTGGTCGGTGGCCGTTACGGCCTCGGCTCTAAGGACGAGCCGCCGGCGGCTGCCTTCTCCGTCTACAAGGAGCTCGAGTCCGACGAGCCCAAGCGCGAGTTCACGCTCGGCATCGTCGACGACGTCACCAACCTCTCGCTCCCCATGGACGAGGACGCTCCCAACACGGCTGCCGAGGGCACCATCGAGTGCAAGTTCTGGGGTCTCGGCGGCGACGGTACCGTCGGTGCCAACAAGAACTCGATCAAGATCATCGGCGACCACACCGACAAGTACGTCCAGGCCTACTTCCAGTACGACTCCAAGAAGACCGGCGGCGTTACCATCTCGCACCTGCGCTTCGGTGACTCCCCCATCAAGAGCCCGTACTACATCACCAAGGCCGACTTTGTGGCGTGCCACAACCCGAGCTACATCACCAAGCACTTCAAGATCGCTCAGGGTGTCAAGCCCGGCGGCACGCTCATGATCAACTGCCAGTGGGACTTCGAGGAGCTCTCGAAGCACCTCTCCGCTGCCGAGAAGCGCTACATCGCCAAGAACAACATCCAGCTCTACACCATCAACGCCATTGACCTGGCCGTTCAGGTGGGTATGGGCAAGCGCACCAACACCATCCTCCAGTCCGCGTTCTTCACGCTGGCCGGTGTGCTCCCGCAGGAGGACGCTATCCAGTACATGAAGGCTGCTGCCGAGAAGTCCTACGCCAAGAAGGGCCAGGACGTCGTCGAGGCCAACTGGAAGGCCATCGACGCCGGCGCCACCGCCTTCGAGAAGCACGAGGTTTCGGCCGACTGGGCCGAGGCCGAGGACACTGCCGAGCTCATCACCCCTGAGGGTCGCGCCGAGCTCATCAAGCAGGTCAAGGAGATCATGGAGCCCATC